>CBRG010000074.1 GCA_000470535.1 Streptomyces sp. AW19M42
GTCGCGGTCGCCGGGCTGTTCGTCGCCCCTGTCCTCACGACCGGGTACCTGATCGCGGACGAGTCCGTGGACCCCGCCCGGCGCACCCAGGCGGGTGCCTGGGTCAACACCGCGTTCAACGCCGGGGCCGCGGGCGGCACCGCGGCGGTCGGGGCGCTCGTCGGACGGCTGCCGCTCGCGCTGTGCTTCGCCCTGGCGGCGGCGCCCGCGCTGCTGTGTGCGGGGGCGTCGGTGCGCCCGTGGGGCCGCTGGGCCGGCGGGGACCGCTCCCGCCACTGAGCCAGGACGCCCGGACCTGGCTCAGCTCCGCCTCGACGGCCGACGCCACCGTGTCCAGCAGCCGCACCTGCGCACCGGGTCGGACCATGCGAGAGGCGGGCGCGCACCCCGGTCCAGGGGTGCGCGACCGCCTCAAGAGGGGAGCTCAGCAGATCACTTCAGGCCGAAGGCCCGGATGATCTCCTGGTCCACGGAGAAGCCGCTGCCGGCCTCGGCGTGCGCCTTGAGCGAAACCGCGGTGGCCCCCTTCTTCGGGGTCTTGAACCGGGCTGTCCAGGAACCGGCCGAGTCCTTCTTCAACTGCGCCGCGCTCCAGGTCTCCCCGTCGTCGTAGCTGACCGACAGCGCGGCCTTCGTGGCCTTCACGGCACCGTCCAGCCACTCCTGCGTGGTGGACGAGAGACCGATCTCGGTCGTCTTCCCGGCCTTCACGTCACCGGCCAGGTCGGTCTTGACGTCGTAGTCCAGCTGGAGCAGCGGGATGTCGGCCTGCTCCGGTCCGGACGGGTCGAGCGCGCCCGAGAGGAAGTTCCACTCGGTGTGCGTGCGGACCGAGGTCTTCCAGATCCCCTCGTCGCGCGAGGCGTCGAGCGCCAGCCGGTACGGAAGCCTCTCCGGCGAGAGGTCCCAGGCGTAGCCCGCGCGGCCGGCCGACTTGGTGAGCTGGGTGTCGCCCTGGAAGAAGGCGATGGTGCCGCTGTCGTACTCCTTGTCGGGCATCGAGCCGGAGTGGCCCGCGCCGGAGTCCGTCCACGGCGTGATGTTGAACTGGATGTCGTTGTACGAGGAGCGGAACGGACCCCAGTAGCCGGTGCCCAGCCTCGGGTGGCTGACCGGTGCGAACCACGAGTCCCGGTAGCTGCGGCCCCCCTGGTAGTCCATGGTGTCGCTGCGCTCCTCCAGCGCGGTGTCCGTGCCCTCGTCGTTGAAGACCGAGTGGTCCTCGTACCAGAACGAGTCGCCGGGCAGCGGGGTGACCCACTCCGTGCGGGTGCCCGGGAAGCTCTCGTACTCCTGGAAGCCGATGCCGGGGCCGTAGTCCGGGATGTCGTAGCGGAAGCCGCCGCCGACGACGTCGCGGTTGCCGTAGAAGGTGTTCTCCACCTTCGCCAGCTGACGGACGGACGGGGCGAAGGCCAGCGAGCGGTCCGGGATGGTGCCGTCGTGGCGGTCGACCAGGTCGTACACGTAACGTGCGAACTTCCGCTGGTCGACGGTCACCTTCTTGCCGCTCCTGGCGGCCTTGACCAGCCCCTCGCCGGCCAGGCGCCGGACAGAGGCGACCGGGATGGCCGCCGTGGTGCCGTACTCGGTGTACGTCTCCATCAGCACGCCGTCGCCCTGGTTGACGACGAAGAGCGCCTCGGCTCCGGCGGCGACCGCGGCCGCGAGCCGGTCGGCGGGGGTCACCGAGGCGTCGGCGCGGATCACGACGGCCTTGCCCTTGGCGTTGACGCTCCGGTAGTCGGCGGCCCCGCCGTTGCCGGCGTAGACGCTGCCGAGCTTCTTGTCGCTGTCCTGCGCGACGGGCGATCCGCCCTGCGCGGTCACCGGCACATCACGGCCGCCGGCCGTCAGGTCGATGAGCTTCTCGCCCTGACGCCAGCGGGTCAGGAAGGAGAAGCCGCCCTGGGTGACCTTCTTGGTCGGGCTCGCCCACAGCTGGTCGTACGTCAGCGGGATCTGGTAGGCATCGCGCTGGACGGTGCCGTCCGGTGCGGTGCGTGCCATGTCGTAGCGCAGCTGGCGGTTCTCGGTCTCCTTCGGTGTCCGCACGCTGACCTTGTGGGCCTTGGAGGCGTCGAGGGAGACGGTGGTCGCCTTCTCCAGGATGATCTCGGGGGCCGCCAGGAAGGCGAGGGCCTGCGAGTCGGCTGTGTCGCCCTTGATGTCGGCGGCGGTCCAGGCGGTGTAGTTGCCCGGCGGCAGCCGCAGCGTGGTGTCACCGGGGACGGCGACGACGCCCAGGTTCTCGTCGCCCAGGGCGGCGATGACGACCTGTCCGTCCATCGGCTTGCCCGCGCGGTCGCGCAGCTCGATCCTCAGGTCGTAGAGCTCCTGCTCCTTGTTGAGCGCGAAGCCGGTGTGCGCGACGGTGGCGCCCGAGGCGTCCTTCGCGACGACCTGCCCGGAGAAGGTGGTGTTGTTCGCGACCTTCTTGGGATCGAGCGAGAGGACGGCCTCGGCGGTCGAACCGGCCGGGACGGTCAGCTGCTTCACCGACAGCGTGTAGGCGTCGGCGTCCGTGTCGGTCGCCAGGTCCAGCGTGACGTCCTTGTCGCCGGTGTTGCGGTAGGTGATGGTCCGCTCGGTGACCGGCTCGGAGTCGGAGTGCGGCCAGTTGTAGGACGCGACCGCGACGGAGCCGGTGGCCTCGATCGTGGTGTCGATCGCCGCCTTCACGTCGAGCCGGCCGGTGCCCTGCTCGTACGGTGTGTAGTCCGGCAGTTTCTTCGACGAGGTCATCAGCGCGTCCTTGATGCGCTGACCGGACCAGTCGGGGTGACGCTGCTTCACGATGGCCGCAGCGCCCGCGACATGGGGCGTCGCCATCGACGTACCGGACATCGACTGGTACATGCCCTCGATGCCCGGGACCGACTGCGAGGCGGCGGCGTTGATGTCGACGCCGGGCGCGGAGAGGTCGGGCTTCAGGCCGTAGCTGCGGGTCAGCGGCCCCATGGAGGAGAAGTCCGCGCGGTTGTCCTGCTTGTCGACGGCGGCGATGGTGAGCGCCTTGTCCGCCGACCCCGGCGAGCCGATGGTGCCCGCGCCGTAGGCGTTGCCCGCCGCGATCACGAAGAGCGGACCGCCGTCGGCCGAGAGGGTGTCGACGGCCTGCGACATCGGGTCGGAGCCGTCGTCGGGAACGCTGGAGCCCAGGCTCATGGAGACGACGTCGGCGCCCTCCGCCTTGGCCCACTCCATCGCCTCGATGATCCCGGAGTCCGCGCCGGAGCCCTCGTCGCTCAGCACCTTGCCGACGATCAGGTCCGCGCCGGGCGCGACGCCCTTGTTGACTCCGTCGGAGGCCGCGCCGGAGCCCGCGATGGTGGAGGCGACGTGCGTGCCGTGGCCGTTCCTGTCGTCGACCTCCTCGCCGGGCACGAAGCTCTTCGACTCCAGGACGCGGTCCTTGACGTCCGGGTGATCGGCGTCGATGCCGGTGTCCAGGACGGCGACCTTGGAGCCCTTGCCGTCGTAGCCGGCGGCCCACGCCTGCGGGGCGTTGACCTGCGGGACGGAGTCCTTCAGCGCGGCCTCGACCCGGCCGTCGAGCCAGAGCTTCGCGATGCCGTTGTCCAGCGAGCGGGACTCGGGCGTGGTGGCGATGTCGTCCCAGAAGGCGCGGGTGGTGGCCTTGGCCGCCTTCAGAGCCACGCCGTGGATGCTCTCCAGCCGGCGGACCGTCTTGCTGCCACGGGGCGCCGCGGGCAGCGAACGGGCCTGGCCGGCCGGGTAGGTGGCGATCAGCGGGATGCCGCCGGACCTCTCGTCGTCGTAGCCCATCTTCGCCAGCGCGGTGACGTCGAAGAGCCGGCGGTCCAGCTTGCCGGCGGCGATCAGGGCCGCCGCCTCGTCGGGCAGGACGTAGATGTCGTCGCCCGCCTGCTGGACGTGCACGCCGCCCGCCGCGCCGTCGGGGCGGTCCACGGTGACGGTGTCCTGCTTCCCTGCCCCGTCGGTGTAGTGCACGACGTCACCGGTGAGCAGGGTGAGGTCGTACTGCTCGACCGGGGCGGCCGGGTGGCCGGTGGACGGGGGCCGGCCGGGGGCCGCGGCGGCGGAGCCCGTGGCGGGGAGCAGGGCGCCGCTCACCAGGGCGACGGAGGTCGCTATGAGGAGGGCTCTGTGCCCCGCACGAGCGGGTCTCGCCCGCCAGGAGGCGGTGGAGGGGGTGAATGTCATGCAGCTGATCTACCGGTAAACCGGCGGCTTCGGTGCCGTTCACCCCTGGCGTGAATGTGCCGTGGCGGCAACCCGCCGGTCTGCGCGGACGGCCGCGAGGGGCGGGTTCAGGCCACGGAGACCATCCGCCCGGCGGGCTGCGCGGTCGCGCTGTGGTGGATCGGGGTATGCGCGCCGGTCAGCGGGACGCCGGTGCCGCCGCGCCGGTCGGCGACGATCTCGGCGGCGATCGACAGGGCGGTCTCCTCGGGCGTCCGGGCGCCCAGGTCCAAGCCGATCGGCGAACGCAGCCGGGCCAGTTCGAGTTCGGTGACCCCGGCCTCGCGCAGCCGTTCGTTGCGCTCCAGATGGGTGCGGCGCGAGCCCATCGCGCCGACGTACGCGGCCGGCAGCTTCAACGCGGCCTCCAGCAGCGGGACGTCGAACTTGGCGTCATGGGTGAGCACGCACAGAACGGTGCGGGCGTCGACGACGGTTCTGGCCAGATAGCGGTGCGGCCACTCGATGACCAGCTCGTCCGCCTCCGGGAATCTGGCCTTCGTCGCGAAGACGGGGCGGGCGTCGCACACCGTGACGTGGTAGCCGAGGAACTTCCCGGCCCGCACCAGCGCGGCGGCGAAGTCGATGGCCCCGAACACGATCATCCGGGGCGGCGGGACGCTGGACTCGACGAGCAGCGTGAGGGGCTGCCCGCAGTGCGAGCCGTCGGCGCCGAGGGTGACGGAGCCGGTGCGGCCCGCGTCCAGCATCGCGCGGGCCTCGGCCGCGACGGTGCGGTCGAGCTCGGGGTGTCCCCCGAGCCCGCCCTGGTGAGCTCCGTCCGGCCGGACCAGCAGGGGCCTGCCGAGGAGTTCGGCGGGCCCTTCGGTGACGCGGGCGACCGCGGCCGCCTCCCCCCGGGCGGCGGTGGCGAGCGCGGCGGCGTACACCGGGCGGGCCGGGTCGTCCGCCCGGACCGGTGTCACCAGGATGTCGATGATGCCGCCGCAGGTCAGGCCGACCGCGAAGGCGTCCTCGTCGCTGTAGCCGAACCGCTCCCGGACGGTGATGCCGTTTTCGAGAGCCTCTTGGCACAGTTCGTACACCGCGCCCTCCACGCATCCGCCGGAGACCGATCCGATCACCGTGCCGTCGCGGTCGACGGCCAGTGCGGCGCCCGGCTGCCTCGGCGCGCTGCCCCCGACGGCCACCACCGTGGCCACCGCGAATTCGCGTCCCTGCCCGACCCATCGGTCGAGCTCCTCGGCGATGTCCAGCATCTCGGTCTCCTTGACGGATGTGTGAAGGAAGGGCGTCAGCTGACGCCCAGCCAGCTTTCGAGCGGATGGAGCGCGAAGTAGACGACGAAGATCACCGTCAGCCCCCACATGAAGGCTCCCACCTCGCGGGCCCGGCCCTGGGCGACCTTGATCGCGACCCAGGAGATGACCCCTGCCGCCACACCGGTGGTGATGGTGTAAGTGAACGGCATCAGGACCACGGTCAGGAAGACCGGGATGGCGACGGCGCGGTCGCTCCAGTCCACGTGGCGGGCGTTCTGCATCATCATGGCGCCGATGACGACCAGGGCGGCGGAGGCCACCTCGGCCGGCACGATCGCCGTGAGCGGGGTGAAGAAGAGGCAGGCCGCGAAGAACAGGCCGGTGACGACGGAGGCGAGCCCGGTGCGGGCACCTTCGCCGACCCCGGTCGCGGACTCCACGAAGACCGTCTGCCCGGAGCCGCCGGCGACGCCGCCGATCGCACCGCCCGCGCCGTCGATGAACAGCGCCTTGGACAGGCCCGGCATGCGGCCCTTGTCGTCGGCCAGCTTGGCCTCCGTACCGACACCGATGATGGTGGCCATCGCGTCGAAGAAGCCCGCCAGCACGAGGGTGAAGACGATGAAACCGACGGTCATCGCGCCGACATCGCCCCAGCCGCCGAACTCGACGTCCCCGAAGAGCGAGAAGTCCGGCGAGGAGACCGCGGAACCCCTGAGCTCGGGCGGGCCGCTGCTCCAGATCTTCGGGTCGACGTCGGCGAGCTTGTTGATCACGATGGCGACCACGGTGCCGACGGCGATGCCGATGAGGATCGCGCCGGGGATGTTGCGGGCCTGGAGCATGAAGATGAGCAGCAGCGTCACCGCGAAGATGAGGACGGGCCAGCCGGCGAGTTCACCGGCCGGGCCGAGGGTCACCGGGGTGCCGGTGCCCTTGCCCACGAATCCGGCCTTGTAGAGGCCGATGAGCGCGATGAACAGGCCGATTCCCATGGTGATGCCGTGCTTCAGCGCGAGCGGGATCGCGTTCATGATCAGCTCACGCAGACCGGTGACCACCAGGAGGCAGATCACCAGGCCGTACATCACGCACATGCCCATGGCCTGCGGCCAGGACATCTCGGGGGCGACCTGCGAGGACAGGACGCCGGAGACGCTGAGCCCCGCGGCGAGCGCGAGGGGGACCTTGCCGACGAACCCCATCAGCAGCGTGGTCGCCGCCGCCGCGAGCGCGGTCGCGGTGATCAGTCCCGGCTGGCTGAGGATGTTGCCGTCCACGTCCTTGCCGCCGAGGATGAGTGGATTGAGCAGCAGGATGTACGCCATGGCCATGAAGGTCGTGACACCGCCGCGCACTTCGCGTGCGACGGTCGATCCGCGCTCGGATATGTGAAAGTACCGGTCGAGCCATGATATGCCGGCGGGGATGCGCGAGCCGGGGCCCGCGTCATCTGCGGCGGTCCGGGGCTCCACTGACTGCTGGGTCATGATGCCTGACTCCCAAGGTTCACAGGGGCACCCGCGATGGAGAATCTAGATGCGGGATTTGGGATGACTGCGCGGGCGGCACGACCCGGGGGACGGCCCGAGGCGAACTGTTCATGCAGAGTGGATGTACGGGTACTGCTGTGTTCGGTGGTTCCGGTCAAGAGCCGCGAGCGGTACGGAGCTTGGGTCCTCCGGGCGGTGCGGGCCAGGAGGGTGTTGATGATCTTGGCTGGAGGCGCGCACCGCCCGGAGAGCTGGGGTGGAGCCCGGGTCAGCTGCCGGTGAGGTGCTCGGGGCGTACCGGCGTCCGGTTGAGCTCCAGTCCCGTCGCGTTCCGGATCGCCGCGAGGACGGCCGGGGTGGACGACAGGGTGGGGGCCTCACCGATGCCACGGAGCCCGTACGGGGCGTGGTCGTCGGCGAGTTCGAGCACATCGACCGGGATGGTCGGGGTGTCGAGGATGGTGGGCAGGAGGTAGTCCGTGAAGGAGGGGTTGCGCACCTTCGCGGTCTTCGGGTCGACGATGATCTCCTCCATAACGGCGATGCCCATGCCCTGGAGGGTGCCGCCCTGGATCTGCCCGAGGACCGACAGCGGGTTGAGCGCCTTGCCGACGTCCTGGGCGCAGGCCAGTTCGATGACCTTCACCAGGCCGAGTTCGGTGTCGACCTCGACGACCGCGCGGTGCGCGGCGAAGGAGTACTGGACGTGGCCGTTGCCCTGTCCGGTGTGCAGGTCGAAGGCCTCGGTGGGCCGGTGGCGCCACTCCAGCTCGACGTCGACCGCCTCGTCCTCCAGCACATCGGCCAGATCGGCCAGCACCTCGCCGCCGTCGGTGACGACCTTGCCGCCCTCCAGGAGGAGTTCGGCGGTGGCCCAGGCGGGGTGGTACGTGCCGAACCTGCGGCGGCCGATCTCCAGGACCTGTTCCCGGACGGCCTCGCAGGAGTTCTTCACGGCGCCGCCGGTGACGTAGGTCTGGCGGGAGGCGGAGGTGGAGCCGGCCGAGCCGACCCGGGTGTCGGCCGGGTGGATGGTGACCTGCGACACGCCCAGTTCGGTACGGGCGATCTGGGCGTGCACGGTGACACCGCCCTGGCCGACCTCCGCCATGGCGGTGTGCACGGTCGCGACGGGTTCGCCGCCGATGACCTCCATGCGGACCCGGGCGGTGGAGTAGTCGTCGAAGCCCTCGGAGAAGCCGACGTTCTTCAGCCCGACCGCGTAGCCGACGCCGCGTACGACGCCCTCGCCGTGCGTGGTGTTGGAGAGCCCGCCGGGCAGTGCGCGGACGTCGGCCTGCTCGCCGGCGCTCTCCCACTGGCGCTCCGGCGGCAGCGGCCTGGCCTTGACCCGGCGCAGCAGTTCGGCGACCGGGGCGGGCGAGTCGACCACCTGGCCGGTCGGCAGCAGGGTGCCCTGCTCCATGGCGTTGAGCTGCCTGAACTCGACGGCGTCCATGCCCAGTTCGGCGGCGACCTTGTCCATCTGCGCCTCGTAGGCGAAGCAGGCCTGGACGGCGCCGAAGCCGCGCATCGCGCCGCAGGGCGGGTTGTTGGTGTAGAGCGCGATCGCCTCGATGTCGACGTCCTCGATGACGTACGGGCCGACAGCGAGCGAGGAGGCGTTGCCGACCACGGCCGGGGAGGCGGAGGCGTAGGCGCCGCCGTCCAGCACGATGCGGCACTTCATGTGGGTGAGCTTGCCGTCACGGGTCGCGCCGTGCTCGTACCAGAGCTTGGCGGGGTGGCGGTGGACGTGCCCGAAGAAGGACTCGAAACGGTTGTAGACGATCTTCACCGGCTTGCCGGTGCGCAGCGCCAGCAGGCAGGCGTGGATCTGCATCGACAGGTCCTCGCGGCCGCCGAAGGCGCCGCCGACGCCGGAGAGCGTCATGCGGACCTTGTCCTCGGGGAGGCCGAGGACGGGGGCGATCTGGCGGAGGTCGGAGTGCAGCCACTGGGTGGCGACGTACAGGTCGACGCCGCCGTCCTCCGCGGGCACCGCGAGACCGGACTCGGGGCCGAGGAAGGCCTGGTCCTGCATGCCGAAGACGTACTCTCCGCTGACCACCACATCGGCGCGGGCCTTCGCCGCCTCCGCGTCGCCGCGGACGACCGGCTGGCGGTGGACGATGTTGGGGTGCGTTACGTCCCCGGCGTGGTGGTCGTCGCGGCCCTCGTGGAGGACGATCGCGTCGGGGGCGGTCGCGGAGGCCTCGTCGGTGATGACCGGGAGCTCGCGGTAGTCGATCCTGATCTTCGCCGCGGCCCGGCGGGCCGTCTCCGGGTGGTCGGCGGCGACGAGCGCCACCGGCTCGCCGTGGTGCCGGACCCGGCCGTTGGCGAGGACGGGGGTGTCCTGGTACTCCAGGCCGTAGTTCTTCACCTCGGTCGGCAGGTCGTCGTAGGTGAGCACGGAGTAGACGCCTGAGGTGGCGAGCGCCTCCGAGATGTCGATCGACACGATCTCGGCGTGCGCGACCGTGGAGCGCAGGGTGTGGCCCCAGAGCATGTCCTCGTGCCACATGTCGGAGGAGTACGCGAACTCGCCGGTGACCTTCAGGATTCCGTCGGGGCGCAGCGTGGACTCGCCGATGCCGCCCTTGGTACGGGTGCCCTGGTTGATGTTGGTGGGGGAACCGGTAACGCCCATCGTCTAGACCGTCTCTTCCGCGCGGGCGGCCGCCAGGCGGACCGCGTCGAGGATCTTCTCGTAGCCGGTGCAGCGGCAGAGGTTTCCGGAGAGCGCCTCGCGGATGTCCGCGTCGGAGGGCTCCGGGGTGCGCTCCAGCAGCTCGTCGGCGGCGATCAGCAGACCGGGGGTGCAGAACCCGCACTGGACGGCTCCGGCGTCGATGAACGCCTGCTGGATCGGTGAGAGCTCGCCGGTGTCGCGGGTTTCCTCTGCGGACGGCTTGGCCTTCCAGCGCTGCGCCTGGTCGACCGTGGTGCCGCAGGCGCCGGAGGCGCAGCCGGTGCCGGGGTGGGCCTCGGAGCGGTGGGCGGCGAAGTCGGCGAGGCCTTCTACGGTGACGACCTCGCGGCCCTCGACCTGGCCGGCGGCGACCAGGCAGGAACAGACCGGGACCCCGTCGAGGCGGACGGTGCAGGAACCGCACTCGCCCTGCTCGCAGGCGTTCTTGGAACCGGGCAGGCCCATCCGCTCACGCAGCACGTAGAGGAGGGACTCGCCCTCCCAGACGTCGTCGGCCTCGTGCCTGCGGCCGTTGACCGTGAAATTGACGCGCATGATCAGGCAGCTCCTTCGGTGCTGCGGCCGTTGCCGCGGTACGACTCCCAGGTCCAGCCGAGGGTCCGGCGGGCCATGATCCCGACCGCGTGCCTGCGATAGCTCGCGGTGCCGCGCACGTCGTCGATCGGGTTGCAGGCGGCCGCGGCGAGCGTGGCGAACTGCTTGGCGACGGACGGCGTGATGATCGTGCGGCTCTCCCAGAACCCGCCCTCCTCAAGGGCGGCGTTCAGGAATTCCTCGGCCTCCTTGGCCCGTACGGGTGTCGGGGCGGCGGAGCCGATGCCGGTGCGGACCGTGCGGGTCTCGGGGTGCAGGGCCAGGCCGAAGGCGCAGACGGCGATGACCATCGCGTTGCGGGTGCCGACCTTGGAGTACTGCTGGGGCCCGTCGGCCTTCTTGATGTGCACGGCCCGGATCAGCTCGTCCGGTTCGAGTGCGTTGCGCTTGACGCCCGTGTAGAAGGCGTCGATGGGGATCAGCCGGGTGCCGCGGACGGACTCGGCCTCCACCTCCGCGCCCGCGGCGAGCAGCGCCGGGTGCGCGTCCCCGGCGGGCGAGGCGGTGCCCAGGTTGCCGCCGACGCCGCCGCGGTTGCGGATCTGCGGCGAGGCGACGGTGTGCGAGGCGAGCGCCAGTCCCGGCAGCTCGGCGCGCAGGTGCTCCATGATGGCGCTGTACGGGACCGAGGCACCGAGCCGTACGCTCTCCTGGCCCACCTCCCACTCGGACAGCTCACCGATGCGGTTCAGGTCCAGGAGGTACTCGGGCCGCCGGTGGTCGAAGTTGATCTCGACCATCACATCGGTGCCGCCCGCGATGGGCACAGCCGTGGGGTGCTCGGCCTTGGCGGCGAGCGCCTCCTCCCAGCTGGCGGGGCGAAGGAAGTCCATGAGTGGCTCTCTTCTTCTCAATCGGTCGTTCGCTCGGGCCAGGGCCTGCCGGCCCTCGACTTGTTCATGTCTTGTTAACGCGTTGTGTGGCCCAGTACACAAGCCCTGCTCCACCTGGTGCAGTCACCGAAACCATGAAGGAGTTGGCTGGTCTCCGTCCTCGTCTTGTAGATTCGAACGAATGACGGGTCTCTGTGACCTCACCGCAACACCCAGTTTTCACCCGCACCAATGAACGAGATCGGCGGCGACGAGATGCGGCTGCGCGCACTGCTGGACACCGACGCGCTGGGCCTGCGGCTGCTCGGCGGCGACGACGAGCTGGACCGTTCGGTCCGCGGCGTGATGACCACGGACCTGCGGGACCCCAGCCGCTATCTGACGGGCGGCGAGCTGGTGCTGACGGGCCTGGCCTGGCGCCGGGGTGCGGCGGACTCGGAGCCCTTCGTGCGGATCCTGGCGAACGCCGGTGTCGCCGGGCTCGCGGCGGGCGAGGCGGAGCTCGGCGACATCCCCGACGATCTGGTCGAGGCGTGCCGGCGGCACCGGCTGCCGCTCTTCGCGGTCAACGAGACCGTCGCGTTCGCAACGATCACCGAGTACGTGGTCCGCCAGGTGTCCGGCGAACGCGCCGGGGACCTGGCGGCGGTCGTCGAGCGGCACCGCCGGCTGATGACCTCGGGCCCGGCGGGCGGCGGCCCCGACGTGGTCCTTGACCTGCTCGGCTCCGATCTCGACCTCCAGGCCTGGGTGCTCTCGCCCACCGGCCGGCAGATCGCGGGCGCCGGCGCCCCGCTGTCCGGCCCGGCCGGCGCGGAGCTGGCCGGTCTCCATCTGGCCGCGGTCCGCACCGGCCGCCGCGCCCCGTACCGGGCGGCGATCGGCGGCGTGGCGTATTCGCTCTTCCCGATCCGGAACAACGGCCGGGGCGCCGGGCCGGCCTCCCGAGATGTGCGCGAATCGGTGCTCTCCGACTGGCTGCTCGCCGTCGAGGCCGACGCGAGCGACTGGCCGGCCGCCCGGCTCGACCTGCTCCAGGGCGTCACCCAGCTGATCGCCGTCGAGCGGGACCGGCGGGGCGCGGCCCGTACGGGGCGCCGCAGACTCGCCCAGGAGGTCCTCGAACTGGTCCAGGCCGGTGCCCCGCCCACCGAGATCGCGGCCAGGCTGCGGGTGGCCGCTCCGGTCCTGCTGCCCGGCCTCGGGTCCGCGCCGCACTGGCAGGTGGTGGTGGCCAGGGTCGACTGGGACGAACAGGGCGCGCCCGGCTCCACCGGGTCCGGTGTGGCGGGCGGCCCGGTCGCCCAGGCACTGCTGGAGGAGATCCTCGTCGACCCGGCAGCGACCGGACCCGACTCGGCGGACCGGATCGCGGTCGCGCACTCCGGCGACGAGGCCGTCGCGCTGGTGCCGCTGCCCGCCGTCACGCTGCCGGACGCGGGCGACACCGAAGACACCGAAGGCACCGAAGGCACCGAAGGCACCGAAGACGCGGACAGCTCGGACGGCTCCTCCCCGGACTCCCCCGAGCACTCCAGGGAGGACCCCGCGCTGCACGCCGACGTCCTGCTCGCCGCCGTCCGCGCACCGCTCGCCGCGGGACTGGCCGACGACGGCCGGCTGACCCTGGGCGTCAGCGCCTCGGTGCACTCGCCCGAGGGGCTGCGCGGCGCATTGGAAGAGGCCAGGCACGCCCGCCGGGTGGCGGCGGCCCGTCCGGGGCGGGTCTGCGCGGCCGGCCACCACGAGCTGGCTTCGCACGTCCTGCTGCTGCCGTTCGTCCCGGACGACGTGCGCCGCGCGTTCACCGCACGGCTGCTCGACCCGCTGCGGGACTACGACCGGCGGCACCGCGCGGAGCTGATCCCGACCCTGGGGTCGTTCCTGGACTCCGACGGTTCGTGGACCCGCTGCGCGGCCCGGCTGCATCTGCACGTCAACACGCTGCGCTACCGGATCGGGCGAATCGAGCAGTTGACGGGGCGTGATCTCTCGCGCCTTGAGGACAAGCTCGATTTCTTCCTCGCCCTGCGTATGAGCTAGTTCCCCGGGGCTCCCGCGCTCCCCGGCGGCTTCCTGCGGCTTCCGTCGATTGTGAAAAGTTTCACCTGACATTGCCTCGACCTCTTGGCCCGGCGTGCCTTTCCGTGCTGTGATGCGGCCAGACTCAGAGCATCCGGCCAGGGGAGGGGTGGGCGACGCCGCCCCCGGTGGCCGGACGTTCTCCACAGCTCAATGGCGCGCTCGGGGAGGGCAACGTGGCGTATACCGCCATGTCTGGTTCCGGAACGACAGCAGATGACGATCCGCCGCTCCAGACAGCCGTATGGCGGTTGCGGTCACGCGCCTGCTGGACGGACGCCGCGGCACTGCTCGAACACGACGCCGCCACCGATCCGGCTGTGGCGCTCCAGCGGACGGCCCTGCTGACCGAGCGGTGTCTGTACGCGGGACAGGGCTGGACCGAGGCCGAGGACGCGCTGCGCACCGCCGAGGCCCTGGCCCACGACGACGCCGAGCGCGGGGCCGCCGCCTGCGAGCGCGGGCACCTCGCGTACGCGTCGACGCTGCTCGGTGTGCGGGACCGGGCGGACGAGGCCCGGGTGGCGCTGAGCCGGGCCGCGGCGCTACTGTCCCCGGCCGCCGCGGGCCGCCCGCTGCTGGACTTCCGGCGGGGCCTGATCGCGCAGAACATCGCCGACTCGCCGCAGGCCGCGCGCGCCGCGTACCGCAGGGCCCACGCCGGAGCCACCGCGCAGGGCGACGAACTGCTCCTCTCCTCGACCTGGCGCCATCTCGCCCTGATCGCGCTGCGTGAGGGGGAGCTGGCGGAGGCCAGGCACGGCTTCGCGGAGTCCCTGCGGATAAGGGAGGAGCTGGGCTATCTCGTCGGTACGGCCCCGGCGCTCATCGCCATGGCGGACGCAGAACCGGAGCCGGAGGCGGCGACCCGGCTGCGCGCGGAGGCGGGCAGGCTCTTCCGGCTGCTCGGCGGCGTACCGACCTGGCTGGCCCCGCACATCGACCCGCCGGGACCGGAGACCGCAGAGGCGAACTGAGCACGGGCCGGTCGAGGGCCGTCAGGTACGGTCCCCGACCGGGTCACCGGGCTTCTTGCCCGCGTCGCTCCACTCGGGGGCCGGCGCCGGACGCGGCGGGGCGGGCGGCGGGCTCGCGCCGCGGTTCGGGTTCTGCGGCACCGCGGCGGTGGGTTTCCCGTTCTGCCCGCCGTCGCGCCGGGGCGGCACGACCGGGGATTTCGGAGGCGCGGGCTTCCTCACCGGCGGAGCGGGCTTCCGGGTCGGCGGTGCGGGCTTCCTCGTCGGCGCCACGGAGACGGCGGCCGCAGCGGGGGCGGATGAGGCCGCAGTGGCGGACGGGGTCACGGAGTGTGTCTGCGAGGGCGCGGCGGGATCCGCAGGCGTACGCGCCTGGCTCGCGCTCGTCGACGGCGCCGCGGGAGCGGTCGCCGCGGGCGCCGTTCCGTCGGACCCGCCGGACTCGGAGCAGCCCGCGACCGCCAGCACCAGTCCCAGCACCACCAGCGGCGCGGACACCCCCCACGGCCCTCGGTTCCGCATCATCCCCGCCCCCGATAAAACGATCATGCGATAAGGAGCACGAGGTACCCACAGCGGTTCGAGGCGGCGGAGCGGTCCGGACGCGCCGCGGTCAGCGGTCAGCGGTCAGCGGTCAGCGCCGGCGAAGTGCTCCCGTACCAGCGACTGCACGACCACCACGTCCTGGGCGATCAGCGCGTCCAGGAGCGCGGTGTGCTCGGAGGCGTCCGCCAGCAGATCGGCGCGGCGGGTGACCGGGTTGGTCTCCAGGGGCCACTGGGAGCGGCGGTGCAGCTCGTCGGCCACCGCGACGAGCTGGGCGTTCCCGGAGAGGGCGAGCACCGCCCCGTGGAAGGCCCGGTCGGCCTCCGCGTAACTGGCGCGGTCACCGACGGCCGCCGCCGCCACCGTCGCGTCGGCCAGCGGGCGCAGGGCGCACCAGCCCGCCGGCGGCACGCTGCGGGCGAGCCGCAGCATGACGGGGACCTCGATCAGCGCCCGCACCTCCGCCAGCTCGGCCAGCTCGCGCGGGCCGCGTTCCGAGACCCGGAAGCCGCGGTTAGGCACCACCTCGACGGCCCCTTCGCCGGCCAGCTGCTGCATCGCCTCGCGCACCGGGGTCGCGGAGACCCCGAAGCGGGCGCCGAGGACCGGGGCGGAGTAGACCTGCCCGGGGACCAGCTCGCCGCCGACGAGGGCGGCACGCAGGGCGTTCAGGATCTGGCCGCGCACGGAGTGCCGCTGCACCACGGGCCGGGGCGGGGGCGGCTCGCCGTGGGTGTGCTCGCCGCGGGCCTGTTCGGGGACCCGGACGGGCGGGTGGGCGATCACGGACGCGTACGGCGGCCGCACCTCCTCGCACCCTCTGCCCTGCTCCACGGCTGCCTCCTCGGACCTGCCGGGCACGGCTCGCCTGTGCCGTGCCCCTTGTGCACGATAGGCGGAGCAGGCCACAGTTCAAACATCGATCAAGTCGGGTAAGGTAAGGCTTACCTCTAAACGATCGCGATACGGTGGTCCGCGCATGCCCCTTCCCGCCCTGCTCCCCGCCCCGCTCCCCGCAGCGGCGTCCTCGGCCGTTTCCGAGGCGTACGCGCGTCTGGCCGAGGTCTTCCCGGGACTGCGCGCCGAGGTGCTCACGGACGGCGAGTCCGCCCCGGACGGCCCCGGCTGGGTGGGCGCGCACGAGCTGGCGGCCGGCGGCGGCGCGCTGGACACCTTCCTCGCCTGGGACCACGCGCAGGTCCTGCGGGACTACGGCCAGCAGGCCCGGCCCGACGTGGTCGCCAGCTTCGGACTGCACCGCTACGCCTGGCCGGCCTGTCTGCTGGTGACGGTGCCGTGGTTCCTGCACCGGCGAGTGCCGCGGATCCCGGTCGAGGACGTCGCCTTCCAGCGGGCGTCGGGCCATCTGACCCTCCGCGTAAGGGAGTTCACCTGCCTTCCCGACGACCCGGCGGCGGCCCTGCCGGGCGCCCGGGTGGTGGCGGACGAGGCCGCGCTGCGCGCCGAGGTCCTCGCCTCTGTGGCCGAACACCTCGGGCCGGTGCTCGACGGGTTCGGGCCGAGGATGCGGCGCGGAAAGCGGGCCCTGTGGGGCATGGCGACCGACGAGGTCGTCGAGGGCCTCTGGTACGTCGCCCACCTCCTGGGCGAGGAGCGGCGCGCGATGACCGAGCTGGAGGCCCTCCTGCCGGGCACCACGAAGCCGTACGTCGGCACGGCGGGCTTCCGCGAACTGACCGGACCGGACGGCGAGTCACTGCCCACCCGGGACCGGGCGAGCTGCTGCCTCTTCTACACGCTGCGGCCGCAGGACACCTGTGTCACCTGCCCGCGCACCTGCGATGCCGACCGAATCCGGAAGCTGACACCCGCTCCCTGATCCACACCGCCCGCAAGGGTGACCTGAATCGAACACAACCGCCTTGCCGCTGAAGGGCGTTCGACCAGATCGCGGAAATTCACCGGCTCAGCCACCCCGTTGGCGTTCACTTGCCCCGAAACCGCCAGGACTTGAGGGAATCTCAGCCACGATGGCGCCCGAAACGCCCTACGTGACGCAAGGGACCGCGCATGAGACTGACCGACATATCGCTCGACTGGCTGCTTCCGGGCGCCGTGCTGCTCGCGGGGGTCATGGCGGCGGTGGCGGTGGCGGTGGTCGCACGCGGCAAGCGCGCCGCTGACACGTCCGCGGCCGACGACACCTGGGAACGCAGTGAGGACCGCCGCAGACGCAAGGAAGCGCTCTACGGCACGGCTTCGTACGTTCTGCTGTTCTGCTGCGCGGCGGTCGCCGCCGCGCTCTCCTTCCACGGGCTCGTCGGCTTCGGCCGGCAGAACCTGGGCCTCACCGGGGGCTGGGAGTACCTGGTGCCCTTCGGCCTCGACGGGGCCGCGATGTTCTGCTCCGTGCTCGCCGTACGGGAGGCCAGCCACGGCGACGCGGCGCTCGGCTCCCGGCTGCTGGTGTGGACCTTCGCGGGCGCTGCCGCCTGGTTCAACTGGGTGCACGCACCGCGCGGCCTGGCCCACGCGGGCGCCCCGCACTTCTTCGCCGGCATGTCGCTCTCGGCGGCCGTGCTCTTCGACCGGGCGCTGAAGCAGACCCGTGTCGCCGCACTGCGCGAGCAGGGCCTGGTGCCCCGCCCGCTGCCGCAGATCCGGATCGTGCGGTGGCTGCGCGCGCCCCGGGAGACCTTCGGCGCCTGGTCGCTGATGCTCCTCGAAGGCGTACGCACGCTGGACGAGGCGGTCGACGAGGTACGGGACGACCGCAGGGAGACAGAGCAGAACCGTATCCGCAGAAAGGACCAGGAGAAGCTGGACCGGGCCCAGATCAAGGCCCTGAACCGGCAGAACCGGGCCTGGGGCCGGATGGGCCGGGGCGGCGCCCAGGTGGACGTCCAGGCCATCACCGCCTCGACGGGCTCCGCACAGTCCGTCGCGGAGCCCGCCATATCCGAGCCGGGTCAGCTGCCCCTGCGACCCCGGCCATCCCTGCAAGCCGTCACCGGCTCCAGCTCCAAGAACGCCCCGGATCCGAGCACGACTGATCCGAGAGCGGTCGACCTCGTCGCCGAGGACGACACCCAGGCCCTGCCCCGGCTCGATACGCTGGAGCAGAAACTGAAGGACCTGGAGCAGCAGTTCGGCTGACCCCTCGTGGCCACCCGACGGGCCGGCGCGGCCGTGGCCGCAAGGCCGGTGCCACTTCGGCCGACGGCTCAGCACAGCCGGCGATGAACGGCCCTGATGATCCGACCGATGGTCAGGGCCGTTCGCCGTCCAGCTCGAACCAGACCACCTTGCCCAGCGCCTTCGGGCTGATCCCCCAGGCGTCCGCGAGGCTCTCCACCAGGATCAGCCCCCTGCCGTGCGTACCGTCGTCGGCGTTCGGTACGTGCGACACGGGCATCCCCGGCACGAAGTCCCTCACCTCCACCCGCAGCTTCTGCGGGGCGACGCTGACGGCGACGACCGCGCCCTCGTCCGTGTGGACCAGTGCGTTGGTCACCAGCTCACTGAGCAGCAGCTCGGCCACCTGCGCGGGCTCCTCCTTCCAGCGGTACCTCAGTAATTCCCTTACGGCGCACCGCACTTCGGACACCGCTGCCAGATCGGCGCTGCACAGTCTGCGATGCAGCCGGCCCAGTTCCTGACGCTCCATCGTCTCCCCCGCCCGCACAGTGAATCGCCCCCTTCTCGCCTCATGCGCTTCACGCAATGCATGCCCCGCCCACGGGCTGTCACGCTTTCCCGGGCGTCGATGAGTACGGAACCACGGAGTCCGGGCGGACCCGGCGCAGCGGCGCGGATCTTCCGCCATTCAGGTTAACTTCCACAAAATTCACATGAGTTGGCGTTGACGGGACGGCATCTACGCGCGTCATCATGGTGGGTATGCGAATCCCCCCACGGATCACCACGCTCGGCGGCGTCGCCGCCCTCCTGTCCGTCCTCTTCGTCGGCGGCCCTGTCGCGGCGACCGCCACTGCGGCCCCCACCTCGGTCGGCAGCATCTGCTACTCCACCCTTCCCTCCCAGGCGCACGACACCCTCGATCTCATCGACGCGGGTGGCCCGTTCCCGTACGACCAGGACGGCGTCGTCTTCCAGAACCGCGAAGGCGTCCTGCCCGGCCAGAGCACCGGTTACTACCACGAGTACACCGTGGTCACCCCTGGCTCTCCTACCCGTGGAGCACGCCGGATCGTCACCGGTGAGGAAAACCAGGAGGACTACTACACCTCCGACCACTACGAGACGTTCGACCTGGTCGACTTCACCTGCTGAACCACCTCCCGATCGGATCCGCGCCGCAGTCCCCCACCTGCGGCGCGGATCGCTTCGACCGGCGCGGTACCGCGCGCAGACCGCTCAGTACCGAGCGGAGACCTTCACTCCGCCGAAGCCCTGCACGGCGTACAGGCTGATGTAGTGAGCACCCTCCGCGGGATGGTCGACGGTCAGGGTGTGGCCGTTCCCGCTGCCGGTCGCCCGGGAGGTGTAGGCGCCCGTGGTGGCCCAGCCGCCGGCGTTGTAGTAGAGGTCGGCGTCCCCCGTACCACCGCTCGTGGTGATCGTCAGCCGGGCGGTGCCGGCGGGCACGTAGAGGTAGAGGTAGGAGTAGTTGCCCTTGGTGGCATGCTGCCCGCTGCGGGCGCAGTTCTGGCCGAGCTCACGACTGTCGGTGGCGGCGCACTCGGCGCCCGGCTCCGTGGGCGGGTTGGTGGTGGTGCCGCAGCTGCCGGCCGCGCAGGACGTCAGCCAGCTGTTCCAGTCGGCGTCGTAGCCGCTGCCGATGGTGGAGGTGAGCAGGGTGCGGGCGCCGTTCCAGTCGCCTGCGCGGTAGAGGCCCAGCAGCTTGTCCACGTCGGCGCGGTGCGACTGGAGCATGTAGCGGACGGCGAGATAGCCCCAGTTGTAGACGCGGGTCTGGTCGGCGTTCTCGTACGTCGTGTCGAACAGGGTGCGCAGGGTGTAGGTGTGCGCCGCGGCCTGGGTGATGGCGTCGTCGTAGGTGACGTCGCGGTAGGAGTAGGAGACGTACTCCGCGAAGCCCTCGACCCACCAGATGGTCGGCGTCGTGATGCCGGCGTCGAAGTCACCGGCCATGTCGAACCGGCCGTCGAGGTAGTGCGTGTACTCGTGGTTGAGGTTCCAGATCTGGAACTCGGGCCGGACCCACTCGGCCTCGTAGGCGATGAACCGCGGTTGGTTGCCGGCCGCGGCCGGGTCGCCTTCGAGGTACATTCCGCCGTTGTCGGTGTCGATGCCGTAGATGGCCCCGGCGTACGTCTGGTAGTCGGCGCTCGAATCGAAGACCACCACCTCGATCGTGCTGTTCCGGTCGTTGGCGACGGGTCCGTTGTCACGCACCACGTCGTGGAAGTAGGCGTCCTGGTTGCGCAGGCTGGTGCAGGCGGTCGCGAGATCGTCCGAGGACATCTGCTGGGCCAGGACGCGAATGCTGTCGCTGCACGTGTGGTCGACCGGGAGGACGGCGCTCTTGAGGCGTGCCGACAGGTCGCAGGTGCCGTAGACGGAGCAGTTGGCCGCGTCGTAGTAGTCGGTCATCTCCGCCAGCCCGACCCAGAGCGGCGCGGTGGTGCCGGTCATCGAGGTGCGGCCGAGCAGGTCGGTGACCAGCGGGCGGGCCTTGGGTCGCAGCGGCTCCTCCTGGAGGAAACGCGCCAGCTCGCGACCGGCGTTGGAGGCCAGGTAGGACCTGTCCGTGCCGAGCAGGTCCAGATGGTCACGGGCGAAGCCGGCGAGCGAGTCGAGCAGGCTCGGGTCGGCCTCCACGGCGCTGACGAACTCGGGCACCTGATGGCCGCGGAAGGTCACGGTGTAGACGTTGTTGACCGCGTTGAGCATGTACCAGGAGCTGTCGTAAGAGGAGTTGTAGTCGGCGAGCAGCCGCTTGACGACGAACAGGTAGCGGGCGTTCTGCTCCGCGCTGTCGATGAGGGTGACGGCCTCCGCCAGGGTCTCGCCGTTGGCGTCCGTGACATCGCGGGAGTGCGCGGAGGCGAAGAAGCCGTCCAGGGCGCCCTGGATGGCGGTGCGCAGTGGGGCGCCGTAGCTGCCGACGGTGCCCGGGTCGTAGTACTGCACGTAGTAGCCGGCCCGCAGGAAGAGGACCAGCTGCGGCATGCCCGTGCTGCTGTCCCCGGGGTAGGCGGCCGATCCATCGCGCAGCGCGTCGGCGACGCTGACCATCTGGGCCTCGCGGAAGGCGAGGTAGCCGTCGTTGCCCTTGACGTTGAAGAGGGTGTTGACGCAGTCGGTCGTCGATGACTTGACCTGTTGCACCAGGGCGCTGCCGGTGCGGCTGGTGAAGTCCGCGACGGAGCAGGCGGCGGCCGCGCCGGTGCCGGCCGACCTGGCTGCGGCTCGGGCTCTCGCCTTCATCGAGGGGGCGGGGTGGCTCGGGGCGGAGGTGCCGGGGTCGTCGTAGTCGCGCCGGAGCGCGTCCTTGGACGCGGTCGTGGGCGGTCTGTCGGCGGGCTTGAGCGCCTTGTCGGCTATGTGTCCGGCGTCCTGGACGGGCGCGGTGAGGGCCTGTGCGGCGGGGCCGCCGGGCTCCGGCGCGGCCCGGTCTGCGGCTGTGCGCGCGGCGGACGTTGCGCTCGCCGCGGCGGGAGTGGACGGGTGGGCCTCGGCGGCCCGGCTCGGTGCCGCGAGCATGCCGACGCCCAGGCAGGCCGCCAGGGCCACGGTGGACAGGCCGGTGAATCTCTGACGAACCGTTCGGTTCTTCACGTGCCGCCTCCCAGCGGAGTGGTGGCCGCGCGACGGTGCGCGGCCGTGGGGGATGGTGCGCGGTCGGGGTCGGGGGGAAGGCCGGACGGGGATGAACGTCTGGCATGAACACGACCTCAATCGCGACCGCCTGTACAATGGCACATGTCACATGTCCTTAGGAAGCGGTTGGGCGCGAATTGGCATGTGCGCCAACTTCTGGTCATAGAAAGCGACTTGCTGCGGACTACCGCGTACGGGGCCGGGCATGACGACGCACCCGGACGGGATGCCGCATCCGGGTCAGGCGCTCGTCAGGGAGCGGTGGAGGTTCGGCGGGGTCAGGCCTTCATGCCGTCGGCCCACAGCGACCGGACATGGGACATGTGGGCGAGCATGCAGGCCTCGGCGCCCGGGGCGTCCCCCGCGACAACCAGGTCCAGCAGTTGCACGTGCTCCTCGGCCGAGGCCGTCAACTGGCCCGACTCGGCCAGCCTGTTGAGCCCGTACAGTCGGGAGCGCTTGCGCAGTTCACCGACCTCCTCGACCAGCCGGCGGTTCCCGGCCAGCCTGAGCAGGGCGAGGTGGAAGCGGCGGTCCGCCTCCAGGTAGCCCAGGATGTCGTGCCGGCGCGCGGCCTCGACGATCTCCTTCGCGACGGGGCGCAACGCCTCCAGCTCCAGCGTCAGGCCCATCCGCGCGATCCGGCCGACGGTGGGGACCTCGATCATGGCCCGGAGTTCGGTGAAGTCGTCGAGGTCCTGATCGGTCAGTTCGGTGATCCGGAAGCCCTTGTTGCGGACGGCCTCGACCAGCCCTTCCCGGGCCAGGTCGAGCATCGCCTCGCGGACGGGTGTCGCGGAGACACCGAAATCGGCCGCGAGCGCGGGCGCCGAGTAGATCGTGCCCGGCCTCAGCTCACCCGCGATCAGCGCCGCCCGCAGTGCGTGCGCCACCTGGTCGCGCAGATGTTCCTGCGCCGAGATCGCGTTGAGCGACGTGAGGCGAGCCATGTCTGTCCTCCAGCACCGTACGGAGCGCCAGAATACAATGTCACGTTGCCATACCGTTGCCCGCGGAGATCGCCGCGGATCGGGCCGGTCGAGGCATCTCGGACACCCCTAGTCGAGCGGGAGATCCTCGAACTGCCACGAGTGGCCGGGCTCGTGGCCGGTGAACAGCCAGCACGCCTGTCGCAGGCGGGGCTCGACGGCGGGGTCCACCTGTTCGCACGGTGCTGCGCAGACGTAGGTGAAGTCGTCGCCGCTCCAGCGCAGCCATACGTCGAAGGCGTCGCGCCCCATGGTGTCCAGGCAGTCGCCGTGGCCACCCGCACCCCTTGCCGAGTTCACAGACGAGCCAGTCGGGAAGTTCCGTACCGCCCGCCCACGGGTGCGCTTGCGCGGTCCGGAACCAGGGCGGGCGGACGGGTTCGTTGCAATGCGTCACCATGAGTTCTCCGGTTGAGATGGACGATTCCGGCCCGGGGGGCGACCGGGTGCGTGTGGAGCGGCCGGTCTGCTGCGGCACGGAGCGGCCGTCCGGCGAGCGTCACGAGCAGACCGGCGGCGGGATCGAGCACGGTGAGCACGTCGGGCCCTCCGGCCTCCAGCCGCGCCATCGCCTGCTCCTGCTGGTCCGGATCGCGCGCCCATGCCCGGAGCCCGTCCGGGACGGCGGAGCCCTCGAAGCCGATCGGCCGGACGCCCGGTATGCCGGGGGCGCCGGGCCCGTCCGCGAGCCGACGCGCCTGCCGCCATAGCCACCGGAGCGCGAGCCTGCGGTTCGCCACGGTCGCCCTGCCGAGCGAAACCGCCCGGCGGCCGTCCGTCGCGGTGACCTCCACCAGGTAAGCCGCGCCCGGCCGGGCCCTCACAGCACCTCACCGCGACTCCGCGCGTTGCACCGCGCGTTCTCGGCCCGCAGCCGCTCTATGGCATCCGCGGGGCGCAGGTGCTCGGGCTCGGCCTCCCACTCGACCCCGCCGCAGAGCGGCCGCAGCGACCAGTACGGGCCGGCGACTCCACGGAACTCACCCACGCGGCCTTGACGGGCCGTGTCCACCAGGAGCGTGCCGGGAGCGGGAACGTGATGAGGGCGTCCGCCCGGGGAACCGTCTTCTACGCACACGATCGTGCCTCTCCGTAGCCGTTCCACTACCAAGGCGGCTCAGCGTGGCCTACGGTCGGTACCTGATCAACGTGGCTCAGCGGCCAGCCAAGTTGGGGGTAGAGGTTGAATCGCAAGGAGTTGGACCCGGAGAGCAGCCCGCAAGCGGCGTTCGGAGCACGATTACGCAGTTCACGCGAGGCACACGGTTGGAAGCAGGACGAACTCTCCGCCCGAACGGGCATTTCCAGCGGGCACATTTCAGGCGTCGAAACTGGTCGCAAGATGCCATCTTTGCGCTTCGCGAAAGCTGCTGACGTGGCCTTGGGTATTGCGGGCACAGGCGACACGTTCGAACGCCAGTGGCGCGAGATGCAGCACGGCAGCCTGCTGGAAGGGTTCCCGGAGTACGTCGGACATGAGGGGCGCGCCGCGGAGGTCCGGCTGTTCGAGTCGGGTCTGATCCCAGGTCTGCTCCAGACACCCGAGTACGCAACAGCCCTTGAGGCAAGCAACGTCAGGCGAGGGTCCATCACAGCCGAACAGGCGCGAGAACGAGTCGAGTTCCTCATGGAACGCCAAGCCGCCCTGGTACGAACGCTGCCGCCTCTGCTGTTCGTGGTGCTCGATGAGAGCTGCATCCGCCGACCAATCGGGGGCCATGAGGTCATGCATCGGCAGTTGGCGCACTTGATCGAGTTCGCCGAGGAGCCGAACACATCCCTTCAGGTCGCTCCCTTCGCCATGGGGGAGCGCCGACCCTTCACCCGCTTGGTCAACCTGCTGACGCTGAAGGACCGTTCCGTCGTCGCGTACGTCGAGTCCGAGATCCACGGGTACCTGGAACGGGAGAGCGCTTCCGTGCTGCCCTTGCTGAGGGCCTACCATCAGCTACAGACAGAAGCGCCCTCGCAAGCGGAGTCTGTAGCCATGATCACTCAGGTACGAAAGGGCACCCCGTGACCGATTACCCGTCCCTCCAGTGGGTCAAGTCCTCGTACAGCGGCAACGGCGGTTCCTGCGTCGAGTGGGCGCCGTCGAGCGCATCCGCTACCGGCATGGTCCCCGTCCGTGACTCCAAGAATCTGAGCGGCCCGGTACTGACCGTCCCCGCCGACGCGTTCGCGTCCTTCGTGGCGGGCGTCAAGGCCGGAGAGTTCGGCACCGTCTGAACGCCCGCCCCGCTCAGCGCCCGAGTCGGGTGCCGAGCGGGGCGGTTGCCGTTCAGCGGTTCACAGCAGGAACCCTTCGGGGAACGGGTCGGACGGGTCGAGGAAGTACTGCGCGGTTCCGGTGATCCAGGCGCGGCCCGTGACGGTGGGGACGACCGCGGGCAGCGTCCCGACGGTGGTCTCCGCGACCAGCCGGCCGGTGAACGTGGTGCCGATGAAGGACTCGTTCACGAAGTCCGTCTCCAGCGGGAGTTCGCCCCGCGCGTGGAGCTGGGCCATCCGTGCCGAGGTCCCGGTGCCGCACGGTGACCGGTCGAACCATCCGGGGTGGATGGCCATCGCGTGCCGGGAGTGGACGGCATCGGAGCCGGGTGCGATCAGCTGGACGTGCTTGAGCCCGTGGATGCCGGGGTCGAGCGGATGGACCGGGCGGTCCGTCTCGTTGACCGCGTCCATCAGGGCGAGCCCCGCCTCCAGCAGCTCGTCCTTGCGCGAGCGGTCGAACGGGAGCCCGAGGTCGGCCAGTTGCACCATCGCGTAGAAGTTGCCTCCGTAGGCCAGGTCGTAGGTGACGGTGCCGAGGCCGGGCACCTTGGCTGTGAGACCCAGTCCGGCGGAGAAGGCGGGGACGTTGGTCAGGGTGACGGAGGTGGCGGCGCCGTCTTCGACGTGGACATCGACGGAGACCAGCCCGGCCGGGGTGTCCAGCCGTACGGTGGTGACCGGTTCCGTGACCTCCACCATGCCGGTCTCCACCAGCACGGTGGCCACCCCGATCGTGCCGTGTCCGCACATCGGCAGACAGCCCGAGACCTCCATGAACAGGACCCCGAAGTCGGCGTCGGGGCGGGTCGGCGGCTGGAGGACGGCCCCGCTCATGGCGGCGTGGCCGCGCGGCTCGTACATCAGCAGGGTGCGTACCGCGTCGCGGTGCGCCATGAAGTGGTCGCGTCGTTCGGCCATGGTGGCGCCGGGGACGGTGCCGATCCCGCCGGTGATGACGCGGGTGGGCATGCCCTCGGTGTGCGAGTCGACGGCGTGGAATACGTGACGCGTGCGCAAGTCTCCCCCTCGGTCGTCGTGCCGGTCCGCCGCGGCACGTGCTGTGCGCCGGGCGGTGTGTCGGGTGCTGTCTGCCGGGCCCGGTCAGTCCAGACCCTCGGCCAGCGCCTTCTCGGTGGCGGCCCGCACGGCGGTCGCGGCCTCCGTGTCGAGGGGAAGCCGGGGCGGCCGGGTGGGACCGCCGTGCCGCCCGACGATGTCCATCGACGCCTTGATCGCCTGGACGAACTCCGGCTTGGAGTCCCAACGCAGCAGCGGATGGAGCCGCCGGTAGAGCGGCAGGGCCGTCTCAAGGTCCCCGGAGACGGCGGCGCGGTACAGCGCGACACAGCCGGCGGGCAGCATGTTGGGGCAGCCCGCGATCCAGCCGACCGCACCGGCCAGGGCGAGTTCCAGCAGCACGTCGTCGGCCCCCACCAGCAGGTCGAGCCCGGGGGCCTCCTCCGCGATCTCGTAGGCCCTGCGGACGTCCCCGCTGAACTCCTTGACGGCCACGATGGACCCGTCCGTGTGAAGCTGCGCGAGCAGCCCCGGTGTCAGGTCGACCTTGGTGTCGTACGGGTTGTTGTACGCGACGACCGGCAGGCCCGCCCCGGCGACCTCGGCGTAGTGCGCGCGGACCGCGGCGCCCTCGCACGGGTAGCCGTTGGGCGGCAGCAGCAGGACGGAGCCGGCGCCCGCCTCCGCCGCCCGGTCGGCGAGGCGGCGCGACTGGGCGCTGTCGTAGGCGGAGACCCCGGGCATGACCCTGGCCCCATCGCCGGCGGCCTCGACCGCGACGCGCACCACCTGGTCGCGCTCCTGTTCCGTGAGGGTCTGGTACTCCCCCAGCGACCCGTTCGGCACCACGCCGTCGCAGCCGGCGTCCACGAGGTCGCGCACGTGGGCCGCGTACGCGTCGAAGTCGATGGACCGGTCTTCGCGCAGGGTGAGCGGTGTGGCGACCATGACGCCTCGCCAAGGACTGTTGCGGGCAGTGGAGTTCGTCGACATCTGGGCTCCCTCAGAGGTGTGGCATGACATGGACCGGCGAAGGGGACGGAGAAGGCCGCACTCCCGGAGGGGCCCGGGAGACGTGCGCGCCCCGGGCGTTCACCCGTCCTCGGGGCGGGCCGCACGGGCGAGCGTGGCGAGCGGGACCGGGCAGGCCAGCGGCCGGCGGTCCGGGGCTCCGGCCTCCGCGGCGCAGCCCGCCAGTTCCCGGACCGGGAACCCGCACGTCCGGCCCTGGCACCAGCCCATCCCGGCCCGGGTGAGGAGTTTGACCGTCCGGCTGTCGCCGGCGCCGAGGTCGTCGACCGCCGTGCGGATCGCGCCCGCGGTGACCTCCTCGCAGCGGCAGACCTCCGTGTCGGCGGCGAGCCACCCGGTCCAGCCGGGGCCGGGCCGGTGCACGGCGCCCATCAGCCCGGCGAACGCGCGCATCCGCCGCCGGGCCCGGCGCAGCACCGTCATCCGGCGCGCGTCCCGGCCCCGGGTACCGCCCCGGGCATCCTCCGTCACCGCGAGGGCCGCCAACTCCCCCTCGGCCAGCGCGAGGTGCACGCCGCCGATGCCGCCCGGCTCGCCCGCGGCCCAGACGCCGGGCACGGTGGTGCGCAGGCTCTCGTCGAGCACCAGGGCGGCCGACCCGTCCGCGCCGCACCGGGTCCCGCAGCCCAGGCCGACGGCCAGGTCGAGCTGCGGGACCAGCCCGTGGCCCACGGCCAGGGTGTCGCAGTCGATCCGGCGGCCGGTTCCGGGGAGCGGGCGCCAGTCGCGGTCCAGGCGGCTGACGGTGACTCCCTCCACCCGCTCTGTTCCGTGCACGGCGGTGACCGCGCGATGGGTCAGTACCCGTACCCGGTGGCCCGCCAGCGCCGCCGAGTGCCGTATCCCCTCCCGGAGCCGGCCGGGGTCTGCGGCCAGCACGCGGGGAGCGCGTCCGTACGCCCCGTATCCGGCGGCCTCCACCAGTGCGGGCACCCTGGCGCCGGCCGCCGCCAGGGACACCGCGACGGCCTGCAGCAGCGGTCCGCTGCCCGCGACGACGACGCGCTGTCCCGGCAGCACCAGACCCGACTTGAGCATGGCCTGCGCCCCGGCCGCGCCGACGACTCCGGGCAGGGTCCAGCCGGGGAAGGGCAGCTGGCGCTCGTGGGAGCCGGTCGCGATGAGCAGCCGGCGGGCCCGGAGCGTGGCCGCCCCCTCGCCGTCGGGGCCGGTGACGGCGTGCAGGGTCCAGTCCGCCCCGGTCCGCTCGACGGCCCACACCTGATGCCCGGCGAGGTGACGGATCCGGCCCGCGTCGCGGTGCCGTGCGAGCCGTGCCGTCAGTCCGGCGAACCGCGCCCAGCCGTGGTGCAGCGCCTCGGGCCGGGTGGCGCGCAGACCGGGGGCCGGGGAGCGGTAGTACTGGCCGCCGGGCTCGTCGGCCGCGTCGAGCAGGACCACGTCGAGTCCGCCGTCGGCGGCGGTGACCGCGGCCGCCAGTCCGGCCGGACCGGCGCCCACCACGGCGAGTCCGGTGAAGTGCGGCGCGGGGTGCGGAGGTTCAGCGGCGGAGTCCGGCATGGCCGTCCCCCTCCTGGGTCGTGACCACATCGCCGGGGCGGGCGGGCCGCAGACAGGCCCGCCGGCCGGGGACCCCGTTCACGGTGACCAGGCAGTCGAAGCAGGAGCCGATCCCGCAGAAGGCCCCTCGCGGGCGACCGTTCACCCTGGTGGTGCGCCAGGTGAGGACGGAGTCCGCCCAGAGGACGGCGGCGATGCTCCGGCCGGGCAGGGCGTGGACCGGGCGGCCGTCGAAAGTGATCTCGAACCCCGGCCCCGGCTCGGCACCGGCCAGGGTGGCCGGGGTGCGGGCGGCGGTGCGTCTGCGGATACGTATCACCAGGGCTCCTGTCTCGGTGGCCGGGCGGCCGGGCGGCCCTCGGAGGCGGTCTCGAACCGGTCGGGCCGGAACGGTTCGGGGTCGATGGCGGGTTCCTCGCCGCGGATCGCGGCGACGACCAGTGCGGCCGTGGCGGGGGCGAGCCCGATCCCGGCGCCCTCGTGACCGCAGGCGTGGAAGAGGCCCGGCACCCGGCGGTCGGGGCCGATCGCCGGCAGGTGGTCCGGCAGATAGGGGCGGAAGCCGTGGTAGGCGCGCAGCACGCGGGCCTGTCCGAGTACGGGGAAGAGCGCGGCGGCCGCGGCTGCCAGCCTGCTGATCACCGGCACGGACAACGTACGGTCGAAGCCGACCCGTTCACGGCTCGCGCCGATCAGTACCGGCCCCGCCGGAGTCCCCTCCACGACGGGCGAGGTCTGCAGCGCGGCCGAACCGCTGGACACATCGGCCACGTACTCCGCCGCGTACACCTTGTGCCTGATCAGCCGGGGCAGCGGCTCGGTCACCAGGACGAAGCCGCGCCTGGGCAGCACGGGCAGTTCCACCCCCGCCAGCGCGGCCAGTTCGCCGCCCCGGACGCCCGTGGCGTTGACCACCGCCGGGGCCAGCAGATCGCCCCGGCCGGTCCGTACGCCGCGTACCGCGCCGGTCGGCCCGGTGAGCACGGCCGTGACCGCCTCCCCCAGCCGGACACGGGCCCCGGCCTCACGCGCCGTGCGCAGCACGTGTGCTGCCGCCAGGGCTGGTTGGACCTGGGCGTCCTGAGGGTAGAGGACCCCGCCCGCGAGACCGGGTGCGAGGTGCGGTTCCAGTCCGGGCAGCTCGTGCGGAGCGACGGCGCGGGTCCGTACCCCCGCCTCCGCCTGCCCGGCCGCTGTCGCGGTCAGCGTGGCCAGCGACGCTTCGTCCGCCGCCACCACCAGGCCGCCCTTCTGCTCGAACTCGACTGCGCTCGGCAGTATTTGGGCGAGTTCGCGCCAGAGGGAGGCGGAGTGCAGTGCGAGGGTCAGCTCAGGGCCCGGCGGCTTGTCGGAGACCAAGAGGTTCCCCTCCCCCGCCCCCGTGGTGCCACCGGCGACGGGCCCGCTGTCCACCACCGCGACCGCGAGTCCGGACCGGGCCGCGTAGTAGGCGCAGGCGGCGCCGACCACTCCGGCACCGACAACGACGACATCCAAAGGCTGTCTCGTGAACACGTCAGTAATATGTCACATTGCCCAGAGGGCGCCAAGAGGTCGTCAGCGCATGAGAATTGATGGGCCGTCATTTCATGTCCGCGCTGCGTCACCTCGACGGAACGGGCGGGCGGGCGGATCCACACGGGACAGGCGCGGGTCAACGCGATGCCTGCGCATAGAAGTATGGAGCGTGTGAAAGCTGCCGGAATCCGGCAGTGCTTCCAGCCACCGTCACGGGCGATGATGCACGTGCCCGGCGGCTGCGCACACGCTCGCCGACGCTCCGATCATCACTGCGTTCCGAAGGCAGGTCCACCCGTATGAGACTGACCCGTGCCGCTCTTGCCGTAGCGGCCACCGCCCTGGCGCCGGCCCTCCTGCTGACCACTCCGGCCTTCGCCGCCGGTGCCGCCTCGGCGCCCGCCACCGTGGCGGCGCCGGCGGCCGCGGACGACCCCGGCACACCCGTGGACGACATGTCCGAGGAGGACCTCCGTATCGCGATCCTCCGCATCATGGCGGACGAGGACAGCGGCAGGGGGGTCACCCAGGAGGCGAACAAGGCCCTCGACGGCACGGTGGAGGACATGCGCGCCTTCCTGAAGACCGGCTACCGCCTCGCCCAGGCGGAGGACGACAGTGTCACCGTCGTCAGCCTCCTCGCCAACCCCGACAGCGGAAAGCGCGTCATCAAGGAGGTCAACGAACTCCTCGACAACAACGCCACCCCGGAACAGCTCCGCGCCTTCCTCGAAACCGGCTACCGCCTCGCCCAGGCAGAGGACGACAGGGTCGCCGTCGTCCGCATACTCGCCGACCCGGACAGCAGCAGCGCGCTCCGGGCGGCGGCCGAGGCCGTCATCGACGGCACTCCGGAGGAGCTGCGCTACTTCCTGGAGTACGGCCAGTACGAGGTGGACGCGTAGGACTCCACCGGAGCGGCCGGGGACCAGGGCCTGTCGTCAAACCGCCGTCGTCGCCCGAAGGGCGGCCGCGCGGCGTCAGGTGCGTGCTCTCGGTGTGCCGGCCTCAGGCTCCTGTACTGGACGTACCGGGGTCTGGGGCCGGTGTGGCGAGAGTGCCTGCATGGCGTCGCGCAGCAGACGGCAGTCTGACGACAGGCCCTAGCGGGGCCCCGGCCGCTCCGGGCGGGTGGCCTCAGGGGCGGGGCACGTTACGGAGGTTGGAGCGGGCCATCTGGACCATCCGGCCCACCCCGCCGTCCAGCACGATCTTGCTCGCGGAGAGCGCGAACCCGGTCACCATGTCCGCGCTGATTCTCGGCGGCATGGAGAGCGCGTTGGGGTCGGTGACGATGTCGACGAGCGCCGGGCCCTTGTGCTTGAACGCGTCCTTGAGGGCCCCTTCGAGCTGCTTGGGCTTCTCGACCCGTACACCGTACGCCCCCGAGGCCCGCGCGATGGCCGCGAAGTCCGGGTTCTTGTTGGTCGTGCCGAACGACGGCAGTCCCGCCACCAGCATCTCCAGTTCGACCATCCCCAGCGCTGAGTTGTTGAACAGGACGACCTTCACCGGCAGGTCGTACTGCACCAGCGTCAGGAAGTCCCCCATCAGCATGGTGAATCCACCGTCCCCGGACATCGAGACGACCTGCCGGTTCCGGTCCGTGAACTGCGCGCCGATGGCCTGCGGCAGCGCGTTGGCCATCGAGCCGTGGCTGAACGAACCAATCACCCGGCGCTTGCCGTTCGGCGTCAGATAGCGGGCCGCCCAGACGTTGCACATGCCGGTGTCGACGGTGAACACCGCGTCGTCGTCCGCCAGTTCGTCCAGGACCGAGGCCACGTACTCGGGATGGATCGGGACGTGCTTCTCGACCTTGCGGGTGTAGGCGCTGATCACGCCCTCCAGCGCGTCGGCGTGCTTCTTGAGCATCCGGTCGAGGAACTTCCGGTCGGACTTCGCCTTCACCCGCGGGGTCAGACAGCGCAGGGTCTCGCGGACGTCCCCCCAGACCGCCAGGTCGAGTTTGGAGCGGCGGCCCAGGTGCTCGGGACGGACATCGACCTGGACGATCTTCACATCGGTGGGCAGGAAGGCGTTGTACGGGAAGTCCGTGCCGAGCAGGATCAGCAGATCGCACTCGTTGGTGGCCTCGTAGGCGGCGCCGTAGCCCAGCAGGCCGCTCATGCCGACGTCGAAGGGGTTGTCGTACTGGATCCACTCCTTGCCGCGCAGCGCGTGCCCGACGGGGGCCTTCACCCGTTCCGCGAACTCCATCACCTCCGCGTGCGCGCCCGCCGTGCCGCTGCCGCAGAACAGCGTCACCCGTTTGGCCTCGTCGACCATCCGGCAGAGCTTCTCGATCTCCGCGTCGCCGGGCCGCACGCTGGGCCGCGAGGTGACCAGCGCGTGTTCGATCGTCTTCTCCGGGGCGGTCTGCGAGGCGATGTCGCCCGGCATCGAGACGACGCTGACGCCGCCCCGGCCGATCGCGTGCTGGATCGCCGTCTGGAGCAGCCGAGGCATCTGCTGCGGGTTGGAGATCATCTCGTTGTAGTGGCTGCACTCCTGGAAGAGCAGCCCCGGATGGGTCTCCTGGAAGTAGCCGAGGCCGATCTCGCTCGACGGGATGTGCGAGGCGAGCGCGAGCACGGGCGCCATGGAGCGGTGGGCGTCGTAGAGGCCGTTGATGAGGTGCAGGTTTCCTGGTCCGCACGAGCCCGCGCAGGCCGCCAGGGTGCCGGTGATCTGCGCCTCCGCGCCTGCGGCGAACGCGGCCGTCTCCTCGTGTCTGACCTGCACCCAGTCCATGTCCGCGTGCCGGCGGATGGCGTCGACGACCGGGTTCAGGCTGTCACCGACGACCCCGTACAGGCGCTTGACCCCCGCGCGGGAGAGGACATCGACGAACTGCTCCGCCACGTTCTGCTTGGCCATGGGTGCGTGCTCCCTCTGCCTGTGCTCCGTGCACGTCCGGCTGACGGCGATCCGGCGACTCCGGGGCATGAAACCTCGGCCGGACGGGGTGTCCGAAGTCCATCAACCCACGGCCCGCGCGGTTACGCCTCCCAGACGCCGACGGCCGTGCGGTCGTCGGCGTATCCCTTGGCCCTGAGCTGGGTGTCCGCGAGGAAGTCCGCGAGACCCGGCGCGGGGCCCGGTGCCCAGCGTCCGGCCAGTTCGTCGGCGAGGGCCGGCTCGTCGCGCAGCGGATCGGCCAGGCCGTTGCTACAGAGCAGCAGGGTGTCGCCCGGCCGGGCGACCGAGGCCCGGAACCGGAACGGCTCCGCGGGCGGCGGGACCGGGCTCTCGATGTACGGGGACGGACCGGTGGTGATCCCCAGGTCCATGGTCAGCCGTTCACCGTCGGGCCCGCTCTCGGGTGACGCCGAGCCGAAGCCGACCACTCCCTCTCCGGTGAGTTCGCCGGAGTGCGGGACCGCCGGTTCGAGGTCCTGCCAGCTGCCGTCGCGCAGCCGGAAGAGCCCGCCGCCTCCGACGCCGAAGAAGACCCGGGTCCGGCAGCCGGGGTCCGCGGACAGCAGGAGGCAGCGCAGGCCCGCGGTGTACTCGGGCGGTTCGAGACCGAGTTCGGCGGCGCGGGCGCGGAGTCTGCCGTAGGTGCGGTCGGCAAGGCGGTGCAGGCCGGATTTCAGTTCGCCGCGGCGGCCGGCCCTTATGTCCTCGGAGAGCCGGACATGGCTGCGTCCGACGGCCTCCGCGATCCATCGGCAGGCGTCGGCGGCTGCCGGATGCGCGCCCTCCGCGGTGCGCGCGCCGCCCGCGACGGCGACCAGGACGAGGGCGCTCTCCGCGGCGCCGAAGCGCACCGTGACCAGCGCGTCGCGCCGGGGCTCGCCCCGGAACCGTGCGGAGTCGCCGCGTACGGAGGCGGCTCGCAGGGTGTACGTGCCGTAGCGGGCGCCGTCGAGCACGGTGTCGGCGACGAGCGCGTGGATCTCGTGCGGCTCTGTGGCGGGCAGCGCGGTGGGCTCCGCGTCGTACGTGGGCGGCCTGGCACCCACGTACGAGACGGGGTGGTGCGCCTCCGGCTCGTGCGGTCCCCACGCCGCCCCGGCGTCGGGGGCGCCCGGGGCATCCGTGTCCGCCGGCGGCCGTTCGTCCTCGTTCCGCTCGACGACGGGCCGCCTGGGCAGCGGCGGCATCGCGTCGGCGGCGGGCGGTACCTCGGCGTCCCGGCCGGACGACAGGCTCTGGGCGAGGCGGGGATCGGCGGCGGGCGGCGGGGGCTGCGGTGACGCGACGACGGGCGGCGGAACCGGGGCTGCCGGTTCTGGTTCCGGTGGCGGCGCTGGTTCCGGCTCTGGTGCCGCCACCGCGAACGTCCGGGGCCGGGAGGCGCCGGCCGGGGGCTCCCACGGCGCGCGCGGGGGCTCCTCCAGGGGCGGTGGCGGAACGGGCGGCGCGAGGCGCGGCCCGGGTATCGCGGCGGCAGCCCCGTACGCCCCACGGCCGTTGGGTCCCACGGCGTCCGACGCCGAGTCGAAGCGGTCGTCGAGACTGTCGGCCGCCTGGCTCGCCCCGGGGTCCGGGGCGGATTCGTCGTACAGCCTGCGCCACCAGTCGTCCTCCTGGGCGGCGGGCCTCTCCCCCTGCTGACTCATGCCCATATTGTCCACCGCGGGGGGCCCGGCAAAACGGATCATCCAGAAAATGTGGTGAGGGCGCCCCACGGAAAAGGGTCCGCCGGGCGGCCCAACCCCCCACGGGAAGGACGCCCGGCGGACCGGTCCGGTGATCCGGCGTCAGCGCACGGCGTAGGCGTCGGTCACTGTCTGCACGACGGAGTTGCCCTTGTCATCCGTCAGTTCGGTCCGCAGGGTGACCGGCTTGCCGGCCGCGCCCGCGTGGTTCACGGTCGCGGTCCAACGGCCGCCCCGCTGGGCGGTGGTGGCGCCGGTCCAGGTCTCGCCACCGTCGTACGAGTACGAGACCTTGGCGGCGGTGACCTTGCCGGGCGGGTAGCCGGCATGGCCCGTCACGCTCAGTCCGATCTTCTGGCCGTCCGTCGCGGCCAGGGTCTTCATGCCGTCCGAAGGCAGGTCGTAGCCCGGGAAGAGCAGCGGGACGCCCTGCGAGTACACGTTCTCGTCGCGGTGCGAACGGAACTTCCAGGTGGTCTCGGTGGCGGTGGAACGCTTCCAGACGGCGGCGGGTGCGCCCGACTTCATGGTCGTCATGGTGAGTTCGTACGCGGCGTCCTCGGCCGGCACGGTGAACACCCCGGACGGCCAGCCGGTCTCGCCGATCACCCGGCCGCCGCTGCTGAGCCGCATATTGCCCATGTCCCCGAAGGAGCCCTGGAGACCGCTGTGCTCCGTGTCGCTCCAGAAGCCCGGGGCGACGCCGATCAGATTGTCCTGGCGTTCGGCGGCGAGCTGCTCCTCGCCCTGGTCGTCGCGGGGTGCGGACGGCACGACGACGCCCCGGTACCAGTCCGCGGAACGCTCGGAACCGGCCTCGTAGGTACGGAAGCTGTCCATCATGAACTCGCCCCAGGGGAAGCTGGAGGAGAGTGCCTGCTGCCAGGTGGTGTCGCCCGCCGTGTAGTACTCGGTGCGCTTGCCCGGTGCGGCGACGGTGTCGAACGCACCGACGGAGTAGCTCGCGCCGTAGGGGCGGGAGACGACCAGTGTGTCGACGAAGTCGGTCTTGACACCCATCGCTTCATAGGTCGACCGGACCGCGCCGAGCGCCTTGTCCTTGACCTGGTACGTGCGGTCCGAGGTGAGGTCGCCCGTCTCGGAGAAGGCCAGGTTGTAGACGAACGGACTGACGGCCGTGGCCTTCCAGTTCAGCTTCACCGGTCCGGCGGACAGCGCCTCGGTCAGGGCCTTCGCCTCGTCGGACCGGATGCCGAGCGAGGGCAGGGGCGCCGAGCCGTATCCGACGGAGGGCTGCCAGGGGCCCGCCGACGGGCGGTGCGTGATGATCGCCACGGCGCCGGCGGCCTTGGCGTCACGCGCCTGGGTGACGATGGTGCCGTCGTCCGGAACGCCGACCAGGGCGATCTTGCCGGAGACTCCGGCGGCCTTCAGCTCCTCGGGGGTACCGCTGCCGGCGTCTACGAGTGCGGCGCGTCCGGTGCCGTCGAGGTTGACGGAGCCGTTGGACGCGGTCGTGGGGTGGAGGGTCGCGCCGCCCACGACCGAGAGCTTCTCGATCTGCGGGGCGTACGCGCGCCAGAAGCTGTCGAACTCGAAGTCGCCGTCCGTGGCCCTGCCCCGGATGTCGGCCCGGTAGTCCTTGATGACGCTGCCGCCGGCGATGGATCCGGCGTGCAGCCAGGCGTCGTCCCAGCTGCGGCCGAAGGCGAGAGTGCCGCTGCGGGTCTCGCTGGTCCGGTCCCGGGTCTTCACCTGGATGCGGTGCGCCTTGCGGGCGTCGAGCACCAGGGTGGTGTCCTTGGTGACGTTCAGCTGCGGCCGGGCGAGGTAGCCGACGGACTCGGCGAGGCTGCCGGTTGCGTCCTCGGGGTCGGGCGAGACGACGAAGCTGGAGACGAAGTAGGCGCCGGGGCGGACCTGGTACACCTGGTCGGTCGAGCCGTCGTTGAACCTGCGCTCGCCGCTCGCGGTGTCGGTGCCGATGACGTCGAGGGACGACGAGCCGCCGGCCGCGTCGCCGTTGGCGTCGATCAGCTTGACGCGCAGGGTGACGGTCTCGGCGCCGACGTACAGCGAGAACGGGGTGGAGACCTTCACCCCGCCCGTGGCGGTGGCCAGGACCCGGCCGGTGACGTCGCCGTACTGGCTGTCCTGGAGCTTCGCGGTCGGGTCGAGCTTCAGCGGGACCTGGACCGTGGCTCCGGCGGGCACGGTGACGCTCTTCGCGCCGAGTGCGGCGACGGAGGTGCGGACGGCCGAACCGTCGTTGCCGGTGACGCTCTGGAGCTTCAGTGCCAGCTTGACCGGCTTCGTGCCCGAGTTGGTGTACGGGACCTGGACGCTGGTGCGGTCGGTCCTGTCCTGGGGCCAGTTGAAGGTGCCGCCCTGGATGGCGGGTGCGCCGGTGACGGTCGTGTCGATGGCCGCCTTGACGTCGAGCCGGCCACCGCCGGTCTCGCGTACGTCACCGGGGATGCCGCTCTTCGCAGAGGAGACGAGGGCCGCCTTGACCTGCTGTGCGGTCCAGTCCGGGTGGCGCTCCTTGACGATGGCGGCGGCGCCCGCGACGTGCGGGGTGGCCATCGACGTACCGGACATCGACTGGTAGGCGTAGATCCCGCGGCCGCCCGCCGCGGCCGCCGAGATCTCGACGCCCGGGGCGGCGATCTCGGGCTTGAGGGTGTGCGCCCCGATGGCGGGGCCGCGGCTGGAGAACCGGGCGGTGGAGTCGTCACGGTCGACCGCGCCGACGGTCAGCACGCCGGGCGCGCAGCCGGGTGAGGAGACGGTGTTGAGGGCGGGGCCCGCGTTGCCGGCCGCGACGACGAACAGGGTGTCCTCGCTCTTGCCGAACTCCTCGGCGGCCATGCTCATCGGGTCGGTGCAGTCGGTCGGTGTCGCGCTGCCCAGGCTCATGGAGACGACGTCGGCCTTCTGGTCGACGGCCCACTGCATGCCCGCGATGATCCAGGAGGAGTCGCCGGAGCCGCTGTCGTTGAGCACCTTGCCGACGAGCAGGTCCGCGCCGGGGGCGACGCCCTTCTGCTTGCCGTCACTGGCCGCGCCGGAGCCGCCCACGGTGGAGAGGGTGTGGGTGCCGTGGCCCTGGCGGTCGTCGGTGGTGTCGGAGTCGGTGAAGTTCTCCGACGCGCTGATCCGGCCCTTGAGGTCCGGGTGTTCGGCGTCGGCGCCGGTGTCCAGGACGGCGACCCTGGTGCCCTTGCCGTCGTATCCGGCGGCCCAGGCGAGGTCGGCGCGGATCTGCTTGGTGGACCGGTCGAGGCTGGCCTCGGCCTTGCGGTCCAGCCAGAGCTTCTTCAGTCCGGCGGCGGAACGGGACCGGGCTCCGGTGACGTCCGCCCAGAACCCGGCCGCCTTCTCCTTGTCCGCCTTGAGCGCCACACCGTCGATGACCGGGAGGGCGATGCCGCGTTCGGCGCCGCGCGGGGTGGCGGGCGCGCTGCGGGCGGCGTCTTCCGTGTAGGTGGCGATGAGCGGTACGGAGTCCGCGTGCGCGTCGTCGTAGCCCTGCCGGATCAGCCCGGTGACGTTGAAGAGTTCCTCGTCCACCGTGCCGGCCGCGAGCGCCTTGGCCGCGGTGTCCGGGTAGACGTAGAGGTCCTTGCCGGAGCGGCGGGTCTGCACGAGGGGGACGGAGCCGTCCGCGCGGGCCGGCGCGTTGGCCGTGGCGTTCCCCGAACTGTCCGTGCTCACCAGCACCTTGTCGCCGGTGACCAGGGTGACGGTGACCGGCCTGTCCGCCTCGGCTGCCGCCGCCGCGCCGCCGGTGAGTGGTCTCTTCGTGGCCGCGTCGTCCTGTGGCGCTGCCACGGACGGCGCGATCACCGTGACGGCCAGGACGGCGGCGGTGGCCGCCCCCAGTGCCGTACGCGATATCGGACGCATCGCTCTCCCCACGTGATACTGGAACAGGCAGCGCAAAGCGCACCATTCCGGAGGTTGTTGGTGCTGCGGTGGCGCCACATTGGCAGAGGGGCGGGCGGTACAGGGATGATGTGCCGAGGCGGGTTTACGCCGTGGCCGCTTTCCGCCACGGCCGGTCGGCCGGCGAGCACGACATGACACGGAAGTACTGCGTCCGGGGAGGGGTCCGGGGATGCTGGGAGCCATAGGGCTCGACGAGATACAGGAGTCGGCCTACCGCGCGCTGGTGGCGCTGGGGGCCGCGGAGGTCCCCGATCTCGCGCACCGGCTGGCCCTTCCGGAACCGGAGACCGAACGGGCGCTGCGCCGGCTGGAGCAGCACGGTCTGGCCGCCCAGTCGTCGGCGCGTACGGGGCGCTGGGTGGCGGCGCCGCCGGGGGTCGCGCTGGGTGCGCTGCTGACGCAGCAGCGCCATGAGCTGGAGCAGGCGGAGCTGGCGGCGGTGCTGCTGGCCGAGGAGTACCGGGCGGACGCCGCCGAACCCGCCGTCCACGACCTGGTGGAGGTGGTCACGGGTGCGAGCGCGGTGGCACACCGGTTCCATCAGCTCCAGCTGGGGGCGACGAGCGAGGTGTGCGCCCTGGTCACCGGGAAGCCGATCGCGGTCAGCGGTCTCGACAACGAGTCGGAGGAACGGGCCGCCACCCGAGGGGTGACGTTCCGGGTGGTCGTCGAGCGCGAGGTTCTCTCCCTGCCGTCGGGCATCCTGGAACTGTCGGCGGCGCTGAGCCGTGACGAGCACTGCCGGGTGGTGGACCGGGTGCCGACGAAGCTGGTCGTCGCCGACGGCGCTCTGGCGATGGTGCCGCTGACCGGTCGGGGCGCGGAGCCGGCGGCACTGGTCGTGCACGCCTCCGGGTTGCTGGAGTCGCTGATGGGACTGTTCGAGGCGGTGTGGCGCGAGGCGATGCCGCTGCGGCTCGGTGAGAGCGGTCTGGTGCGGGAGGAGACGACCGGGCCGGATCCGACGGATCTGGAGGTTCTGTCGCTGCTGCTGGCCGGGCTGACCGACGCCAGTGTCGCGAAACAGCTGGAGCTGGGGCTGCGGACCGTGCAGCGCAGGGTCAAGGGCCTGATGGAGCTCACCGGGGTGTCGACCCGGCTGCAGCTGGGCTGGCACGCCTACGAGCGGGGCTGGGTGTCCCGCGAGCCGCGCGCCTGACCTCACGCGCGACGGGCGGGAGCGGCCGGACTCCGGCAGGCTGGTCAGATGAGTGTGTGGCAGCTCGTCGCCGTCGGCCTGGTCATGCTGCTCGGCCTGATCGGTGTACTGCTGCCCGGTGTGCCCGGCCAGGCCATCGTCTGGGCGGCCGTGCTGTGGTGGGCGCTGGCCGACAACACCCCGGCGGCCTCGGGTGTACTGATCGGCGCCACGGCCCTCCTCCTGCTGAACCAGGCGCTGAAGCCGCTCCTGCCGCCGCGCCGCCCGCGCGAGTCGGGGGCGCCGCGCAGGACGCTGCTGCTGAGCGGGATCGGCGCTATCGCGGGCTTCTTCGTCGTCCCGGTGGTGGGGGCGATCGTCGGGTACGTGGGCGTGATCTACGGGGCGGAGCGGCTGCGGCTGGGCAGCCGGGGGGCGGGCTGGGCCTCGGTCCGCTCGGTGATGCGGGCCACCGGCTACTCCGTGCTGGTCGAGCTGTTCGCCTGCCTGCTGGTGACCGGGGCATGGCTCGGCGTGCTGCTCTGGCACTGACGCGACGCGATCGGTGACGCGACGGTGTCATGTATGAGGCGTCCGGTCACATGGATAGAAACACATCGGATCTCTCGCACCCTATTGACGCTCCGATGGCTCAAGTCTACCTTCCGTGAGGATATAGCTCGGATGAATTGTTGCGCCCGCCCGCGTACGAATCGCCAGGAGATGCCTTGCCCACAGCACCGGACCCCGCCGCCTCCACCCGCACCGGTTCCCCGTCGCCCGCGCCCTCCCGCAGAACCGTTCTCGCCACCGGGACCGCGCTCGGCGGCGCCCTCGTGGTGGGCGGCGCGGCCGTCCCCGCCCAGGCCGCCGCCCCGGTCGCCGTGCACTCCCCCGCCGACAGCTGGAACACCGTCCTGGACGACGCTGATCTGCACTGGCGGAAGCTGCCCAAGACCTGGTACGAGGGCCCCTACCTGGGCAACGGCCGGCTCGGCTCGGGCATCTACGCGGAGCCCGGCGCGGAGACCACCGCGATCCGGTTCAACGTCCAGCACTCCGAGGTCCAGGACCACCGCCCCGAGTACGGCTCGCTCTTCGGCCTCGCCCGGCTCCCGATCGGCCACTTCACCCTGGAACCGGCCGGCACCGTCACGGGCGTCGACTGGCGGATGCGGCTGCACACGGCCGAACTCCGGGGCACCGTCACCACCACCGCAGGCACCCTCACGCTGCGCGCCTTCGTCCAGTCCACCGGCGACGTGCTGGCCGTCGAGGTGACCCCGAGCGCGGGCGAGAAGGACTTCCGCTGGATCTTCCACCCGGCCGAGGCGATCAGCCCCCGGGCCGCGTTCAAGCCGCTGCCCGACGGCTACACGGGCAACCCCCCGGCCGTCGTCGAGAAGCACGGGGCCACCTCCGCGGCCGTGCAGTCGCTGCTGGGCGGCGGACAGCACGTCACCGCCTGGCGCGAGCGGACCCGCGGCGCGACACGCACCCTGTACGCGACCGTCGCGCACTCCTACCCGAAGAAGACCGCCCGCGACCGCGCGCTGCGCACCGTCACGTTCGCCTCGGCCCTCCCGTACACCCTGCTGTCCGTGCCGCACCGCGCCTGGTGGGACCGCTTCTACCGGCAGAGCTTCCTGTCGCTGCCCGATGCCCGGCTCCAGCGGTTCTACTGGATCCAGCTCTACAAAACGGCGTCGGCCGCGCGCAGGGACGCGCCCGTGATGGCTACCTCCGGCCCCTGGCTGGAGCCGACACCCTGGCCCAACACCTGGTGGAACCTCAACGTCCAGCTGGAGTACTGGCTGATCCACGGCTCCAACCACCTGGAGCTGGACGCCGTCACCCGGGCCCTGAGCGAGTTCCGCGACCAGCTCTCCCACGAGGTCGCCGCCCCCTACCGGGCGGACTCGGCGGGCATCCCCCGCACCACCGACCCGCAGCTGGTCAACGGCGCGGCCGTGGCCGACGGCGGGTACGGCGTCGGCATACCCGGCCAGGACCCGCCCGCCCCCGAGGTCGGCAACCTGACCTGGGCCCTGCACAACGTCTGGCTCTCCTACCGGCACACCATGGACCGCTCGATCCTGCGGGACACCCTGTTCCCGCTGCTGCGCAAGGCGGTCAACTACTACCTGCACTTCCTCGCCCCGGGCGCGGACGGGAAGCTGCACCTGCCGGCGACCTTCTCACCGGAGTACGGCGTCAACGCCGCCGACTGCAACTACGACCTGATGCTGCTGCGCTGGGGCTGCCGCACCCTGCTCGACTCGGCCCGGGAACTGGGCGTCCGCGACCCGCTCACCGCCCGCTGGGAGGAGGTGCTGGCCAGGCTCGCCCCGTATCCGGTGGACGAGAACGGCTTCATGATCGGCGCCGGGGTGCCGTTCGCGATGTCCCACCGCCACTACTCGCACATGCTCGCCGTCTACCCGCTGTACGAGATCAGCGGCTCCACCGACGCGGAGCGCGCCCTGATCGAGAAGTCCCTCGCCCACTGGGTCGGCTTCGAGGGCGCGCTGCAGGGCTACACCTTCACCGGCGCGGCCTCCATGTCGGCCCTGCTCGGCAAGGGCGAGGACGCCCTGAAGTACCTGGGCGAGCTGATGAGCCGGTTCATCCAGGCCAACACCATGTACAAGGAGTCCGGCCCGGTCATCGAGACCCCGCTGTCGGCCGCCCAGTCGCTGCACGACATGGTCTGCCAGTCCTGGGGCGACACGATCAGGGTCTTCCCCGCCCTGCCCGCCGCCTGGCAGGAGCTGACCGTCCACGACTTCCGTACCCAGGGCGCCTTCCTGCTCAGTGCGGTACGGGAAGGGGGCCGGACCCGCTGGGTGCGCCTCACGAGCGAGGCGGGCGCGCCCTGCGCCGTACGGCACGGCATCGAGGGCCCGATCGAGGTCCGCGACGGACGCGGGCACCGGCTGGACCACGAGCAGCTGGCCGACGGATCGGTCCGCATCCGCCTCCGCAAGGGCGACTCCGCGCTGATCACCTCTGCGGGCGACCGCCCGGACCTCACCGTCCGCCCGGTCACCGCGAACGGACCGGCACCCAGCTGGGGCCTGCCCGCCTGAGGCTCAGCCGGGCACCCGGCCCGCGGACCGCGCGCGGCGTACGCCGTAAGAACGCCACGGCCGCCACCGCTCGGAGCCGGGTGTCCCGTACGGGTCGACGTCCGGGTCGCCCAGCGCGCGCATCCGGATCAGTGCCGCGGTCGCCGGTCCGACGCCCGCCAGCCGCGACAGGGCCCGCTCGGCCTCGTCCCGGTCGGCGCCCGCGTCGAGCCGTACGCCGCCGTCGGCCAGGGCGGCGGCCAGCGCCCGCAGCTCCGGACCGGGTGCCGCGTCGGCCAGCACACCCGGTTCGGGGAACACATGGGTGAGCCCGCCGCAGGGCACGTCCAGCCGCTTCCCGTACGTCTCCACGAGCTCCCCGGCGGCCGAAGGACCGACCAGGGCCCGTACGGCGAACTCCTCGGGGTCCGCGGCGCCCGGCGAGCGCAGTCCGGGGCGGGCGGCGACCTGTGGGGCGAGCAGCGGATCGGCGGCGAGCAGTTCGTCCACGGCGTACGGATCGGCGTCCAGGTCGAAGAGCCGTCGCAGCCGCTGCACCGCCGTGGTCAGATCGCGCAGGTCGGTGAGGTGGATGCGGGCCTCCAGCCAGCTCCCGGCGGACCGCTCGTCCACGGCGGCGATGCCGGTGCCGTAGGGAAGGCGCAGGGTGCGGCGGTAGGTGCGGCCGCCGGGCTCGCCGCTGACCTCCTCGACCCGGGTGACCGTCTCGGCGGCGAGCAGATCGAAGACCTCACGGGCGGCGTACGGTCCCCGGTGCGCGAGCCGGAGCGGGATTCCGGTGGTGCGCGCCTCCCGGACCGCCGCGCCGAGCCCGGTACCGGCCTCGGTCCGCAGCGCGCTCGGGGTACGGGCGTAGATCTGGCGCACCGTGTCGTTGAATTGCCTGAGGCTGGCGAATCCGGCGGCGAAAGCGATGTCGGTGACGGACAGCGCGGTGGTCTGGAGCAGGACCCGTGCGGTGTGCGCGCGCTGGGCGCGGGCCAGGGCGACGGGTCCGGCGCCCAGCTCGGCGTTGAGCTGCCGCTGCACCTGCCGTGCGCTGTAGCCGAGCCGGTGGGCGAGGCCGGGGACGCCTTCCCGGTCCACCACCCCGTCGCCGATCATGCGCATGGCCCGGCCGACCACATCGGCCCGGACGTTCCAGTCGGCGGAACCAGGAACGGCGTCCGGGCGGCAGCGCCTGCACGCCCGGAAGCCGTTGCCCTGGGCGGCGGCCGCGGTGGGGTAGAAGCGGACGTTCTTCCTCTTGGGGGTGACGGCGGGGCAGCTCGGCCGGCAGTAGATGCCGGTCGTCTCGACGGCGAAGAAGAACTCCCCGTCGAAACGCGCGTCGCGGCTGCTCACCGCCTCGTACCTGGTCTCTTCGTCCATCACACCGTCCAGTGTGCGGCACCGCGCACCGCCGCACTCGCGGTTTTCGGACGCCGACCAGGGCGCCCCGGCTACCGGACCCGGCCGCGCTTCGCCTCCATGGCGGCCCGGCCCTCGGCACCCTTGCGCTTCCAGTCGCGCCGGATCTCGTTGCGGACCCGGACATCGGTCTTGGCGACGATGCGCTGGTTCTCACGCAGCAGCTTGCGGTAGCTGTCCATGCGCCGCTCGGGCAGTGACCCGTCCGCGAGCGCCGCCCGCACCGCGCAGCCCGGTTCGGCCTCGTGGGCGCAGTCGTGGAACCGGCACCGCTCGGCCAGCGCCTCGATCTCGGAGAAGACCTGGCCGACGCCGGACTCCGCGTCCCACAGTCCGACCCCGCGCAGCCCCGGGGTGTCGATGAGCGCACCGCCGGAGGGCAGCACCAGGAGGTTGCGGGTCGTGGTGGTGTGCCGGCCCTTGCCGTCCATGTCGCGGGTGGCCCGCACCTCCATCTCGTCGTGCCCGAGAAGGGTGTTGGCGAGGGTGGACTTGCCCGCGCCGGAGGCCCCGAGCAGCACGCTCGTACCGCCGGAGACGATCGCGGCGAACACGTCGACGCCCTCACCGGTGGCGGAGCTGACGGGCAGCACCTGAACCCCCGGGGCGAGGCGCGCGACGTCCTCGACGAGATAGGACAGCGTGGCGGCGTCCGGGACCAGATCGGCCTTGGTGAGCACGACGATGGTCTCGGCCGTCCCGTCACCGGCGGGCGCCCCGTCACCGGCGGGCGCCCCGTCACGCAGCAGCGCGTCACCGCCGGCGCTGGACATGGCGAGGGCCAGGAACCGTTCGACCCGCCCCAGGTCGAGTTCCACCGCCAGCGAGACGCAGATGGCGATGTGGTCGACGTTGGTGGCGAGCACCTGCCCCTCGGAACGCTTGGACGAGGTGGAACGGACGAACGCGGTACGCCGGGGCAGCAGCGTACGGACGAACTGCGGGTCGCCCTCGGGGTCGACGGCGGCCCAGTCACCCGTGCAGACGATCCGCATCGGGTCGCGGGGCACGACGAACGCGGTGTCGGCGCGGACGGTGCCCCGGGTGGTGACGATGTCGCACTGTCCGCGGTCCACCCGGACCACGCGGCCGGGCAGCAGCCCCTGCGCGGCGTGCGGGGCGAACTCGGCCGCCCAGCCGTCGTCCCAGCCGTACGCGGCCAGCGGATGCGTGGGCGGGGTGTTCCCGGAGGCGGAGGCGGAGCAAGTGGAAGGAGAGGAAAGAGAGGACGAGATCGGGAAAGACAAGGGAAACCCTTCACAGGGTGGCCCCGGCACTGCGCACGGCGGCGCAGAAGTGTCGAAGAAGGTCAGCCGGCGGCCACAGGGGTGGGACAGATGCACTTCGGCTCGTGGGCAGCGCCCACCGCGATGACAGTCATCAATGTCCTCACCTCCTGGTTCACGCACGGTCCGGGACCGTCGGTCTCGCCCACGGTCCGTAACGTCGCAAACGATAGCGCGGGGCGGTCGGGGGACGTCAACCGAATTGACGCGGCACCCCGTTTCGGCTCTCGGCACCGGTTGCTCCGCAGCGACCCGGTCCGGGGCCAGGGAGTGCTGATATCCCCGACTATCCCTCGATCGGGTGATACGCGTGAGGATCGTCCGGTCACAGCCGGTTAGGGTGCCGGACATGACCTCCCCCCAGACAGCCACCGGCACCTTCACCCAGGCCCAGTTGGGCACCCTCACCCTGATCGGCTGGAGCGGCGAACATCCCCACAACGGACGGGAAGTCGCCTTCCTGCTCGGATACTCACTCGGCGACGGATCGGACGGCCCGGCGGCCGGCGAGAGCGCCATGCGCGTCGCACTGGAGCGCAGCGGACTGCACATCGGCGGCGCCCCGGTGCGCGCCGACGAGACACCCGGGCTCCCGGTGAAACTCCTCGTCCAGGCGGGTCAGGCCGTGCTGACACTGCCTCACTTCACCACCCAGTACCCAGCCCGGCCGGAGTGGCTGGCGGCCGCCCACGAACAGGGCGAGGTACAGGCGATGTTCGCCACCCGCCCCTGGCCGCAGGGTGCGCCGGGCAACCCGGTGACCGAGGACTCGCTGCGGTCGTTCGCCGGAGACCCGGAGGTCATCGCGACCTCCGCGCACTGCGTGCTGGGGTGCCCCGCCGACGTGCGACGGGCGGCCCGGGACTTCCCGGACCGCCCGCGGCACGTGTGTCCGGCGTCAGTTGTTGGCGACGCCGTTCCCGGAGAGGACCGGGATGCCGTTCACCAGGTGCGACAGGGGCTCGTCGCCCTTGGCCTGGACGGAGTTGTCGGCGCACTGCTGGTTCTGCGGGTTGGACAGGACCTGGACGTCCTGGACCGCGATCGGGACGAGACCGATCAGCGAACCGACGTTGGCCTTGACCGGCACGCCGAGGCAGAGGTCGTTCAGCGTGCCCTGGATGAGCTGGGCCTGCGGGCTGCCGTCGCCCCGGGTCACGCTGTTGCCGTAGGAGGACTGGGCGCCGTTGCCGTTGACCGACGTCGTGCCCTGGTCGTTACCGATCGCCATGGCCGCGGGGGCCATCGCGGCGGACAGGCCGACCATGGACACGGCTACGGCCGCGCCGGCCATCATCTTCTTCATCACACTTCACCTTTCGGAACGCCCCGTTCTGGGACGTACTGATCAACCGCGTACAGCCCCGACAGTTGCGCAGTACCACTCAAATGGGTTCGATCCTGCGTAAGTTCGACACCCTTTCGTCAACCCGGGAAGGCCTCGCCCGAGGTGCGCGCCGCCGGCACCAGGCCCGCGGTGCGGGGCGAATCGGGCTGCACGGGCTCCGGATCGCCCCGGGTCGCCTGCCATTCGGCGAGGAGGCGGTCGTAGATCGGTGTGCCGCCCTCCGCGGGGCGGCGGCGGTCCTGGGGGCTCCTGCTGTCGTACTGGTCCATGAAGGGGCCATACCCGGTACTGCGGAAGGCGCCCGGTGCCACTACGGCAACCGGCCCAGTGGACCCGCCCTTTCAGGTAAGCCTCAGGCCGCGCCCCGGGGGACGACATGGGGCCGACGCGGCCGGGCGGCCGGAGATCGGCTGCCGGGCGGACGCGTCGGCCCCATGGGTACGACGGGTGGGACTAGGGCGTGTTTCGAAAGTCCCGCCTGCTCGGCGACGCCTGGCACGCACGCTCGCCGCGTTGTCGGGGTCGCCCCGATACACCCAGTATCGGG
>CBRG010000075.1 GCA_000470535.1 Streptomyces sp. AW19M42
CCGCCCCGACGGCGTACCGCCGCTACCAGTCGCCCAGCGGCGGCGTCGTCTCGGCCGGCGGCGCCTGCCAGGGCTGGACCGTCACCGCCCACACAGCGAACACCACCACCGCGGCGATCAGCGCCAGCAGCCCCAGCAGACGCAGGGTCCGCCGTCGGCGCAGCACCCGGCCGCCGAGCTCCACCGCCCGTTCCGCCAGATCCGTGGGCACCTGCGGATGCGGCCCCGCCAGCATCCGCCGGACCTCGTCCTCCTTGCGGCCGGTCCCGCTCATGGCGCGGCCTCCCGACCGACCGTGGGGCCGCGGGTGCCGCGCATCGTGGCCACCGAGCGGTTGCAGATCGCGCGGATCCGGTCCGCGGGCAGTCCGAGCAGGGCCGCGGTCTGTTCCTCGGGGACGCCTTCGTGCAGCCGCAGCACCAGCACGAGCCGTTCCTGCGGGGTCAGCCCGGCCAACAGCCCGCCGCGCGGGTGGTGATGGCGCCAGGCCTCCCGCGCGAACCGGGCGGCCAGATCCTGCCGGGTGCGGTCGTAGGGGTCCTCGCCGTGCAGCCGGTCCCAGTCCGCGTACGTACGGGCCAGCGCGGCCGTCAGCAGCCGCTGCGCGCGCTCGTTGGCAGCCGACGGCCGGGCGGGTTCGGCGGTGAGCAGGGTCGCGGCGTGCAGCAGCCGGCCGGCCGCGCCCGCCACGAAGGCCTCGAACTCCTGGGCGCGGCGCCGCTGTCGGCCCGCCTGGCGCTCTCGCACCCTGCCATCCGAGCGCGCCGCGGGCCCTGGGTCAAGGCCTGGGGCCCGGCTGGGGCCCAGGTGCGGCCGTCCGGCGGCGAGGCAGCCTCGTCCGGACCACGGAGAGCGGAGGAGTCGTCGGTGCCGCGGGTGGCTGCCCTGTCGCCCCAGGGCACTTCCTCGTTTCAAGGGAGTTGTCCCCGGACGTCGGCGGTCGGCCATCGGGATATCGCGCGGCCCCGTATGCATCCGTCGCCGAGATCGCCGTCACTCCGAACCGAAAATCAGTGACCACCCTTAGGGGTGAACTGAATTGCGCCTGAGTGGGCGAATCCGGCATTCTGGCGGAGACCGGAGCGCTCAGGTTCCGGTCGTACGCGTAAACCATTGGGAAAGGAACCCACTCATGCCTGTTGAGCTGCTTGAAGCCCAGGAATCCCCGCAGGACGTCTTCGATCTCGACGTACGGGAAATCGGGGCGACGGGTCCGGCGGGCCCTGCGGAGGTCCAGTTCAACACCGCCGTCTGGCAGTGCGGGGACGGCGGTAGCACCGAAGTGACCTGCACGCTCAGCGTGGGCTGTTGCTGCTGATGATTTCTGACGTTCCCCCGGCGTCGGGGGAACGTCACCTCCTGGGAATAATCCGGAATCCATGCGAATTCCTGCACGGGAAAATTCGGTCGTGGACCGCAGATCACGGTTCTTGATTGCGCGGAAAATCAGGTCACGTTACGGACGGATTGCAGGTCCGGGCTTTCGGATCCGTCATTTCTTGCGCGTCCGAAATTGAATGAGAAACCATTTCTGGTCGTACGGTACGGCAGCCTCCGCGCATTCGTGCGGCGGCCGGGCGCAGGCGCCCACCCCACCCACCGCAGCCGAGGGAGCCCGGATGGATCCTGGCCGAGGAGCGCTCATGCCCAGCGAGGATCAGTTCGCGCAGCACCGGCCGGGGACGACGGGCGACACCGCACCGGTCACTGGTTCCAGCGTTTCCGCACAGCGCGACGACCGCCTCGCCATCCGGGCCCGCGGACTGAGCAAGAGCTACCCGGGGGCGAAGGGTTTGGCCGGTCAGCGCGAGGGTGCGCGGATCGAGGCGGTCCGGGGCATCGACCTGGACGTACCCGCCGGTGAGACCTTCGGGTTCCTCGGGCCCAACGGGGCCGGCAAGTCCACCGTCATCGGCATACTGAGCGCGCTGGTCAGGCCGACCGCGGGGCAGGCGCGGGTGGCCGGAGCCGACGTGCTGGCCCAGCCGCGGCAGGTACGGCGGAACATCGGGCTCCTTTCCCAGCACAGCGCGCTCGACCTGGACCTGTCTGCCCGGCAGAACCTGTATGTGCACGGGCGTCTGTACGGGCTCTCCCGCCGATATCTGCGCGAGCGGATCGCCGCGGTGCTTGAGCTGGCCGGTCTGTCCGACCGGGCCCAGCAGACCGTACGGGCGTACTCCGGGGGCATGCGGCGCCGGCTGGAGATCGCGCGGGGCCTGCTGCACGCACCCCGTGTGCTGTTCCTGGACGAGCCCACGGTCGGACTCGATCCGCACGCCCGCGCCCGGACCTGGGAGCATCTGCTGACACTGCGGGACCTCGGGCTCACCACGGTGTTCGTCACCACGCACTACCTCGAAGAGGCCGAGAACTGCGACCGGCTCGCCATCATCGACGCGGGCCGCATCGTGGCACGGGGCACCCCCCGGGCCCTCAAGGCCGGCTTGGGCAACGACCGGCTCGTGCTGCGGACAAGCGACGACATGACAGCGGCCGGGGTGCTACGGGAGGCCCGCGTACGTGCCGGTTCCGAGCGTGTCGGCCCCGGGGGCGGATCGTGCGACGGGGCCGGGCCCTGGGGAGCCGAGAGCGATGTGCCTCCGATCTCCGACGTCACCGTGGATGCCGGCGGGGTGAGCGTGCGTGTCGGTGAGACCAGCGCGTGGATTCCCCGTCTGTGTGCCGCGCTCGCGCAACGGGACGTCACGGTGCACGCGGTCTCAGCGACCCCGCCCACCTTGGGTGACGTGTTCTTCCACCACACCGGCCGCACCATCAACGCCGACGCGGGACGGCCCGTATGAGCTCCGACGCCACCGCCCGTGCAGAGGGCCCTTCCCGTACCGCGGATCCTTCACCCACGGCCAACCTCTCACTCGCCGACGAGTCCGCCCGCAGCGGCCCTCCCGTGAACGGCACCATGGACGTCGGCCTTCCGGGCGGGGTGGCGCCCGGAACGGCGACGCCCATGGTGCCGGCACCCCGCGATCCCCTTCCGGGCTCAGCCCTGCGGCGCGAGCTGCGCGCGGTGCACGCCCTGGTACACCGCGGACTGCTGCGGCTGACCAGCAGGCGCACGAACGTGGTGGTGATGCTGCTCCAGCCGGCGCTCTATCTGCTCGCGCTCGGCGGCGGGCTGTCCGCTCTGATCCCCCACAGCGCGGTGGGTGGTGACTATCGCGCGTTCCTTTTCCCCGGCGTACTGGCGTTGACCGTCCAAGCACCCGCCATGTCCGTCGGGGTGCGTCTGATCATCGACCGGGAGAGCGGTTATCTCCGCGAGACGCTGATGGCGCCGGTGCGCCGCTCGACGCTGTTGTACGGGGACTGTCTGAGCGGCACGGTCACGGCGACCGTGCAGGGCACAGTACTGCTTTCGCTGGCCGGCGTGGTCGGGCTGCCGTACCAGCCGTTGCTGCTGTGTCTGCTGTTGGCCGGCATGATCGTGACGGCCTTCACCTTCGCGGCCCTCACGCTCGCGCTGGCGGTTCACATCCGCGCCATCGAGACCTTCAACATGGTGCTGACCCTGACCATGACGCCGCTGTTCTTCCTCTCCGGCGCGTTCTTTCCGCTCAGCGCCCTGCCCGGCTGGCTGGCCGCGCTGACCTCGTTGAACCCGCTGTCGTACGCCGTCGACGCGCTGCGGCGCTGCATTGCCTCCCAAGTACCCGGGCATGCCGCGGGCGGTGGTCCCGCATGGGCCGGATGGCAGCCACCCGTAGCGCTGGAGCTGGGACTGCTGGCCGCCGTGGGAACGGGCGCGCTGGTGTGGGCAGCGCACGGATTCGCCCACCGGGAGTGATCCCGGGCATTTCCTTCCTGCACAGGAAGCAGTCACCCCGCCCTGCCCCGCAGCTGATCCACATTCACCTGACATTCACCTCGCAGACCCCCCAAAACCCTCCATCTGGAAAGGTGCGCGGCAGTGGAGCACGAGTCTCCTTTCTCAAGCGCCGGCTTCGCTCTGCTCAGGGCACCGGCGCACGCGGCGCGCCGGGCGGCGGACACCCACGTCGATGTGCGGGACGGTAGCCCCGAGGAGCCGGAACGGCTGGTGGAGTTCATGTGCCGCCTGGCCGACGACTCCGAACTGCGTGAGGCGGTCGCGGTCTCCAGCCGGCCGTTGGCGCGCCAGTGGGACGCCATCATCGCCGGCACCCGCATCTTCGGGGTCACTCAACTACGGCGTACAGCAAGGTCCCTGACGGCCTATCGGCTGCGGATGGCCACGCGGCCCACACCGTTCGGGCTGATGGCCGGTGTGGCGGTGGCCGAGTTCGCGGACGAGCCGGAGGAGAGCACGGCGCGTATCGGCACCCGGCACCGGCGTGCGGCGCGGCCGGAGCTCGGTTGGCTCCTGGCGCTCGTCTCCGAGTGGGAGCGCCGGCCGGAGGTTCTGCGGGGGCTGCGCGTGACGGTCAACAACCTGTGCTTCACGCGCGGCGGTCGGCTCGTCCTCCCCTACGTATGCCATGCCCCGTCCGATGGCGGGAAGGCCGATAGCGGCGGGAAGGCCGACGCCGGGGCGGGCGAGGTCAGTGTGCGGCACACCGCTCCGGTGCGGGAAGCCGTGAAACGGGCCCAGTCACCCGTGCGGTGCGGGGAGCTCTGCGACGCGTTGATGCGGACCTTCCCGCAGGCGACCCGGGCGGTCATCGAGCGCATGCTGGTCGGGCTGATCGAGCGCGAGATCCTCCTGACCGAGCTGCGACCGCCCATGGACGCCACCGATCCCCTCGGGCACGTCCTGCGGACGCTGGCCGGTACGGAGCCGACGGCAGCGCTCCCGGAGCTCGCCGAACTACAGGCCGTGGCACGGGATCTGGACGCCTACATGGCCTCCCCCGCCGGGGAGGGGCGCGCTGCCTGGGACCAGGTCACCCGCCGTATGGCGCGGCTGCGGAAGGACGACCGTCTCGTGCAGGTCGACCTGTCGCTGGATGCCGATGTGCGGCTGCCGCCCTCGGTGGCCGCGGAGACCGAACGGGTCGCGCACCTGCTGTGGCGGCTCTCCCCCGAAGCGTCCGCCCAGTCGGCGGAGGTGGCCTACCACGGGGAGTTCCTGGAGCGTTTCGGAACGGGCCAAGCCGTCCCCGTCCGTGAGGTACTCGACCCCGATGCCGGTCTGGGGGCACCGTACGGATACCGGCATCCGCCCAGCCACCGCTCCTCCCCGCCGCGGCAGGAGCCCGACGTCGGGCGGAACCGTCTGCTGCTCGCACTGGCTCAGGACACCCTGATGTCCGGGGCACCCGAAGCCGTCCTCGACGACGACCACCCCCTCGTCACGGGCATCGCCAGGGACACCGGCACGCCTCCGGCGTCCCTGGAGATGTTCACCGAGCTGCTGGCCGACTCACCAGCCGCTCTGAAGGCAGGCGATTTCCGGCTCGTGGTGTCGCAGGGCGGCTATTCGCGGGGGGCCACATTCGGGCGGTTCACCCACCTGCTTCCCGACCGGACCCGCTCGGCACTGGCCGCCTTCGCCGCGACGCCGTCCGACGGGCGGGAACTCTGCGCCCAGGTGCTGTACCGGACGAGCAAGGGCCGCGGCGCCAACGTCGCACAGACACCTCGGCTGCTCGATCACGAGATCCCCGTCGCCGTCTACGCCGACCGCACGGCCTCCGGCATCCTCGACCTGGACGACATCGGAGTCCGCGCCGACCTGGAACAGCTCTGGCTGGTACGGCTGAGTGACGGTTCGACGATCCTCCCCACCTCCCTGCACTGGCTCGACGTCCGCGCGTACGCGCCCAATACGGCTCGCTTCCTGTGCGCCGCCGGCCGGGGCTGGGGGCACCGCTCCTGGCAGCCGTGGGACTGGGGAGCCGCCTCTGACCTGCCGCACACGCCCCGCGTGCGCTACGGGCGCAGCATCCTGGTCCCCGCCCGCTGGCGAGCCCCCGCCTCCGTGCTCGACGAGGACGCCCCGTTCGAGCGATGGGCCCGGGAGGTCGCACGGTGGCGGGAGCTCAGCCGGGTCCCGGACCGCCTGATGCTCTCCTTCGCCGACCAGGCGATGGAGCTGGATCTCACACAGCCGCAGCACCTGCGGCTCTTCCGCCACGAGCTCGGCCGCCGCCCCCGGAGCGAACTGTCCGAGGTGCTCGCCCCGTCCGGAACGGACAGCGGCTGGCTGCGAGGGAGCGGGGGCGCTCACCGGGCCCAGCTCGTCTTCCCGCTCGCGCGCCGTACGCGGCAGCCCCCCGCGCCAGCCCGGGGCCCCGAGCGAACTGTCCGGATCCGCGACGACCGCCCGGAGGGCCCGGCCGAGCACCTGCCGGGCGGCGAGTGGCTGTACGCCTCGGTGTACTGCGCCACCGAGCGGCACAACGACCTGCTGATCAGCCACCTGCCGCGGCTGACCGCCGCTCTGCCCCCCGAAGTCGATCGCTGGTTCTTCATCCGCTACCGCGATCCCGACCCGGTACTGCGGCTGCGTTTCCACAGTTCCTCGCAGGCGCTCCGGGAATCCGTGCTGCCCGGCCTGCACGCCTGGGCTGCCGATCTCCGCGCCCACCGCCTCATCCGCCGGCTCTCGCTGGACACCTACGAACCGGAACTGGCGCGGTACGGCGGGCCCGGCGCGATCGACACGGCCGAACGCGCCTTCCACGCCGACAGCCAGGCGGCCATCGATGTCCTGACCCTCATGGAGAGCGGGCGGCTGACGCTCGAACCGGTCCTCGTCGCCGCGCTCGGTTACGTCGACCTCCTGCGCCGCTTCCACGACAGCGCCGACGCCCGGGACGGCGCCGAACCGTCCTGGATCGACGGGCTGCTGCGGGCCTTCCCCAAGGGTGAGAAGCACGGGGAGTTCCAGAGCCGCCGCCGCGAGGCCCTCGACGTGATCAACCCGTACGACCACCAGGCCCCGCCCTCCTCGTATCCGGGCGCGGACGCCCTCGCAGCGGTGTGGGAACGCCGGTCCGCGGCGCTGACGGACTACGGCCGGACTCTGCGGGGGCTGGGAACGGGCAGTTGGACCGCGCCGCAGGACGTATGGCCCTCCCTGTTCCACATGCACCACAACAGGCTGCTGGGCATCGACCCGGGCACCGAGGCCGCCTCGCTCGCCATCGCCCGCGGCGCTGTGCAGGCGCACCGGGACCGGCGCCACAACGCCGATCGGCCGCGGAGCCGACCTGCCGTAGCGGCGACAGGCCGCAGTACCGACGGGCCGCGGAACTGACAGCACCTGTCCGCCAGCCCGTGACTCCGTACCGAACGACCGTCAACACCAAGCAAGCAAGAAGGGACAGCGATGACTACCTACCCCACCGTGGCGACCGCCGTGTCCGACCCGCTGCGGGAACGCGCGGGGACCATCGTGACAGGCCTCGCCGAGCGGCTCGCCGACCCCCAAGAGGTGTCCCGCGTAGCGCATTCGGCCGGCAACCGTGACGTATACCCCGGCGGACACGCCGCAGCGCTCCCCTGGACAGGGCTCAACCTCGGAGAGGGCCACGCGGGGCTGGCCGTGGTGTACGGCGCGCTGTCCCACACCGCGCCCGAACTCCGCACGACAGCCCACGCCTACCTCACCGCCGCGGCCCGGGACCTCCCGGCGGGCAGAGGGGAGGCGTTGTACGGCGGGGCGACGCCGCTTGCCTTCGCCGCCCTGGTGGCCCGGCGGACACCCGAGGACTATGCCGGGCTGCTGGCCCGGCTCGACGAACGGGTGACCGCCCATCTGCGGAGCCGGCTCGCCCAGGAGCGGGAACGCCTCGACGCCGGGCGCGCCGGTGTCTCCGTGAGCGTGTTCGACGTCATCGGCGGGGTCAGCGGGCTGGGGCGCTACCTCATGGAACGGGCTCCCCGCCACCAGGACCTGCTGGCGGAGACGCTCTCCTACCTGGTGCGCCTCACCCGCCCGGTCGATGCCAACGGCCACTCCGTCCCCGGCTGGTGGGATGCCCAGCCCCCCGGCCTCTACGACCATCCACGATTCGCCCACGGACATTTCAACCTCGGTCTCTCGCACGGCATTACAGGCGCGCTCGCCCTGCTCTCCCTGGGCTGGGAGGCCGGCGTCCGCGTTCCAGGACAAGCGGAGGCCATCGCCGGCATCGTCGAGCACCTGGTGGCCTGGCGTCTGGAGGGCGGCCTGTGGCCCAGCTCGCTGGGGTTCGAGGAGTTCCTCGCCGGACCGGACGCCCCGCGCGACCCCAAGGAGACCATCCTCGCCTGGTGCTACGGCACCCCGGGTGTGGTCCGAGCGCTCTACCTCGCCGGGCGTGCCCTCGACCGTCCGGACTGGCGGGAGACGGCTGTGCGGTCGCTGGACGAGGCCCTCGACTTCCGGCATGCCCGTATCACCGACTGTTCCCTGTGCCACGGGTGGGCCGGACTGCTCCACGTCACCTGGCGGATGGTCCGGGACAGCGGAGACCCACGCCTCGCCCGGCGTCTGACGGAGCTCGCCCGCCCGCTCGTCGCGGCCTACGACCCAGAGCTTCCCTTCGGCTTCTACTACGAACGCCCCGTGACCCGGCCGGGCCTTCGGCTGGCGCCGCACCGTGCCGGCTTCCTCGAAGGCGCCGGCGGAGCGGTCCTGGCCCTGCACACCTACGCCACCGACAGCGAGCCCGCGGGCAACTGGGACGCGGCGCTCCTCCTCAACTGAACAGGCAGACGAGCCGACCGCCGCCCGGGCCCTGCCGACGGAGCGCTCGGAAGGTACAGATCGCACCGCACGGAACCACGGAGCCTCACGTTGGAGCCATACGACGCCGACTGCCGCGGGCCGTCCCGGGTCCCGTCCCTCGTCGTGGTGGGGGCGGGCCCCCGCGGCACCGGCTTCCTGGAGCGCGTGGCCGCCAACGCGCCCAGCCTCTACGGAGGCCGACGGCTCGACATCCACCTGGTCGACCCGTATCCGCCCGGCGGCGGCCGCAACTGGCACTGTGCGCAGTCCCCACTGCTGTGGATGAACTCTGTGGCTCAGGACGTCACCATGTACACCGACGACTCGGTTCCCATGGACGGGCCGGTACGGCACGGACCCACGCTCTACGAATGGGCACGTGACATCCACAGCGGCCGGGCGCGCCTCCCCGCCGGCATCGAGCGGCCCGAGTCCGCGGGTGTGGCCCGGGCCCTCCGTGCCGAGCTGGGCGCGCTCGCCCCGCAGGACTTCGCCGGCCGACGCGTGCAGGGCGCCTACCTGCGTTGGGTGTACGAACAGGCGGTGGCCTCCATGCCGCCCGGCATCAGCGTGCACTGGCATCCCACGACCGCCGTGCGTGTCATGGAACCGGGCCAGGGCCGTCAGAGCGTCCGGCTGGCCGGCCGTCGCGAACCGCTGCCCGCCGATGCCCTTGTCCTGGCACTGGGGCATCTGGAGGGCGAACTGAACACGGAACACGCACAGTTGCGCGCTTTCGCGGACAGGCACGACCTGCTCTTCCTGCCCCCCGGCTTCACCGCGGAGACCGATCTCTCCGGCCTGCCCGCGGGGGAACCGGTCATCGCTCGCGGAATCGGGCTCGCTTTCGTCGACCTGATGGCCCTAGTCACCGAGGGACGCGGCGGCCACTACTCGGGCAGCCTCCAGGACGACGAGGACGAGCTCATCTACCATCCCTCCGGGAAGGAACCGGTCCTGCACGTCGGTTCCCGGCGCGGTGTCCCCTACCATCCGAAAGCCGGCTACGACCTGACCGGCGAATGGCCGCCACTGCCCCGCTTCCTCGGACCCGCACAGGCGGACGAGCTGCTGAACCGTCCGACACCGCCCGACCACCGGCGGGACGTCAGGCCACTCATCGGCAAGGAACTCGGCTTCGCGCACTACCACTTCCTCTTCACCCGCCGCCCCGAACGCACCCGCGGTGGCTGGACCGGTTTCGAGCACCGGTACGCGGTGGCGGGCCCCGGCAGCCCGGAGATGGAGGCCCTGCTCGCCACTGCCGTCCCCGACCCCGCCGACCGGTTCAGCCTCGAAGCCGTAGACAGCCCGCTGAGCGGCCTGCGCCTCCCCTCGCACGACGCACTTCAGGACCACCTGCGGGACTACATCCGTGCGGATCTCGGCCGCACACACGACCCGGCCGGAAACCCGGGCATCCCCGTCTACATGGGGTTGCTCTCCCTCGCCCGGCAACTCGTGCGCCTCGGCGAAGCCGGCGACCCGGACGGCAGCTGGTTCGGACTGCTCAGCTCGTACGCCTGCGGTCCTCCTTCGCCCCGGCTCCGCCAACTGCTCGCCCTCTCGCGAGCCGGAGTCGTCCGCTTCCTCGGCCCGGGGATGACAGTGGAGGCGGACGAGGGGCGCGGCATCTTCCGGGCGGGGAGCCCCAGTGTGCCCGGCGCACATGTGACGGCACGGGCCCTGGTCGAGGCCAGGCTGCCCACCCCGCCCCCCGAGCGTGTCAGCAACCCGTTGCTGCGGAACCTGTACGAAGGGGGCGCCGTCACCACCTCGGGCGCGGGGCTGGTCCGGGTCGGCGATGACGATGGCCGCCTTCTGACGCGTCACGGCGGCAGCCACCCGCGCCGATTCGCCCTCGGCCCGTTCACCACCGCCCGGACCAGCGCCTTCGCACCCCCGCACTCGGGCGGCCCCGCGTTCCGCCAGAACGACGCCGCCGCACGAGCCGCCCTGGCCCTCCTCATTGCGTAGGTGGCGCGGGTGGCGCGGGATCCCAGCGGTGATCCTCTTCCGCCGGTCGGCGCCGGTGGTCCGGACGAAGGACCACCGGCGCCGACGCGGGACGCCGAGGCCCCGGCCAGGATCCGCCGCGGGCGGGCCCTATCCCGCGGCGGGCGGCTGGTGCGCGCCCTGCCGTGCGGCCAGCGCCGCGTTGAAACGGGTGAGCAGCGCGCAGAACGTGTCCCGCTCCTCCGCGTCCCAGTCGCCCGTCACCTGGGACATCAGCTCGCGCCGCGAGGCACGGACCTCGTCGAGGCGGGCCTGGCCACGCGGGGAGAGCTGGAGCACGACGGCCCGGCCGTCCTCCGGGTGCGAGGTCCGCTTGACCAGGCCGGTGTCCACGAGCGGCGCGACCTGCCGGGTCACGGTCGAGGAGTCGATCCCCATCCCCGCGGCCAGCGCCTTGACGCCCATCGGGCCTTCCCGGTCGAGCCGGTTGAGCAGCAGGTACGCGGCCCGGTCCATGGAGTTGCGCACCTGGCCGACACCGCCGAGGCGGGTCTGCTCGGCACGGCGGGCGAAGACCGCCACCTGGTGCTGGAGGGCGTCGAGGAGGTGGTCGGGACCCGGGTTCTCCGGGGCTGCGCCCCCGGAAGGAGACGCGGCAGTCGTCATGTCCTGAGGGGGCATGGCCGGGGGCTCTCTTCGTGCGGTGTTCGGATGGGTGGGGGACAGAGTACGCGGCCCCGGGGCAACGCGTACCAGCGCTGCACAAACCTGCGGACACCGGCGCAGGACGGCATCCCTCGCGGCGGCCGCCACCCCTTCCAGCTGCAAGACTTGCGGTATGAACTTCCCGCCGCCCTACCGGTTTCCCCCGCTGATCCTCGATGACATCAAGGGGGCGCAGAAGATGCTCTCCGGCGTGTCCAGGGTCACCGCAATGGAGGGCAGCCGCCATCTGACCGAGCTGGTGGGCGCTCCCGTCCAGTTCAAGTGCGAGAACCTCCAGCGGACCGGCTCGTTCAAACTGCGGGGTGCGTACGTACGGATCGCCGGACTGTCCCCGGTGGAACGGGCAGCGGGTGTGGTGGCCGCGAGCGCCGGAAACCATGCGCAGGGTGTCGCGCTCGCGTCCGCGCTCCTCGGCGTACGGTCGACGGTCTTCATGCCGGTCGGGGCGCCCCTGCCGAAGGTCGCCGCGACCCGCGAGTACGGAGCCCGGGTGCGGCTGCACGGCCACGTCGTCGACGAGACGCTGGCCGCGGCGCAGGAGTACGCGCAGGAGACCGGGGCGGTCTTCATCCACCCCTTCGACCACCCCGACATCATCGCCGGTCAGGGCACGGTCGGCCTGGAGATCCTGGAGCAGTGCCCCGAGGTGCGCACCATCGTCGTCGGGATCGGCGGCGGCGGCCTTGCCGCGGGGATCGCGGTCGCGGTGAAGGCGGTCCGGCCCGATGTGCGGATCGTCGGTGTGCAGGCGGCGGGCGCCGCCGCCTACCCGCCCTCGCTGGCCGCCGGTCACCCGGTGTCGATCGGCTCGCTCCAGACGATGGCGGACGGCATGAAGGTGGGCCGGCCCGGCGATGTCCCCTTCCCGCTGGTCAGGGACCTGGTCGACGAGGTCCGTACGGTGTCGGAGGATGAGCTGTCCAGTGCGCTGCTGCTCTGCCTGGAGCGGGCGAAGATGGTCGTGGAGCCGGCCGGGGCGAGCCCGGTGGCCGCCCTGCTGAGTGACCCGAAGTCGTTTCGCGGGCCGGTGGTGGCGCTGCTCTCCGGCGGCAACGTGGACCCGCTGCTGATGCAGCGCATCCTGACCCACGGCATGTCGGCGGCCGGACGCTATCTGAGCCTGCGGCTGCGGCTGACGGACCGGCCCGGCGCGCTGGCGACGATGCTCGCCGTGCTCTCGGGGGCCGACGCCAACGTGCTGGACGTGAGCCACGTACGCACGGACCCCCGGCTCGGCCTCACCGAGGCCGAGGTGGAGCTCCATCTGGAGACGAAGGGCCCGGAGCACTGCGCGGAGGTCGCGGCGGCGCTGCGTGACGCGGGGTACCTGGTACTGAACTGAGCCGCTCCGTTGGTCCGTGAGCGGAACCTTGTGTGTCGCGATGTATCGCGTTACTGTGCCATCGCCCGGCCCGTCGGCATCCACGCGTCGGCGTACGTGCGTTGGCGCACATGCGTTTGCTTTCGCTGTTCACCGGGCGGGGGAAGACGGGCAAATCTAGGATCTGTGAGGAAGCCACCCAAACCCACTGGGGGAACTCCATATGCCAGGCGCGATATACGCCGAAGGTCTGGTCAAGACCTTCGGTGACGTCACCGCACTCGGCGGTGTCGATCTCGACGTGCCCGAAGGCACCGTCCTCGGGCTTCTCGGCCCCAACGGCGCCGGTAAGACGACCGCCGTGCGCGTCCTGACGACGCTGCTCAGGCCCGACAGCGGCAGCGCCTTCGTCGCGGGCATCGACGTCCTGAAGAGGCCCAATGAGGTACGGCGCTCGATCGGGCTCTCCGGCCAGTTCGCCGCCGTCGACGAGTACCTGACCGGCCGCGAGAACCTCCAGATGGTCGGCCAGCTCTACCAGATGAGCCGGCGCGACGCGAAGGTCCGGGCGGGGGAGCTGCTGGAGCGGTTCCACCTGGCCGACGCGGCGGACCGCCCCGCCAAGACGTACTCCGGCGGTATGCGCCGCCGGCTCGACCTGGCGGCGGCGCTCGTCGTCTCCCCGCCGGTCATGTTCATGGACGAGCCGACCACCGGCCTCGACCCGCGCAACCGGCAGCAGCTCTGGGAGGTCATCGAAGAACTGGTGGCGGGCGGCACGACGCTGCTGCTGACCACCCAGTACCTGGAGGAGGCCGACCGCCTCGCCCACGACATCTGCGTGATCGACCACGGCCTCGTCATCGCCCGCGGCACCTCCGACCAGCTCAAGGCCCGCACCGGCGGCGAGCGCGTCGAGGTCGTCGTGCACCAGCCGGACCAGATCGATCCGGCCCGCGCCGTCCTGGACGCCCTGGGCAAGGGCGAGGTCGCCGTCGTCCCGCACATGCGCAAACTGACCGTCCCGGTCGACGGCGGGGCCAAGCTCCTCGCCGAGATCATCCGCGACCTCGACAGCCGGGGCGTGGAGATCGACGACATCGGTCTGCGCCGCCCCACCCTCGACGACGTGTTCATCTCCCTCACCGGCCACGCGGCCGAACAGCAGAAGAGCGAGGGCGACGGGGCGGACGAACAGCCCGCGACCGCCGGATCGGAGGCAGAGAAGTGAGCGCCCTCAGCGACACGGCCCCCACCCGCGCGCCCCGGTCGAGCGGCGGCATCGGCCAGTCCGTCCGGGACTCGCTGGTCATCGCCCGGCGGAACCTCATCCGCATGACCCGGATTCCGGAAATGATCCTCTTCGGGATCATCCAGCCGGTCATGTTCGTGGTGCTGTTCACGTACGTCTTCGGCGGCTCCATCGCCATTCCGGGCGCGGGCGTCAGTGCCGGTGCCTACAAGGAATTCCTGATGGCCGGCATCTTCGCGCAGACCGTCACCTTCGCCACCGCGGGCGCCGGTGCCGGCATCGCGGACGACATGCACAAGGGGCTCATCGACCGGTTCAGGTCGCTGCCCATGGCGCGGGGCGCCGTGCTGACCGGGCGCACACTGGCCGACCTGGTGCAGACGGCCATCACACTCGCGGTACTCGCGGCCGTCGCTCTGCTCGTGGGCTGGCGCACCCACGAGAACATCGGTGAGGTGCTCGCGGGCTTCGGCCTGCTCCTGCTGCTCGGTTACGCGTTCACCTGGATCGGCGCACTGATCGGCCTCTCCGTCCGCACCCCGGAGGCGGCCACCTCGGGCGGCCTGATCTGGCTGTTCCCGCTGACCTTCATCTCGAACGCGTTCGTGCCGGTCAACGGCATGCCGAGGTTCCTGCAGTACGTCGCGGAGTGGAACCCGTTCAGTGCCACGGTGGCCGCGGCCCGCGAACTGTTCGGCAACACGATCGAGGGCGTGCCGAAATCCGTGACGGGCGCCTGGCCGATGGAACACCCCATCTGGGCGTCCCTCATCTGGTCCGTGCTGATCATCCTGTTCTTCCGGACCCTGGCCGTGCGCAAGTACCGCTCGGTCGCCGTCTGACGGCCCAGTAAGCGAGAGAGCCCCGGCCGACCGCGGCCGGGGCTCTCTCTGCGCTCTGCCGAGCTGTGCGCTTGCCGAGCCGTGCGGATCAGCCGGAGTACGGCTTCGCCGAAAGGATCTTCACCGTCGCGGTCTTGCCGTTCGGCAGCTCGTAGTCCGCGGTCTCGCCCATCTTCTTGCCGTTCACGCCGACCCCGAGCGGGGACTGCGGGGAGTACGTCTCGATGTCCGCGCTCGCGTACTCGCGGGAGGCCAGGAGGAAGGTCGTCGTGTCGTCGTCGTCGCCGTCGAAAGCGATCGTCACGACCATGCCGGGCTCGACCACACCGTCGTCGGCCGGCGCCTCGCCGACCTTCGCGTGTTCCAGGAGCTGGGTCAGCTGGCGCACCCGGAGCTCCATCTTGCCCTGCTCCTCCTTGGCCGCGTGGTACCCGCCGTTCTCACGCAGGTCCCCCTCCTCACGGGCCGCCGCGATCTTTACGGCGATCTCCGTGCGCGCGGGACCAGACAGGTACTCCAGCTCGGCCTTGAGCTGGTTGTACGCCTCCTGCGTGAGCCAGGTGACGTTTTCGCTGGTCTGGGTCACAGGGTGCTCCTCGTCGGTACTGGGAATACAAAGCATCGCCCTACCCCGAAGCATGCGCTTCCATGGGTGGGCGAAACCACGAGCCTAACAATTCACCGGGAAAAGGGGGAGAAGGTAACTGACTGATCCTGTCGAACCGCAGGTCAGCGATGTCAAGAGCGGGTCAGGGCGTGCGTGCGGCGGTCAACGCGACGCCCCGTCGTCGTCCGTGCAGCCCAGCAGCTCGACGCTGGTCGCCCTGGACGTCGTACGCAGCGAGAGGACGCGGTCGATCCGGTCGGTGTCCTCGTCGAAACGGAAGTCCTTGCGGGCGACGTCGGTGCCGTCCTCGCGCTGCGAGCGGATCGTGCAGTAACCCTTGGCATCCTGGTCCTTGCGGACCTCCAGATGCACCTCGACCCGGTCGTCCGAGACGACCTTGAACTTGATCACCTCGGCGCTGATCCCCTGGCCAGAGACGTAGTCGTAGCCGATCCAGCCGATCACACCGAGCAGGGCGACGCCCAGCACCGAGCCGATGATCTTCAGTTTGCGGTCCGCACGCTGGTCCGCGGAGCGGCCGTAGCGGTTCTCGGGGGGCGCCTCGCGCACCGCAGTCATGATCGTTCCTCCCGTGCCGGGGATCGAAGGAATTTTCCGCCCCCCGGTTCGGTCACTATAGAAGCCTCCACCCGCCACCCGACCGTCACCCCACACCGACGTCCCTGCGGGACGGCGACCTGATGGCGACCGATCACTGAGGAACGAGTCTTGACTGAGCAGCTTCGACTGATGGCCGTGCACGCCCACCCCGACGACGAGTCGAGCAAGGGCGCGGCCACCATGGCCAAGTACGTGTCCGAGGGGGTGGACGTGCTGGTGGTGACCTGCACGGGCGGTGAGCGCGGCTCCATCCTCAACCCGAAACTCCAGGGCGACGCGTACATCGAGGAGAACATCCACGAGGTGCGCAGGAAGGAGATGGACGAGGCCCGCGAGATCCTGGGCGTCAAGCAGGAGTGGCTCGGCTTCGTCGACTCCGGACTGCCCGAGGGCGACCCGCTGCCGCCGCTGCCCGAGGGCTGCTTCGCGCTGGAGGACGAGGAGACCGCGGCGGGGCGTCTCGTCGCGAAGATCCGCGCGTTCCGGCCGCAGGTCATCACCACGTACGACGAGAACGGGGGCTACCCGCACCCCGATCACATCATGACCCACACGGTCTCGATGATCGCCTTCGAGGGCGCGGCCGACGCCGAGAGGTTCCCCGAGGCGGAGTTCGGCCCGGTCTGGGCGCCACAGAAGCTCTACTACAACCAGGGTTTCAACAAGCCGCGCACGGTGGCCCTGCACGAGGCGCTGCTGGCCCGCGGCCTGGAGTCCCCGTACGCGGACTGGCTGCAGCGCTGGAAGGAGTTCGAGCGCGCCGAACGCACGCTGACCACGCATGTTCCGTGCGCGGACTTCTACGAGATCCGCGACAAGGCGCTGATCGCGCACGCGACGCAGATCGATCCGGACGGTGGCTGGTTCCGGGTTCCGATGGACATCCAGCGGGAGGTCTGGCCGACCGAGGAGTACGAGCTGGCGAAGTCTCTCGTCGATACCTCCCTCCCCGAGAGCGACCTCTTCGCGGGCATCCGCGACAATGCCTGATATGTACGCGACTCAGGCACTGCCGCACCTCGTCCCGCTCGCCGAGGAACTGGACAAGAACAAGGTGACCCCCGGGGTCCTCGGCTTCATCGTCTTCGCCGCGCTCGCGGTGGGCGTGTGGGCGTTGATGAAGTCCATGAACCGGCACATGGGGAAGGTTGACTTCGAGGAGGCTCCGGAGGCACCGGGGACGCCGCAGGCGTCCGGTGCCTCGGGTTCCGCGAAGCGGAAGTAGTGGGGCGGGGGCGGCGCGGTACCGGAGGCCGGTGACCGCTCCGCACCCGGGCGCCGGGCGGGCTGGGCGTCCTCAAGCGCCGGACGGGCTGGATTGTGCCCTCAATCGCCGGGCGGGCTGGGTTTGGCCGGGTTGGGCTGGCCGGTTTGGGCTGAAAGGTTGCCGCTCGGCGGGGTGGGAGGATGCCCTCAATCGCCGGGCGGGCTGGGTTTGGCCGGTTCGGGCTGGTTTGGGCTGGTGGGTCTCAGTGGGGTGGGGTCGGGACGCCCATGATCTCTCGGGCGTGGCGGGTCGGGGTCAGGCCCAGGCGCCAGGCCTGCCAGCCGTCCTCCAGGTCCACCCCGCGGTTCAGGACCACCCGGAACGCCTCCGCGCAGTCCTCCAGCTTGCCGTCCCTGGTCGGGTGGCCGGCCGCGACCAGGTCGGCGAGCTCCTGCTGGGCCACCACCGTGCCCACCTCGATGCCGCCCGGCGAGGCGTACGGCAGCAGCGTGCACCGCAGGAAGCGGGCCCAGTCGGCGCCGCGTGCGTCGCCGTACGAGTCGAACAGCCCGGCCGCCTCGCCGCACAGGTCCAGCGCCTGCGGCGCGCGGTGGTTGCCCGCGTCGATCAGGGCCAGCTCCAGACACGTCCAGGCCTCCCCGTGGGCGACCCCGATCCGCCGGAAGTCGGCCCGCGCGTCCACCAGGAGCTGGCGGGCGAATCCGGAGTTGCGCAGGTTGCCCGTCTGCGCGGCCCGCTGGTCGCGGGTGACCCGGCCCGAGTGGTGCCGGGCGCACGCCAGCCCGTACACGTCCCGCATCCGGGAGAACATCGTGCGCGACCGCTCCAGCTGCCGTACCGCCTGATCGGTCTCGCCGGTCTCCTCCAGGGCCTGGCCCAGGTAGTAGAGCGTCCAGGCCTCGCCCCGCGCGTCCTCGTTGTCGCGGTGCCGGGACAACGAGGCGTTCAGCTGCTCGACCGCGGGGACCGGATCGCCGTCCAGCAGCCGGGCGCGGGCCAGCTGGGTCAGCGCCCAGGCCTCGCCGCGCTCGTCACGGGTGCGCCCGTACAGATCGAGAGCCGTACGCAGCGCGAGCTCGGCCCGCTCCACATCGCCCATCCGCAGGTGCACCTGGCCCAGCTGGAACTGCGTCCACGCCTCCCCGTGCAGCGACTCGCCCTCGCGGTGCAGGATCAGTGCCGTGTCCAGGAGCGCCAGCGCCTCGGCCGGGTGCGCCCGGTCGCGCTCCACCGCGGCCAGCGCGTGCATCGACCAGGCCCGGTCGGCGGACTGGTCCTGGGAGGTCTGCAGTTCGAGCGCCTCCCGCAGCCGGGCCGCCGCCTCGGTCAGGTTGCCCTGGTGATGCAGGGTGATGCCGAGCGAACAGAGCGCCAGCGCCGTGCCCGAGTCGTTCTGCGCCTCGCGGTACAGGCCGACGACGGAGGACAGCGTGGTGCGTGCCTTGTCCAGCTCGCCCAGCTGACGGGCCGCGATCCCGGTCCGCCACTGCACCGACCGCTCCAGCAGCCCCTGGTCGACCGCCTGCGTCAACTCGCTGATCTCGCCAAGCCGGTAGAGGTCGCCGCGCAGCAGGCAGTAGTCGCACAGCGCGCCCAGCAGATCGAGCACCGCCGCCTGGTCGACGCCCTCGGCGTGCCGCAGCGCGGAGGTGATGAAGCTCGACTCCTCGTCCAGCCAGCGCAGCGCCGCGTCGAGTGAGGTGAAGCCGTGCGAGCCGAACCGCCCGGCCCTGGTGGACATCTTGCCGTCCACCATCCGGATCACCGCACCGGCCAGCTCCGCGTAGTTCACGATCAGCCGTTCCTGCGCGGCCGTGCGCTCGGCCGGCTCCTCCTCGTCGAGCAGCCGGGCCAGGGCGAAGCCCCGTACGAGGTCGTGCAGCCGATAGCGAGAACCGCGTACGTGGTCCAGCAGCCCGGCCCCGGACAGGGCGGTCAGCAGCCGCTGGGCTTCCTGCTCGTCGGCCGACAGCAGCGCGGCGGCCGCCGCGGCGCCCAGACTGGCCCGCCCGGCCAGCGCGAGCCGCCGCAGCAGCCGCCGCGCCGGCTCGGACTGGTCGGTGTACCGCAGCCACAGCGCCCGCTCGACCGGTGTCACCGGGCCGTACGCGGCCAGATCCGCGGCCAGGGCGCTCGGAGTGCGTTCCCCGAGCGAGGAACCCGCGATCCGCAGGGCCAGCGGCAGCCCGCCGCACAGTTCGGTGATCGCCTCGCTGGACGGGTAGTCGTACGGCCCCCGGCCCTCCTCCTGGGACGCCCCGCGCAGCAACTCCTCCGCGCCCGCCGGGTCCAGCGCCCCGACCTCCAGCTGATGCACCCACGCCTGGAGGGACCCGGGCAGGTCGAGCGGCGCGCGGGCGGTGACCAGGACCAGGCTGTCGGAACGCTCCGGGATCAGCGTGCGGACCTGCTCCACGTCACTGGCGTCGTCGAGGACGATCGTCACCGGCGTCCCGGTCAGATGCCGGTGGTACAACTCGCCGAGCCGGCGCACCTGCTGCTCCGCGGAGGAACCCGCGGAGCGGCCGGCGGAGCCCCCGTCCCGGAACAGCAACTGCTCGCGCGGCGCGCCCAGCCGGTTCAACAGGTGGAGCAGCGCGTCACGGGTCGGCAGCGGCGGCTCGCCGTCCGCGCCACCGCGCAGGTCCACCACGCACGCGCCCCGGAACTGGTCCTTCAGATCGTGGGCCGCCCGTACCGCCAGCGTGGTGCGCCCGGCGCCCGGCGGACCGTGCAGGACGACCACGGTGGGCTTCGTCTCCGTGGACGCACGGGCCGCGTGCACCCACTGGCCGATCCGGGCGAGTTCGGCCCGGCGCCCGGCGAACCGGCTCTCCGCGGACGGAAGATGGCTGAACGACTGCTCAAGGAGCGAGCGCATGCGCGCCGCCGCGCTGCGGTCCCCGCCGCGCAGGGCCGGGGCGGTGCGGGCCTGTGCGGCGGCGGCCTTCTTCGCAGGGGTGCGGGACGAGGCGGTCAGCATCCGCTGCTGGTCGAGGAACGGCCGGATGCCGCGTACCTCCAGCGCAGTCAGCCACTGCAACCGCAACTGCTCGGTCCCGCCCGGCTGTCCGAGGGCTCCGGCCCGGCGGGAGGCGGCCGGCCAGTGCGAGGCGGTGACCTTGGCGACGGCGGTGGTGGCGCCCGCGACCGCGACGACGGCCCCGGCGCCGAGCGCCAGGCCGGAGGCGGTGCCGAGCGCCAGATCCGCGCCGAAGGCGGCTGCCGCGGCAACTCCGGTGACCAGCAGTGGCGTGCCGAGCGCCGCCTTGTCGAACGTCTGCTTTCCGGCCGCCGCGGCGTCGAGGGCCTGGACGTACGAGGCGTACTCCTCGGCCGCACCCGCCGCCATGGACTCCAGGGCGCCCCGCGCCCGCGTCATCAGCACACCGGAATCCGTCCGCCCTCCGGTGCGCCGCGCCTCCTCCTCCACGGCCCGCACCAACAGCCCTTCGACGTCCGCCCGGTGGCTGTCCCGCATCCGCATATGTCCCCCTCGGTTACCGCCCGGTGGAGTACCAGTCTCCCGCCTGGGGCCGGTGCGCGACAGGGAGTCCGCGAGACCGCGCCGATGCGGCGAGACCCCGGAGCGCCGCTGGTTTACGGTTCCGGTAGGACCTAGGTCCTATTGCTGGCCGATCGGGGCGGGTGGCAGGCTGCTCGACCATGAGCTCAGCCCAGACACGGAACCCCGGCAGACCGGTGCAGGCCACCGGGCTCGAACCATGCCGGCTGCCAGGGCCGTTGGGCTCGTCCGCACAGCATGGCTGCGCCGTTGCCGCAGCATCTCTCTCTCCGGCAGTGACCAGGTGCGACGTCCGCACGTGGCCTGCCGCGATCCGAATCGCGTCGACCTCGCGCACTGGCGCCGGTCGGAGAACTTGAGGGGAACACCGGTGACAACCACCACCAACAAGCTTTCGCAGAACCGTTTCATCCTCTCGGAGGAGGAGCTGCCGAAGCGCTGGTACAACCTGGCCGTCGATCTGCCCTACGACATCGAGCCGCACCTCCACCCGAAGGAGGACCGGGTCGCCGAGGAGGAGGACTTCGACTGGCTGTGGCCCACCGAGTGTCTGAAGATCGAACTCCTCAAGGGACACTACGCAACCGACTCGTGGATCGACGTGCCGGCCCCGGTGCTCGCGGCCTACGAGCGGTTCCGTCCCTCGCCGCTGGTCCGCGCCCGGGGTCTTGAGGAGTACCTCGACACCCCGCACCGGATCTTCTACAAGCGTGAGGACCTCAACCCGGGCGGCAGCCACAAGTTCAACACCGCGCTCGCGCAGGCCTACTACGCGGCCCAGGACGGTGTCGAGACGCTGGTCACCGACACCGGGGCCGGGCAGTGGGGCACGGCGCTGGCCCTCGCCTGCGCTACCTTCGGGCTCAAGCTGAAGGTCTACATGGTCCGCAAGAGCTTCGAGGAGAAGCCCTACCGGCGGAACCTGATGCGGATGCTGGGTGCCGAGGTGATCTCCTCGCCGAGCCCGCTGACGGCCACCGGACGCGGCGTCCTCGAGAGCGACCCGAACAGCCCCGGCAGCCTGGGCATCGGTATGGCCGAGGCGATCGAGCTGGTCCGCAGCGAGCCCTCCCACCGGCTGGCGCTCGGCTGCATGTCCTACTACGCGGCGCTGCACCAGACCGTCATCGGCCTGGAGACCCAGGCCCAGCTGACGCAGGCGGGCGTCTCCGCGGACGTGCTGGTCGGCTGCGTCGGCGGCGGCAGCAACTTCACCGGCTTCGTGGCACCGTTCGTCACCGGCGACGACGCCCCGCTCTGCATCGCCGCCGAGCCGTCGTCCGTGCCCACCCTCACCAAGGGCGAGTTCCGGTACGACTGGGCCGACTACGAGCGCCAGACCCCGCGCATCCCGATGTACACCCTGGGCAGCGACTTCGTGCCGCCGCCGATCCACTCGGGCGGTCTGCGCTACCACGGCAAGACGCCGATCCTGTCGAGCCTGGTCAAGAACGGGCTCGTCACGCCCCGCTCGTTCGACCAGCAGGACGTCTTCGAGGCCGGCCGGATCTTCCTGCGGACGGAGGGCGTGCTGCCCGCTCCGGAGAGCTCGCACGCGATCCTCGCCGCGATCGAGGAGGTGCGCAACACCCCGGCGGGCGACCGGCCGAAGAACATCGCCATCTGCCTGAGCGGGCACGGCTACCTGGACCTCCAGGGGTACGCGGATGTCCTCGACCTCGGCTGAGGACGCGCATCCGGCCGCGGTCGAGATCTCGGCCCCGGCCCGGGTGCACGTCACCCTGATCGAGATGAACGGCTCCGGTGAACGCCTCGACGGGAGCGTGGGGTTCGCGCTGGACGAGCCGCGGCTGCGGCTGCGGCTCGTCCGGGCCGACCGGCTCGACTGCACCGGCGGCACCGCCGCCGAGCACGCCGCGCTGGCCGCCGAGGTCACCCGGGCGGCAGCCGCGCTCGGGGTGAAGGACACGGTGCGCGTGCACCTGCTCTCCGGCATCCCGGCGCACCAGGGCTTCGGCTCGGGCACGCAGCTGAGGCTGGCCGTGCTCGACGGCCTGGCCGGCTTGAACGGACGCGTGCTCGCGCACCCCGAGCTGGTGGCACTGTCCGGGCGCGGCGGCACCTCGGGCATCGGGGTGCACGCGTTCCGGCGCGGCGGCCTGCTGGTCGACGGCGGGCACCTGCGCCGGCACAAGGCGGCCTTCGCACCCAGCCGGTTCGCCGAGGCGACGGCCGCCACCGGGGCCTCGCTCCCCCCGGTGCTGTACGCCGGCCACCCGCCGGAGCACTGGGGCGTCGTGCTGGCCGTGCCGAAGGGGCTGTCGGGGCTGGAGGGCGCGGCTGAGCGGGAGTTCATGGCCGCGAACACCCCGGTGCCGCTCCCCGAGGTGCACGAGGTCAGCCACACCGTGCTGATGGGGCTGCTCCCCGCGCTGGTGGAGCAGGACCTCCCCGCGTTCGGAAGCGCCTTGACCGCCCTGCAGGACGTCGGCTGGAAGCGGCGGCACTGGGACCGGCCCGAACTGCGTTCCTGGCGGCGGCTGGTGGACATCCTCACCGCCGCCGGGGCGGTCGGCGGCGGACTGAGCTCGACCGGCCCGCTGGTCTACGGGCTGTACGACCGGACCCGGCACGACGACCGGGTCCTGCAGGAGCGGATCACCACCGCCGCGGGCCGGGCGGGACTCCCGCTGGAGTCGGTCCGCACCACCCGGTTCGGCACACCGGCGACCGTTGAAACTCTCGGAGGAACAGGGGTGGCACGATGAACGAGACCGAACTGGAAGAGATCGAGCGCGACTACGTCCGCTGGTACCCGGCCCGGATCGGCTCCCTGGGAGCCGAACAGGCCTGGTCGCGCCCCACCATGGGTCTGTACGCGCACGTCCCGTACTGCGCCCACCGTTGCCACTTCTGCAAGTACAAGGTGCGGGTCGGCGACGACCTGCGCGACGAGATGGACGACTTCCTCGACGCCATGGAGCGCGAGATCACGACCGTCCGGGCGCGGCCGCTGGCCGCCGAACGGCCGCTGGACGTCGTGTTCATCGGCGGCGGCACCCCGTCGCTGCTGGAGCCCCGTCAGCTGCAGCGCCTGCTCGACCTGATCAACGACTCCTTCGAGCTGACCTCGGACTGCGAGTTCAGCATGGAGTGGAGCCCGGCCTCGCTCAGCGCCGAGAAGCTGGCGATGTTCCGGGCCGCCGGCGGCAACCGGCTGAGCATCGGCGTCCAGTCCTTCAACGACGCCGTCCTCAAGGAGATCGGCCGCGACCACACCGGCGCCGAAGCACGGGAGGCCCTGCGTCTGGCGCGGGAGGCGGGCTTCGAGAACATCAACCTCGACCTGATCTACCGCCTCCCGGGGCAGACGGTGGCGGACGTCCAGGAGTCCGTCCGGCAGGCGCTGGCCTGCGGCCCGGCCCACGTCAGCCTGTACCCGCTGTGGATCCGCGAGGCCACCGTGCTGTGGTCGCGGCTGCAGGCGGGCGAGCTGGAGCTGCCGTCCGAGGCCATCGAGGAGGAGATGTTCGCCGCCGCGTGCGAGATCTTCGAGGAGAACGGCTTCGACCACTACAACGTCTTCGACTTCGTCCGGCGCGGCACACCGCGCTGCCGCTACACCGAACTCCAGTGGGAGGACGGCGAGTGGGTCGGGCTCGGGCCGAGCGCGGTGACGTACATGGACGGCCGGCACACCATCAACTCGTACTCCATCGGTGACTACATCAAGCAGGCGAACGCCACCGGGGCGGCCACCACGGCCGGCGCGGTGCTCGACATCGCCGCCCGGATGCGCCGCACCATGATGTTCGGCCTGCGGATGGACCCGTTCGACACCGAGCGGTTCCGCCGTCAGTACGGCGTCGGCGTCGACACCGTCTTCGGCCCCGAGCTCGCGCAGCTGCTTGACCAGGGCCTGATCCGGCGCGACGGCACGCTGCTGCGCCTCACCGCCGCCGGGGTCCGGCGGATCAACAACATCGGCAAGCTCTTCTACGAGGCCCCCGAGGACCGGCAGTCCCTCGGCCTGTCCCGCCGGGGCCTGCCGGTCGTCGAGGTGGACAAGTGACCTCCCGCCGGGTCGTGGGTCTGGGTCTGGTGATGGCCGACCTGATGGTCCGCTGTTCCGAGCTGCCCGGCCCCGAGACCGACCCCCGGGTCGGCTCGGTGGACCTGCGGGTCGGCGGGGCAACCGCGAACGTGCTCACCACCCTGCGACGCCTCGGTTTCGAGGCCTCGCTGGCCGGGGTGGTGGGCGACGACCAACTGGGGCGCTTCCTGCTCGACGGGCTCGCCGAAGCCGGCGTGGACACCCGGCACGTCACGGTGGCCGGCGCCGGCACCGCGACCTGCATGGTCCTGGAGACGCCGACGGCCACGGACCGGTCGCCCGCCCGCACCCTGCTCTGGCACCTGCCCAAGGAGCTGGAGGACGCCCTGGTCCTGGACCGGACTGCCGTGGACGAGCTGGTCGCGGGGGCCGGCGCCGTCCACGTCAACGGGCGCTTCCCGGAGGCCGCGGCGCGCCTGTGCGCGGCGGCCCGCGCCGCCGGCCGGACGGTGTCGCTGAACATCGGGCGCGGCGACGTCGCCCAGGGCGCGGAGCACCTCGTGCGCTACGCCGAGGTGCTGGTCGTCTCCGACGAATGGGCCCGTACCCACACCGGGCTGCCGGACGCCGCCGAGGCCTGCCGGGCTCTGGCGGCCACCACCGGGGCCCAGCTGGTGTCGGTGACCGCCGGAGCCGGCGGGAGCTGGACGGCGCCGGCCCGCGGACTGCCCGTGCACACCCCCGCGGTCGTCCCGGCGGGCGGGGTGGTCACCACGGCCGGCGCCGGGGACGCCTACCACGCCGCCCTCCTCGCCGCCCACCTGTCGGGTTCCGACCCGGTGGCCGCCGCCCGGCGCGGCGCGGTCGAGGCGGGGGGGGGCGGCGGGGGG
>CBRG010000076.1 GCA_000470535.1 Streptomyces sp. AW19M42
CGATGCGGTGCCTGCTGGCCCCATCGGTGCGCGGATACCGTCCTGTTCGAGCGCTTCCGCCGCGCTGAGAGCTGCGTCGACACCGTTCTCGTAGGCGACGATGTGCGACCACTCCCCGTCCGCGTCGATCGTGGGGCAGCTCCCGATCTCTTCGGATCTCGACCATGTGAGATGGAGAATCGAGTAGCGAGCGGGTGTATCGAGATGGTGGCAGAGCACGTCGTCGTTCGACCGCCGATGCGCGATCACCTCCAGCGCCGCCCCGAAGAACGGATGCGCGGAGTGCACCTCGGTCCTGAGCTCGCGCGACAGCGCCGTGTGGTCCAGGTCGCAGCCCTCGCTCGTGTCGCACCAGTCGTCACCGAGCCCTGCGACCCCGCTCGTATCCTTCAGCTCGTTCATCGGCGGACGTCCGCCTCCGCGTCGTAGTCCGTGAGCAGCATGGCCCGGCCTCCGCCGGTCAGACGCTGCCGAACTCTCCGGCCTTCACGCCCGCCACGAAGGCGGCGAACGAGCCCGTGGGCACGTTCAGCGCGGGGCCGCTCACGTTCTTCGAGTCACGGACCGGGACGACGCCATGCGCGGCGACGAGATTGACGGCTACCTCGACGCAGTCGCCGCCGTTCGAGCTGTATGAGGACGTGAACCACTGGGGGAGAACGGTCGTGGTCATCTTCACGAGATTCCTTTCCTACCGCTCGGCCATGGCCCCACCATGCGGCGCACAGTGGGGCGGTACCGCCTGCGCCTCTCAGATCCCGGCGAACTCTCCGGCCTTCACACCCGCCACGAAGGCGGCGAACGAACCGGTGAGCACGTTCAGCGCAGGGCCGCTCACGTTCTTCGAGTCACGGACCGGGACGACGCCATGCGCGGCGGCGAGGTTGACGGCTACCTCGACGCAGTCGCCGCCGTTGTCACTGTACGAGGACTTGAACCAACGGGGGGATTCGGTCGTCACGTGATGCCCTTTCGCAACTCACTGATCATGGACATGGACGCCGCTGGTGACAGCGATTCGCCCTGTAGCTGATGGTAGGCCGTCAACATGGGCATCACGGAAGTAGGTTCCCGGTCCAGGTGTCCCTGGGCCTGAGACTCCGCGTAACAGAGCACGGACCGATCCGACAACGTCAGCAGGTTGATGGGCAGGTTGAGGGTGCGGCGCTCGCCAATCTCGTACGGCGCCACCTGGAGCAGAGCGTTCGGCTGTGCCGCGAACTCAATGAGGTGCGCCAACTGGGCGTCCATCACAGTGGCCCCGCCGATGGGTCGACGGATACAGCTTTCGTCCAGGATGACGAACACCATGGGTGGCCGGAGCCGCGCCAGTGCCGCCTGTCGTTCCGCCAGGAAAGAGATTCGTTCCTCAGCCTGTTCGGGCGTGATCGCTCCTCGCCGCACGGCGCTCTCCGCCAACACCCGTGCATACTCCGGCGTCTGCAAAAGCCCCGGGATGATGCCAATGTTGTAGAGCCGGATCTCCACGGCTCGTCCCTCATGCCCCACGTACTGCGGGAAGCCCTCCAAGAGGGACCCGAGTCGCATCTCGCGCCACAGACTTTCGAACGTGTCAGCGGTTTCTGCGGTGCCGAACACTAGGTCCGCACTGCGCGAAAAGCGGAGAGTCGGCATCTTGCGACCAACTTCCACGGCCGAGATGTGCGTAGCGGAGTACCCCATCCGATCGCCCAGCTCTTCCTGCTTCCATCCGTGAGCCTCGCGTGCACGGCGGATACGCGCCCCGAAGGCAGCCTGCGGACTGCTGTCCGGGTTCAATTCCTTGCGATTCAAGGGGACATCACCAGTCTTTCGTTCATGACTGACAGGTTGAACAGCTCCTGACTCTAGGTCACTCTGAACGCCCTTGGTAGTGGAATGACTACAGAGAGGTGCGGCGATGCCTGAGCAGAAGCGCGTCCAACTCCCGCCCGCCGGGGCACTCGTGGTGGACCGGGGCCGTAACGACCGCGTCGGGGAGTTCCGGGGCGTCGCAGGTCCCTACTGGTCGCTGCGGCCGGTCGGCGGGGGTTCCGAGTGGGAAGCCGTTCCCGAGTACGTCCGGCCCGCCACCCGCGACGAGCGGCTCCGCGCGCGTACCGCGTACGAGAACGCCAGGAGCCGGGGGGACGTGGCATGACCGCCCGCGACAACAGCGCCGCCAAGCCCGCCGAACCCGCCGAGTACGCCGAGTGCCGGGTCTGCCAGGAGTTCGAGCTGGCCGAAGCCGTGGCCCGGAGCCAGCGGGACGAGAGCCGGGCGACCGACTGCCGGGTGCTGCGCAGGCGGCACCGGGCGGCCGAGCACGGGGAACACGCAGCGCCCGCCGAGCACCGGGAGCCGTCGTGAAGCGCGTCCCTGATCATGCGAGCGCGCTGCCCCCGGTGGGCGATCGTGTCCGCCCGGACCCGGAGTCCTACGCACAGTTCTTCGCCGCGCTGGATGCCGCGATCGAGCGGCGCGTCAGCGAGCGCGAGGCCGAGGCGGCCGGGCTTGAGGTGCTCACGGCCGCCGTCGAAGCGGCGGCCGCGATTCTGAAGGCCGAGCGGGAGAGCGCCGCATGACCGGTACGGGCTACGGGGCGGAGATCACCGTGACCGACGGGCAGCGTGCCGTTTCGCTGGGCGAGGTCGTGGTGCGCAATCGCCGGCTCGCCCTCCGGTGGCTACGGCGGCAGGCGGTTCGGCTCGCGGAGGGGCCCGGTGCTCCATCCGGCTCGGGGCGGGCCGAGGGGGCGGGCGTACGGGCGGCCGTCCTCCGGAGCTCCACCGTGCGGGACGGGCTCCGAGCTTGGGCCGAGGATCATGAGCAGCAGAACGAGGCGATGGCGCGGCTGGAATCCGGGAGTCCCGACGCGTTCACCCTGGTCGACCCCGTCGCCGGGCTGCTGGTGACACTCGCCGTACGGCGCGTCCGGTCGAGCCCGGGTGCCGCGATGGCGCCGGTCGGCACCCCCGCGCGCTTCGCCTCACGGCAGCACCCGTACGAGCGCGTCCAGTGTGCCCGTCCAGGCGCTGTCGGTCGGGGTTCCGTAGCCGATGACCAGCGCCTCGCGGCGCACCTCGGCGTCCGGGTGGCGGAAGAAGGACAGCCCTTCCACCGCCAGTCCCTGCCAGGCCGCAGAGCGGACGACGTCCGCTTCGCTGCCCTCCGGGAGTTCGAGTACGGCGTGCAGGCCGGCGGCGATCCCGCTGATCCTGATGGACGGGGCCCGTTCCGCCAGCGCCGCGACGAGCTGGTCGCGGCGTCGGCGGTAGCGCAGCCGCATGGAGCGCACATGCCGGTCGTACGCGCCGGAGGCGATGAACTCCGCGAGCGTCAGCTGGTCCAGCGCGCTGGACGCCCAGTCGCTCAGCCCCTTGGCCGCGGTCACCTCGCCCACCAGCGTCTGCGGGACCACCATCCAGCCCAGCCGCAGCCCCGGCGCCAGGGACTTGCTGGCCGTGCCGAAGTACACGACGTGTTCCGGGTCCAGTCCCTGGAGGGCGCCGACCGGCTGGCGGTCGTAGCGGAACTCGCCGTCGTAGTCGTCCTCCAGGATCAGGCCGCCCGTGCTCCGGGCCCAGTCGACGGCGGCGGCACGCCGGTCGGGGTGGAGCGGCACGCCGGTCGGGAACTGGTGCGCGGGTGTCAGCAGCACCGCGCCCGCGCCCCGCAGCGCGGGTAGTTCGCCGGTCCTGGAGCCGAGTTCGTCGAGCGGCAGGCAGGGGATGCGCAGCCCGGCCTCGGTGAGCAGTCGGGTGTGCACGTCGAGTCCGTACGACTCGACGGCCACCTCCCGCACGCGGCGCTCCCGCAGCACCTTTCCCATCATCATCAGTCCGTGGACGAAGCCGGAGCAGATGACGATGCGATCGGGGTCCGCGTACACGCCTCTGGCCCGTGACAGGTAGTCGGCCAGCACGGTGCGCAGTTCGACGCGGCCACGTGGATCGCCGTAGCCGAGGGCGTCGTTGGGCGCCGCGGTGAGTGCGCGGCGGGCGGCCTTGAGCCATTCGGCGCGCGGGAACGTCGACAGGTCGGGCGAGCCGGGCATCAGGCTGTAGGCGGGGCTGGTGCGGGGCGGCCGGGAGCGCGGCGCCCTGGTCGCCGCGCGGCGCGGCTCCGCGCGCCGGGCGACCCGGGTGCCGGAGCCCTGGCGGGCGGTGAGCCAGCCCTCGGCGACCAGTTCCGCGTAGGCGTCCGCGACGGTGTTGCGGGCGATGCCGAGGTCGGCCGCGAGGGTGCGGGACGACGGCAGCCGGGTGCCCGGTGCCAGCCGTCCGGTCCGGGCCGCCTCGCGCAGGGCGTCCATGAGCCCTGCCCGCAGTCCGGTTGCGCCGGTCGGGTCAATGTGCAGGTCGGCGCCGAAAGTGGCCCAGGTATCCGTCATGAAAATGGACCATACCGCTGCGCCACCCCGCGCGTAGCGTCGTATGCATGACCACGAACGAGCACCACCACGCACCGTCCGAGTACACCGCCGAGCACACGCCCCGCATGCAGTGGGCCGAGCACGCCCCCGACGTCTACAAGGCGATGGCCCGCCTGGAGGCCGCGTCCCGCAAGGGGCTCGACCCGGTCGTGGCCGAGCTGGTCAAGATCCGGTCCTCGCAGCTCAACCACTGCGCGTTCTGCCTCGACATGCACACCAAGGACGCACTGGCGGCGGGCGAGTCCATCCAGCGGATCGTGCAGCTCAGCGCCTGGGAGGAGTCGCAGCACTTCTACACGCCGAAGGAGATCGCGGCGATCGAGCTGACCGAGGCCGTGACCGTCCTGACCGACGGTTTCGTTCCGGACGAGGTGTACGAGAAGGCCGCCAAGCACTTCGACCAGGCCGAGCTCGCTCACCTCATCGCCGCGATCATCACCATCAACTCCTGGAACCGGTTCGCCGTGTCCACCCGGATGGTCCCGGGCCACTACACCCCGGGCGACCACCGCTGACCGCGGTCTCCCCCGGCCCCCTCCCTCCCCCGCTCTCCGTCCGTCAGGAGTCACCGCGATGACCGCTTCCGACCTCCGCGCTCTGCACCACGGCCGCACCCCCGGCGACCCCCTGGTCCTGCCCGGCCCGTGGGACGCCGCCAGCGCCCGGGTCTTCGCGGACGCCGGGTTCCCGGCCCTGGCCACACCGAGCGCGGGCGTCGCGGCGTCGCTCGGGTACGAGGACGGGGAGACGCCCGCGGAGGAGATGTTCGCGGCGGTGGCGCGGATCGCCCGCACCGTCGCCGTCCCCGTGTCGGCGGACATCGAGGCGGGGTACGGGCTGGCGCCGAAGGAGCTGGTGGAACGGCTGCTCGCCACCGGGGCGGTCGGCTGCAACCTGGAGGACTCGGTGGACGGTGTCCTGATGGAGCCGGACCGGCAGGCGGACCGGCTGGCGGAGGTGCGTGCGGTCGCCGGGGACGCGCTCTTCGTCAACGCGCGTGTCGACACCTACGTGCGCGGCGTCCCGGCCGGTACGGACCAGGAGGCGGAGACCCTGCGCCGCGCGCAGCTGTACGTGGCCGCGGGCGCGGACTGCGTCTACCCGATCGGCGCCCCGGCCGAGTCGCTCCCCCGGCTGGCCGCCGCCGTGGCCGGACCGCTCAACGCGCTCTCCCGGCCGGACGGTCCTGGCCCGCGCCGGCTCGGGGAGCTGGGCGCCGCCCGGATCACCTTCGGCCCGGGGCTCCAGCGCAGGGCCATGGCCGCCGTACGCGGGATCGCGGACGAGCTGCGCAAGGCCTGAGCCGGACGAGAGACCCCAGGAGTACGGGATACGCCGCGCCCCCGGCAGCCGAGCGGCTGCCGGGGGCGTCTGCGTACCCGCGAACGGGGGGTGGATCAGATGAGGCCGAGCTCGCGGACCGCGTCGCGCTCCTCGGTGAGCTCCTTCACCGACGCGTCGATGCGCGCACGGGAGAACTCGTTGATGTCCAGGCCCTGGACGATCTTGTACGTGCCGTTCTCCGTGGTGACCGGGAACGACGAGATGATGCCCTCGGGAACGCCGTAGGAGCCGTCCGACGGGATACCCATCGACGTCCAGTCACCGGCGGCGGTGCCGTTGACCCAGGTGTGCACGTGGTCGATGGCCGCGTTCGCGGCGGAGGCGGCGGAGGACGCGCCACGGGCCTCGATGATCGCGGCGCCGCGCTTGGCGACGGTCGGGATGAAGGTGTCGCCCAGCCAGGCCTCGTCGTTGACGAGCTCGGCGGCGTTCTTGCCCGCGATCTCCGCGTGGAAGATGTCCGGGTACTGGGTGGCCGAGTGGTTGCCCCAGATCGTCAGCTTCTTGATGTCGGAGACGGCGGCACCGGTCTTGGCGGCCAGCTGCGAGATCGCGCGGTTGTGGTCGAGGCGGGTCATCGCGGTGAAGCGCTCGGCCGGTACGTCCGGGGCGGCGGCCTGCGCGATGAGCGCGTTGGTGTTGGCCGGGTTGCCGACGACGAGGACCTTGATGTCGTCCGCGGCGTTGTCGTTGATCGCCTTGCCCTGCGGCTTGAAGATGCCGCCGTTGGCGGAGAGCAGGTCGCCGCGCTCCATGCCCTTGGTGCGCGGGCGGGCGCCGACGAGCAGCGCGACGTTGGCGCCGGCGAAGCCGACGTTGGCGTCGTCGGTGATCTCGATGTTGCGCAGCAGCGGGAAGGCGCAGTCGTCGAGCTCCATCGCGGTGCCCTCGGCGGCCTTCAGCCCCTGCGGGATCTCCAGGAGACGCAGGTTGACCGGCACGTCCGGGCCGAGCAGGTGGCCGGAGGCGATGCGGAAGAGCAGCGCGTAGCCGATCTGGCCGGCTGCGCCGGTCACGGTGACATTCACGGGAGTGCGGGTCATGGCGATCTCCGTTAGACAGCTGGCGGTGGGGGCTCCTGGCCCCTGGTGCTGGACATCCCTGAATCTTGATGTGAAGAGATATCCAGCGATCAGGCTATCCGACCCGGAACCCCGTGGCCGCCCGGCCCCCTGTGGCACCGCACACAACCGGTCACTCCGCGCTCACGGCGCCCTCCTGTGGTGCCCCGCGACGCCCCCGGCTCGCCCGGTTCACCCGATCGCTTCGGCCGTGCATCCCTTCGTGCCGGTGGCGAGGGTGGCGCACGCCTTGACGTCCGCGACCCGCCTCACGGCGACCGTCGGGGTGTACGTGTCCGGGGCGGCGGACACCTTGCCGTCCTGGCCCGCACCGCCCGCGCTGATCCGCGGCTTCGCCAGGAACTGGCGCCCCTGCCTCGCCGGCCCATGGCCATCCGCCGACTGTCGTACGCCAGCCGTCCGCCGGCCGCCGGCCGCCGTACGCCAGCCGTCCGCCGTCGTTGCCTGACGATCACACCATGGCGGAATGGTCACTTCCGTGCCACAGGCCACAGTCATCCCTTGAACAGACCTCCCCCAGCCACAAGGCTGGAGCAAGGACGGGGCAAGGCCGCTCAACTCGCCGCATTCCGGAGCTTTCGCTCCGGCGCGCCCCGCCCTCGGCGTCCGTCCCTCCTCGGGGGAGGGGACGGGCGCCGGTGAGCGGCTCGGTTCAGCGGATCGTGAAGTGGACCGCGTTCTCCAGGAACGGGATGTCCAGCCACGGCTTGGGCTGGGTCATCAGCGAGAGCATCACGATGAGGACGCCCAGCAGTCCGTACGTCACCAGGTCCGTGAAGCGCGAACGCACCGCGAGCATGCCCACGGAGGGGATCACGAGCCGGATCACCGCGCCCCCGAGGAGGGCCACGCCGATCAGTATCGTGCCGATCCGGAAGGCCTCCTCGAAGGGGTCGGTGGCCACGACCAGCAGCCCGATCGCGGCCGTGCAGAGCACCGCGAGCAACGGCCACTGCCGGGCGGGGGCCGGGGCGTCCCCGCCCGCCGCCCGGCCGCCGCCCTCGGGGCGCGCGGTGTCCGTGGTGAGCGACGCCGCCTCGCGCGAGCGGCCCGTCATGGA
>CBRG010000077.1 GCA_000470535.1 Streptomyces sp. AW19M42
GCTGTGGCGGGCAGGGCGTCCCGCACCTCCGCGGGCAGCCGGCGCAGTGCGGCGGTGCGGGTGGCGAAGTCGGCGCGGGCGGCCGGACCCGGCAGCTCGCCCTCGGTCATCAGGTACCAGACGTCCTCGAAGCTGCGGGTCTGCGCCAGCTCGATCGCCGAGTACTGCCGGTAGTGGTAGAAGCCTTCGCGGCCCCGGACATCGCCGAGGGCCGTGTCGGTGACGACGACACCCGCGAGACCTCGGGGGACGTCGAGCGGGGCCGATCCGGTCGTGGTCATCGCTTCCTCCAGGAGCATTGCGGTGCTGCGACTCTTGACATTGATTCTACTTTCCATGCTTGACTTAATATCTGTCAATGTTGATTGAATCAATATGGATACGGTGAGCACCATGACAGATCAAGCGGGCGCGGGCGACGGTTCGGAGCGCACGGCGCATCGGCTCACCACCCGGGAGACGGCCGAGCGCCTCGGAGTGAAGCCCGAGACGGTGTACGCGTACGTGAGCCGGGGCCAGCTGACCAGCAACCGCGCGCCCGGCGGACGGGGGAGTACGTTCGACGCGGCTGAGGTCGACGCCCTGGCCCGGCGTACGGGACGCAGGGAGCCCGCCTCCCCCGGCGGCGAGCTGTCGTTCCGGACCGGCATCACGCTCATCGAGGGCGACCGCTACTGCTTCCGCGGCGTGGACGCCACGGAGTTGGCCCGGCGTCACACCTACGAGGAGATCGCCGAGTGGCTCTGGACCGGTGAGCTACGGACGGGCGCGCACTTCACGGCGCCCCGCGAGGCGCTGACCGCGGCGCGCCGGGCGGTCGGCGCGCTGCCGGCGCACTGCGGTTCGACGGACCGGCTGCGGGTCGCGGTCGTCGCCGCGGCCGCGGCCGATCCGCTGCGCTTCGACCTCTCGCGCGAGGCGGTGCTGGAGAGCGCGCGGAGCCTGATTCCGACGCTGGCGGGCGCGCTGCCGAGGGGGGGCGGGGACGGGGCGGGAGTCGTCGGCACGGCCGTGGGCGACGCCGGGGCGGGGGCCGGGATCGTGGACCGGAAGGAGGGCGGCGGCGCGGTCGCGTCCGCGGATTCCGGCCTGGCACGTCAACTGTGGCCGAAACTCACCGCCCGCCCGGCCGACGAGGCGTCGCTCGACGTACTGGACACCGCTCTCGGGCTGCTGATCGACCACGATCTGGCCGCTTCCACCCTGGCGGCCCGGGTCGCGGCCTCGGCCCGAGCTCACCCGTACGCGGTGGTCTCGGCGGGGCTCGGGGTCCTGGAAGGGCCGCTGCACGGCGCGGCCAGCGGACTCGCACACCGGATGCTGGCCGAGGTCCTGGAGCGGGGCGGCGCGGCCCCGGTGGTCGCGGACCACCTCCGCACCGGCCGCCGGGTGCCGGGGCTGGGCCACCGGCTCTACACCGGCGAAGACCCGCGGGCCACCGCGCTGTTCGCCCTGCTCGCGGACGTCCCGCGAGCGGCGCCGACGCTGGCCGCGGCCCGCGATGTGGTCACCACGACCGCGCGCCACGCCCCGTTGCACGCGAATGTCGATATGGCGCTCGCGGTGCTGTCCGTCTCCTCCGGCATGGCCGCGGAGGCGGGCGAGACCGTGTTCGCGATCTCCCGTACGGCGGGGGGGATCGCGCACGCCCTGGAGGAGTACGGGGAGCGCCCGCTGCGGATGCGCCCCATCGGCCAGTACACCGGGCCGCGGCCGCCCCGGCCGCTGCCCGATGCCACAGGCTCACCTTCGCAATAGACTGTTCGCGAACCGCAAATATGCGACGGTTAGCGGGAAGTGTTGCGCGGGGGCTGGGCCGTGGAGCCACGCACCACTAGTTCGGGCTCGAAGAGCAGCTCGTCGGACGGCACGGCACGCCCTCCGATCTGCACGGAGAGCAGCTCGACGGCGGCCCGCCCCATGGCCTCGATCGGCTGGCGGACCGTGGTCAGCGGCGGCTCCGTGCAGTTCATGAACGCCGAGTCGTCGTACCCGACGACGGAGACGTCGGCGGGCACCGAGAGGCCGCGACGGCGTGCCGCGCGCACCGCCCCCAGGGCCAGCACGTCACTGGCGCAGATGAACCCGGTGACCCCTTCGTCCAGCAGCCGCATGGCGGCCGCCTGCCCGCCCTCCAGGGAGTACATCGCCCTGGCGACCCACTTGTCCGGCATGGCCGTGCCGGCCTCCTCCGCGAGCACCCGGGCGGCGGCCAGCTTGCGCTGCGAGGGCACGTGGTCCGAGGGGCCGAGCACCAGGCCGATGCGCTCGTGGCCGAGCGAGACGAGGTGCCGCCACGCCTGTTCGACGGCCACGGTGTCGTCGCAGGAGATGCCGGGGAAGTCGAGGTGGTCGATGGCCGCGTTGATGAGGACGACGGGGATCTTCCGGTCGGCCAGCACCTTGTAGTGGTCGTGCGGGGCGTCGGTCTGGGCATAGAGGCCACCGGCGAAGACGACGCCGGAGACCTGCTGCTGGAGGAGCAGTTCGACGTACTCCGCCTCGGAGACACCCCCCTTGGTCTGGGTGCACAGGACGGGCGTGAGGCCCTGCTGGGCGAGCGCGCTCCCGACCACCTCGGCGAAAGCGGGGAAGATCGGATTCTGCAGCTCGGGCAGGACCAGGCCGACCAGCCGGGCCCGCTCGCCGCGCAGCTGCGTAGGCCGCTCATAACCGAGCACGTCGAGCGCGGACAGGACGGCCTGTCGCGTGGCGTCGGAGACTCCTGGCTTGCCGTTGAGCACCCGGCTGACCGTGGCCTCGCTGACTCCAACCTTTTGTGCCACCTGAGCAAGTCGTCGCGTCATGCGTGCAAGATTAGCGCAAAAAGCGCAAGCGGATTGCGTGGAGCTGGAAAAGAGACAATCTCGGAAAGCCCCGGGGTGCCCGCACCGTCTCAACAGTGAGCGCGCCATCCGTCGACCGCCGGAACACCGCGCCGGCCCGGCGGTCCCAGCGGGGGTTCTCGCAGGTACAGCTCATGCGAGCCCGGCCATCGCCAACAGCGTCACCGTACTCGCCGCCAGTCTCTTCCCGGCACCCCTCACCGCACAACTCGTCCACCGGGAGGCGCCCCTCCGCCGGCCATCTCACGGCCCGCCGCCGCCCAGCCGGATTGGCCGGATCGCCGATCCCCACGGGCCACTCCCGGACGGGCGGAACTCCGGTAGGACCGCCAGGGCATGTTTCGAAAGTCCCGCCTGCCCTGCGACGCCTGACACTTCCCCCAAGCTCTCGACTTCGCTCAAGCGGGGGGAAGACCCATCGCTCGCCGCGTTGTCGGGATCACCCCGATACACCCAGTATCGGGGCGACCCTCCGCCGTGCGATCGCACGCACCAGACGCCGCCGAACCCGCCCTCGGATCGGACGGCGCTATTTCCGAAACACGCTTTAGACGGCCCCGGCTCCGGTCAGCGCGCGGACCTCGGTCTCCGCGTGCTTGGCCTCGTCCGGCGGTTCCTGCGAGGTGACCGTACCGATCCAGCCGGCCAGGAATCCCAGCGGGATCGAGACCAGGCCGGGGTTCTCCAGCGGGAAGAGCTGGAAGTCCACGCCGGGGAAGAGCGAGGTGGCGCCGCCCGAGACGACCGGGGAGAAGACGACGAGCAGCACGGCGGGGATCAGGCCACCGTAGACCGACCAGACCGCGCCGCGCGTGGTGAAGTTCCGCCAGAACAGCGAGTAGAGGAGCACGGGCAGATTCGCGGACGCGGCGACCGCGAAGGCGAGGCCCACCAGGAAGGCCACGTTCAGGTCCCGGGCGAGCAGGCCGAGTCCGATGGCGGCCACCCCGATCCCCGCCGCTGCGACCCTGGCCACGGCGACCTCGCTGCGCTGCTTGGAACCCGCGCGACGGAGCGAGGCGTAGAGGTCGTGGGCGACGGAGGCCGAGGAGGCCAGCGTGATCCCGGCGACGACGGCCAGGATGGTCGCGAAGGCCACGGCGGCGACGACAGCGAACAGGATCGTTCCCCCGGTGGATCCCTCACCGCCGCCGAGCACCAGGGCCAGCAGGGGAACAGCCGTGTTCCCGGCGGGATTCGAGGCTCGTACGTCCGCCGTACCGACCAGCGCCGCCGCCCCGAACCGAGCACGATCGTCATCAGGTAGAAGCTGCCGATGAGACCGATGGACCAGACGACCGACCGGCGGGCCGCACGAGCGGTCGGCACGGTGTAGAACCGCGACAGGATGTGTGGCAGCCCGGCCGTGCCGAGCACCAGGGCCAGACCGAGACTGATGAAGTCGACGCGCGCCGTCCAGGTACCGCCGTACCGGAGGCCGGGCGAGAGGAACTTCTTGCCGTTGCCGCTGTGGTCGGCGGCGGCGTTGAGCAACTCGTTGACATTGCCGTGGAAGTGCACCAGGACGAGCACGGTGAGCACGATGGTGCCCGCCATCAGCAGGACGGCCTTCACGATCTGGATCCAGGTGGTGGCGCGCATACCGCCGAGCGACACATAGATCACCATGAGCGCCCCGACACCGATGACGGTCCAGGACCGGGCGGCACCGCTCGTACCGCCGAGCAGCAGCGCCACCAGGCTGCCCGCGCCCACCATCTGCGCCACGAGGTAGAGCACGGAGACCGCGACGGAGGACGTCCCTGCCGCGATCCGGACCGGCCGCTCGGCCATCCGCGCCGCCACCACATCGGCCAGGGTGAACCGGCCGCAGTTGCGGACGAGTTCCGCGACGAGCAGCAGGACGACGAGCCAGGCGACCAGGAAGCCGACCGAGTAGAGCATGCCGTCGTAGCCGAAGAGGGCGATCAGACCGGAGATGCCGAGGAAGGACGCGGCCGACATGTAGTCGCCCGCGATGGCGAAACCGTTCTCCATCGGCGAGAACAGCCGGCCGCCTGCGTAGAACTCCTCGGCCGAACCGTGCCGGTTGCGGCTCACCCAGGTGGTGATGCCGAGTGTCACGGCGATGAAGACGCTGAACAGCAGGAGCGCCAGGGTCTGGTGATTCCCGCTCAACGTCCGGCCCCTCGCGTCATCTCCTGTGTCTCCCAGCGCAGATCGAGCGCTGCCCGGTCCCTGCGCAGTCGCGCGTGCCGTGCGTACGCGCCGGTGAGCAGGAACGTCGTGAGGAACTGCCCGAGCCCCGCCACCATGGCGACGTTGACGGCACCGGCCACGGGTCTCGCCATCAGGCCGGGCGCGGTGACCGCCATGACCACGTAGGCGAGGTACCAGACGAAGAACGCGAGGGTGGCGGGGAGGACGAAGCGCCGGTACCGGCGCCGCACCTCCTGGAAGGCTTCGCTGCGCTGCACCTCCAGATAGATGTCCGCCGCACTGCGACCGCGCTGCGGCACCACGGAATCAGCCGTCCGGGCGGGCGCGAAGCCTCCCGTACCGTCCAGTTCTCCCCAGCCGGAGGCGAGCGCGTCGTACCACGGGTCGTCGAATCGCACCGCTGCGGACTCGCGCCCTGCTTCCTTCTCCACCGAACAACTCCCCTTGTCCACGGACCACTTCGGCCGTGTACCCAAGAATGGGCAGATCGGGAAGATCCCGGGCACTTCATTCGCGAGACTTCACCTCTTCAGGTGAAGGATGTGCCGGGCGGCTGTGCGAGCCCTCGAACGTACGCATAGCGGACCGCCTGGGCCCGGTCACGGAGCCCCGCCTTGGCGAACAGGTTGTTGATGTGGCTCTTCACGGTGGCCTGCGAAATGTGCAGGCTGCGGGCGATCTCCGCGTTGGACAACCCCTCGGCGATCAGGACGAGCACCTCTGCCTCGCGGGGCGTCATCCCGTCGGGCAGCTCCGTTCCAGTGCCGGTGGCCAGCGGCAACGGCCCCGTGGTGACCTGCTCCAGCAGCCGGCGCTGCACGGCGGGCGAGAACCCGACCTCGCCCGAGAGCACCGCCTCGATGGCCCGCACGATCTCGTCGCCCCCGGCGTCCTTGGTGAGATAACCGCGGGCCCCCGCCCGGAGTGCCGGGAAGAGCGAATCGTCCTCCGCGAAGGTCGTGAGCACGACGACCTGGGTGGCGGGATGGTCCTTGCGGATCCGGCGCGTCGCCTCCACGCCGTCGCAGCGGGGCATCCGCAGGTCCATCAGGACCACGTCCGGGGAATGCTCGGCCACCAGGGCGACGGCCTCCTCCCCGTCCTTCGCCGATCCGACCACCTCGATCCCGGGCAGCAGGCCCAGCAGCATGACGATTCCCTCGCGCACCACCGACTGGTCGTCCGCCACCACCACCCGCGCGGTCACGCGGGCACCCGCAGATTCACCACGAACCCCTCCTCGCCGGGACCGGCCTCCAGCGTGCCGCCGAGCAGTTCGGCGCGCTCCCGCATTCCCAGCAGACCGTATCCGGAGCCACTGACAGCGAGGTCGCCGTCAGGACTTCTGCCGCCCGAATCGCTGACCTCCAGGGCGATCCCGTCCGGCAGGTACTCCAGCCGGATGAGCACCCTGGCGCCCGGCGCGTGCTTGCGCACATTGGTCAGCGCCTCCTGCGCGACGCGCCGGACCGTCTGCGAGGCCTCGGCGGTCAGCACCCGGCACTCCCCCTCGACCCTGACCTCGGCCGGCTCGGCCGCCACCAGCTGCCGCAGGAAGTCCTCCACCGGCGACACCTCGCCGCGCAGGGCGGAGAGCGCCTGGCGGGTCTCCGCAAGCCCCTCCCGGGCCATGGAGCGGGCCGCGACCACCCGCTGCAGGACCTGGTCCCGGAACTCCCCCGCAGGCTCCCTCTCGATCAGCAGCCGCGCCGCCTCCAGATGCACCAGCTGCGCGGAGAGGCTGTGGGCGAGCACGTCGTGGATCTCCCGGGCGATCCTGGACCGCTCGTCCAGAGCAGCCGTCTCGGCCTCCGCGGCCCTCGCGGCCCGCTCCTGCGCGAGAAGCCGCCGCGCGCTTCCCCTGGCCTCGGCGTCCAGACGCAGTACGTAGCCCGCGAGACAGAGCCCGGCCGTGGTCACAGCCGTGGACGGCCAGTTGTCGGTGTCCACCACCGCGTACGCACCGAGCGCCACCGCCGTGGACGGGATCCCGGCGACTAGCGGCAGCCGCTCCAGAGCCGTGACCGCACAACCGCACCAGAGCACCACCGCCACGACCGTGGCCCCGGCCTCCTGCGCCCCGAAGGCCGCCAGCATCAGCAGGGCGAGCGTGCCCAGCGACAGCCACAGGCGGTTCTCCAGGCTGACCCGGAAGAAGGCCACCGCGAGCACCGCGCAGCCGAACACCCCGATCAGGCCGACCGCGATCTCCCAGGGCTCGAACAGCCCGCCCGTGAACGTCCCCCAGAGCATCAGGGTGAGCAGCCCGGCCCGTACGGACCACGCGATGGCGACCCGCGAGCGGCTGCGCCTCTCCCGCGAGAGAGCCTCCCGTGAAGGCCAGCTCGTCCATGAAGCGGGAGTCACACACGATCCTTCCATGCCTGCCGGAACGGCAAGCGGTCAGCGGCATCACCGTACGACGCCGATATCCCCGCGGCCCGCCGGGCCAGCACCCCGCCGCGCACCAGCAGCGTCACCGCGAGAGCCATCATCAGGGCGGAGCTGCCCTGATGTATGCCCAGCGCCGCGGCCGCTCCGTAGAGGGCCACCCTCAGGACCAGACCCCCGGTCCAGACGTAGACGGTGGCCTTGGTCCCCTTGCTCCAGAGGGCGCCGTCCTCCGCGCGCCACAGCCGGGCCGTCCACCCCCAGGCCGCGCCCGTGACCAGCCCGACGACCAGCTCGGTTCCCAGGACGACGACGGAGAGCGTCTCGTGGTGCCGGTCGACGAGTCCGGGGTCGCGCAGCGCCATGACGAGCAGGATGCCGGGCAGAACCCACCAGCGCTGATCGCCGGAGATCCGCCGGGCCGAGCACTGGCGCACCACGACGAGAGCGATGACCGCGACGATCACCACGACATTGACGAGCCCGGACATGGAAGCCTCCGAATAGCGGGAAGTTCTGTGACTCCGACGCTACGGAAACGGCCAGGTCAGGGGATCGGCTCAGGGGTTGAACGTGGGTGGAGCCGTCGTCTCCACCCAGGGGTGGAGACGACGGCTCCGGTGTCGTGCGGGCCGGCCGTGCGGGCCGATCCTTCGGACCGCTGGCTCAGACGTCGATGCGCGAGCGGTCCAGCGTGGCGGCCGAGCTGGTGATGAACTCCTTGCGGGGTGCCACCTCGTTGCCCATCAGCAGATCGAAGACCTGCTCGGACGATTCCAGATCACCGATGTTGATCCGCCGCAGGGTGCGGAAGCGCGGGTCCATCGTGGTCTCGGCCAGCTGGTCGGCGTCCATCTCGCCCAGACCCTTGTAGCGCTGGATCGAGTCCTTGTACCGGACGTTCTTGCGCTGGAGCTCCAGCAGCCGCGTGCGCAGCTCGTTGTCCGAGTACGTGTAGATGTACTTGTCCTGGCCCTTCTTCGGCTGGACGAGCTCGATCCGGTGCAGCGGGGGCACCGCGGCGAAGACCCGCCCCGCCTCGACCATCGGCCGCATGTACCGCTGGAAGAGCGTCAGCAGCAGGATCCGGATATGGGCCCCGTCCACATCGGCGTCGACCAGCAGCACGATCTTGCCGTAGCGCGCGGCGTCGATGTCGAAGGTCCGCCCGGACCCTGCCCCTATGACCTGGATGATCGCGCCGCACTCGGCGTTCTTCAGCATGTCCGAGACGGATGCCTTCTGAACGTTGAGGATCTTGCCGCGGATCGGCAGAAGGGCCTGGAACTCGCTGTTCCGGGCCAGTTTGGCGGTGCCGAGCGCGGAGTCGCCCTCCACGATGAACAGCTCGCTGCGCTCGACGTCGTCACTGCGGCAGTCGGCGAGCTTCGCGGGCAGCGAGGAGGACTCCAGAGCCGTCTTCCGGCGCTGCGCGTCCTTGTGCTGGCGAGCCGCGATCCGGGTGCGGGCGGCGGCCACCGCCTTGTCCAGGACGGCCCTGGCCTGGGCCTTCGCGTCGCGCTTGGTGGACGTCAGGAACGCCTTGAGCTCCTTGGCGACGACATTGGCGACGATCCGGTTGGCCGCGGAAGTGCCGAGCACCTCCTTGGTCTGGCCCTCGAACTGGGGCTCCGCCAGCCGCACGGTCACGACCGCGGTGAGGCCCTCCAGGGCGTCATCCTTGACGATGTCGTCCTCGGCGACGCGAAGGATCTTCGCGGAGCGGAGCACTTCGTTGATCGTCTTCGTCACCGAGCGTTCGAACCCGCTCACATGGGTGCCGCCCTTGGGGGTGGCGATGATGTTGACGAAGGACTTGAGAGTGGTGTCGTAGCCGGTGCCCCAGCGCATCGCGATGTCGACGACCAGTTCCCGGGTGACCTCGGTCGCCGTCATGTGGCCGCGGTCGTCGAGCACGGGCACGGTCTCCTTGAACGTGCCCTGACCCGTCAGGCGCAGGACATCGCAGACCGCCTTGTCCTGGGCGAGGTACTCGCAGAACTCGCTGATCCCGCCGTCGAAGCGGAACGTCTCCTCCGTCTTGCCCTCTCCGTCCAGACCCCGCTCGTCGCGCACGACGATGGTGAGGCCGGGAACGAGGAAGGCCGTCTGGCGGGCCCGCTGGTAGAGCGTGTCCAGATTGAGCTTGGCATCCTTGAGGAAGATCTGCCGGTCGGCCCAGAACCGCACCCTCGTACCGGTACGTGTCTTCGGGACCCGCTTGCCCTTGAGCAGCCCGTTTGCCGGGTCGAAGGGGCTGTCCGGCCCCTGCTCGGTGAACATGCCGGGGACCCCGCGGCGGAAACTGATCGAGTGGGTCGCGCCGTGGAGGTCGACCTCCACGTCGAGCCGGGCGGAGAGGGCGTTCACCACGGAGGCGCCCACGCCATGGAGACCGCCGGAGGCTGCGTACGCGCCGCCTCCGAACTTGCCTCCGGCATGCAGCTTGGTCATCACGACCTCGACGCCCGACAGGCCGGTCTTGGGCTCCGCGTCGACGGGGATACCTCGGCCGTTGTCACGGACCTCGACGGAGTTGTCGTCGTGGAGGATGACCTCGATGTGGTCGCAGTAGCCGCCGAGGGCCTCATCGACCGAGTTGTCGATGATTTCCCAGAGGCAGTGCATGAGGCCGCGGCTGTCGGTGGACCCGATGTACATCCCGGGGCGCTTGCGAACCGCTTCGAGCCCCTCGAGTACGAGCAGATGCCGCGCGGTGTAGTTGGAACCGTCTTGGTCTGCTCCGGTCAGCAGCGCAGTGGACGGCACGGACGTATCGGCGGTCACGCGGTTCGCTCCTCGCTGAATTTCATTTGGGGCCCAGTGGGTAACGGGCTCGGCTTCGGTTGCCGCTGAGAGGGTACCGAGGCCTGGTAGAGCGGGTGTACCGCCACCCTAGGAGAACCCTCACACTAGTCCAGCCTCGCATGTACGTTCGATCCCTCGTCGGAGTGACGTGCACATCACGTTCCCTTCCAGGCATGAACCATTTAGGCTCCGGGCACGTCCTCATCAACAAGCCGGCAAGCCAGCCGGTCGGACGGACCGACCAAGACAAGCAATGCGAAACCGTAGCGCCACGCAATACGGCACATTCGCCGCGAACCGGCAACAGACAGCCTTCCTGAGAAGAAGTTTCGAAGAAAAGCCACGAGCGGGAACGTTTTCGGCCTGGTTGGATGTTGACCCTGGTACGACAGCTCGTCGAGCTAGAGAAGAGGCGACGTGACTACTGTTCTGACCCCCGCGAGCCCGCTGACCGCAGCAGACCGCTGTGACCGTTGCGGCGCCCAGGCATACCTGCGCGTCGTCCTGATCAGTGGCGGTGAACTGCTCTTCTGCGCCCACCACGGTCGCAAGTTCGAGCCGGAACTCAAGAAGATCGCCGCGGAAATACAGGATGAGACGGACCGACTGACGGCTGTGCAGGCCCAAGCCGCCGAAGAGGAACAACACTGACACCTCGCATCCACGACGAGCCAGGGGCCGGTCCTGTACCGACCGACGGGCGGTTCCCTCCACTGGAGGGAACCGCCCGTTCTCGTACCTGGAGCCGGTGACGTCAGTCGGCGTCCGCCATCCACTCGACAGCGGCGGAAATCCGCGTATAGACCCCGGGGCTCCCGGCCCGGCCACAGCCGTTCCCCCAGGACACCAGCCCCACAAGCCGCCCACGGGCCACCAGAGGCCCTCCGCTGTCGCCCTGGCATGCGTCGTACCCGCCCTGCGGTTCGCCCGCACAGAGCATCGCGGAGGCCTCGTACATGCCGTTCCCGCCGCCCGGGTAGGCCTCCTCGCACGAGCTGTCCGGCAGAATGCTCACATTCGCGGACCGGAGTGACGAGGCGTAGTCACCGTTGCCCGTGGTGTCACCCCACCCGTAGACGACCGCGGCGGTACCCGCCCGGTACCCGGCGTCACCGGCTTCGGCCATCGGGATCACGTCCTGCTCGGGCAGCGCTTCGGCGAGGGTCAGCACCGCGACGTCCCCACTGTTGGTGGTGGCGTCGAACCCGGGGTTGACCCACGTCCCGCTCACCGCGATCTCCTTGCCACCGGAACCGTTCAGCTCGTTTCGGCCGGAGATGATCCGCAGATCGCGCACCTGGCCGACATCGGTGCCGAGCGCCTCGCGACTGAGGCAGTGCGCGGCCGTCAGCACCTTCTTCGGCCCCACCGCCACGGCGCCGCAGAACTGCCCGGCGCGGGCATCCCCGAACCGGCTGCGGCTGGAGAGCGCCACCACCCACGGACTGTCCTCGACCTGGGCGGGCTGCCCTCCGATGACGATGCTGTCCGCGACCGCCGAGGCGGGGGACGCGAGCGGTATCACGGCCGCGGCGGCAGTGAGGGCGAGCGACCCGGTCATGGTGCGGACGATGGTGCGGGACATACGTACTCCTGACTCCGTGATGGTCCATGCCTACCCAGAGTCATCGCGCCGACGCCGATCCGCACCCCCACATACGCCGAGCGCATCCCATGGGATGCGAGCCCTCGTTCCGGATACTCCCCCGGCCTAGTCGAGGTAGTCGCGCAGCACCTGCGAACGCGACGGGTGACGCAGCTTCGACATGGTCTTGGACTCGATCTGGCGGATGCGCTCACGCGTCACGCCGTAGACCTTGCCGATCTCGTCCAGCGTCTTCGGCTGTCCGTCGGTCAGACCGAAGCGCATGGAGACCACACCGGCCTCACGCTCGGAAAGCGTGTCGAGCACCGAGTGCAGCTGCTCCTGGAGGAGCGTGAAGCTGACCGCGTCGGCCGGGACGACCGCCTCGGAGTCCTCGATCAGGTCACCGAACTCGCTGTCCCCGTCCTCACCCAGCGGGGTGTGGAGGGAGATCGGCTCACGGCCGTACTTCTGGACCTCGATGACCTTCTCGGGGGTCATGTCGAGTTCCTTAGCCAGCTCCTCCGGCGTGGGCTCGCGGCCCAGGTCCTGGAGCATCTGGCGCTGCACGCGCGCGAGCTTGTTGATGACCTCGACCATGTGCACCGGGATACGGATGGTGCGGGCCTGGTCCGCCATGGCGCGGGTGATCGCCTGCCGGATCCACCAGGTGGCGTACGTGGAGAACTTGTAGCCCTTGGTGTAGTCGAACTTCTCGACCGCACGGATCAGACCGAGGTTGCCCTCCTGGATCAGGTCCAGGAAGAGCATGCCGCGGCCGGTGTACCGCTTGGCCAGCGAGACCACGAGACGGAGGTTGGCCTCCAGCAGGTGGTTCTTGGCGCGGCGGCCGTCCTCGGCGATGATCTCCAGCTCGCGCTTGAGCTTCGGCGCGAGCTTGTCGGAGTTCGCCAGCTTGTCCTCGGCGAACAGGCCCGCCTCGATGCGCTTGGCGAGCTCGACCTCCTGCTCGGCGTTGAGGAGCGGGACCTTGCCGATCTGCTTCAGGTAGTCCTTGACCGGGTCGGCCGTGGCGCCGGCGACGGCGACCTGCTGCGCAGGTGCGTCGTCCTCGTCGTCGTCGGAGAGGACGAAGCCCTTGTTCTCGCCCTCGCCCTCCTCTTCCTCAGCCTTGCCGGCCTTGACTTCCTCAGCCGCGTCGTCGCCGTCGAGGGCTTCGTCGTCCTGCTTGCCGGCCTTCTTCGACGCGGTCTTCTTCGCCGCCGTCTTCTTCACGGCGGTCTTCTTGGCAGCCGTCTTCTTGGCTGCCGCCTTCTTCGCAGGGGCGGCCGCGGTGGCGTCATCGGCCACCACGTCCACGGTCTCGGCGGACGGTGCGGCGGTGGCCGCGACGGTACGCGTCACGGTCGTCTTGGCCGCGACAGTCTTGGTGGCGGTGCGCTTGACCGGGCTCTTGGCTGCGACGCTCTTGCGGGCGCGCTTCGACGGCTCCGCGGCACTGACCATCAGCGTCACACCCTCTTCCTCGAGGATCTGGTTGAGGCTGCGCAGAACGTTCTTCCACTGGGTTGGCGGAATCTGGTCAGCCTCGAAGGCCCGACGCACGTCATCGCCGGCGATCTGCCCATCAGCCTTTCCCCGCTCGATGAGCGCCATCACAGATTCGGACTCGGCGATCTCCGGCGGGAGCGTACGGGATGTGCTGGCCGACACGAACAACCTCTCGGAACGATGGAAACGGCTTCCGGTCCGGCCCCGGGAGAGGGCTGAACCGACGACCGTCGGCCGGGAATGTGCCGACGGCGCGGGCTATGCCTCAGAACTGCACAGCGCACTGAATGGCTGCTGTATTCCTTCCGCGGCGGTCACCTCTTAAGTCATCGCGCTGTTTCGAGGAGTGTTACGCCCAATCCGCGTGGCCCGAGTCACACCCCATTTCCGACGAACGCGACCAGGGGCGACATCCCCCCACAATTGTGCCGCCGGGCCGCGGGGGCCCGGCGGCACACGGCCGGTACACCCGCCAAGCGCCGCGCTCAGTGCTGCTCGCGCGGCGCCGGCACCACCGGTTCGGCCGACTCCGTCTCCAGCGGGACCGCGAGCAGCTGGCGCATGGCCGCTTCGGCGCCGGCGGAGTCGCCGGACGCGAGGGCGTCGACGATCCGCGCGTGATGGCCGAGCGATCCCTCGTTCGGGCGGTCACAACCGGTCACCGGCCCACCCGAGACATGCAGGGCGGCGGAAACGATCCCGGAGAGGTGCTCCAGCATGCGGTTGCCCGCGGCCTGGATCAGCAGGGCGTGGAACTCCGCGTCGGCGCGGGCGCAGGTGATGGCGTCGCCCTGCCCGAGCGCGTGCCCCATGATCTCGACCATGTCGGCGAGGCGCTGCTGAAGATCATCCCGGCCGTGGCCCGCGGCGAGGCTGGCGGCCAGGGGCTCGATCGTCCACCGGAGCTCGTTCAGCTCACGACGCTGGTCGTCGCGCTGCGGGCCGAAGGCGCGCCATTCGATGATGTCGGGGTCGAGCAGATTCCAGTCACTGACAGGCCTGACCCGGGTACCCACATTGGGCCGGGCGCTCACCAGCCCCTTCGCCTCCAGCACACGCAGCGACTCCCGCACGACGGTGCGGGAGACCTCGAATCGCTGCCCGATCTCCTCCGGCACCAGGGGGCGGTCCGCGCCCAGGTCTCCGGAGACGATCATCTGTCCGAGCTGCTGGACAAGTTGGCCGTGCAGACCTCGGCCACGGCTGGCCGATCCCCGTCGGCCCACCCTGCCGAGCTCATTGTCGGTACCGCTCCAGGAACGAGCGGCGGCACGCTCGCCGGCCGGCGCGTCCGCGTAGGGGTAACGGTCGAGTTCGCCCGAGCCGGCGAGGCCGGAGTCGGCAGTGCGGGCGGCGGTCATCATGGTGTGCGCAAGGGTACTCACGCATCCTTTGTCGGCGCGGCTCAGCCACCCCTTGAGGTCTTTGGTGAAAAGCACACGAAAGGGTGATCGGTACCCGCTTACCAATTGACGCCTTAATGGTATTAACCGGGCATTTCAAATGGAGTTGTGGGACTTTATGCGCTCCGGCGCCGCCGCGTGATCACCAACGCACCCTGCCGCGAACACTGGTGAGCAGATATGCGCAGATGAGGACCGACAACGACAGGGTCAACGCGGTCCCCACCGGATGGGCCACGACCCGCATCGCGGCCAACACCCACCGGTCCGTCTCGTGCGGCCAGTGCGGCCAGGCCAGTTCCCGCAGCCGTCCCGGAAGTCCGGTCATCGAACGGGCGGTCGGCGTTTTCGGCATCCGCTGGACGAGCGGAACCATCAACACCGGAACAGCGAGCACCGCGGCCACACCCGCCGCCGTCACCCGGAAGACTCCGGCAGCCAGCAGTCCGGCCCAGGCACAGCCGACGGTCAGACCCGACCAACTCACGCCCAGCGAAACCACATGCGACGGAATCCGAACCAAATCGCCGCCGTACACGAGGCGAAGACAAGTCGCGGAGACCAGTGCGACAACTAGGGCGAGCAGCAGGGCCACCCCCGCGGACACCACCAGTTTGGCGAGGAGCAGCCCGAGGCGGCGGGGCACGGTGCCGCGACCGGCGGCGAGCGCGGGATACCGGAACTCGTCACCGAAGGAGAGCGCCCCGAGCAGTCCGGCGCAGATCGCGGCGGGCGGCAGCGGGAGCAGGGACGGCCAAGCGGCAAGCACGTTGGGCAGCGGCGTACGGCCGTCGCGGGCGAGCAGCACGGAGATCCCGGCCGACGCGACCAGGGCGACGGCCATGATCAGCGTCGTGGTCCTGACGCCGAAGAGGCGACGCAGTTCGTAGCGCACCGGGCGCAGCGGGCCGCGGGCGGGACGACGTCTGATCGACGGCGGAAGATCCGGCCCGGCGGCATTGGGAGCCGGCGAGCCCTCCGTTCTGCCGGATCGGGTGGGCCCGGTCCGGGCGGCCGCCGCCCCGCTGGACCCGGTCACGCCCGCCCCGGTCTCGTCGGCCCCGGTCGCGAGGGCGGGGCCTCCGGGAGCCACGTGGCTGACCACCGGGCCCGTGTCTCCGACCTCGTCCGCGAGCTGGTGAACGGGAAGCCCGTGCCGGAACGCCGTGTCTCCGATCTCCGCGCAGCTGCTGCCGTAGACGGAGAGCCGGCTGCTGCTCGCCTCGGTGACGACCTCGACGGAGCGCCGGGCCACCCTTGCCTCGCGGCTGACGACCGCGGCAAGCCGGGCGGCGTGCGGCGAACGGACCGCGACGCGCGGGCGGAGCCGGGTGCGCGCGAAATCTACGACGTCCTGATCCGCGACGAGCCGACCGCCGTCGATGGACACCACCCTCCCCGCCACCTGCCCCGCCGCCCTCGCGGCCTCCTTGGCGTCGCTGGTGGTGTACAGCACGGTGCCGCCCCTGGCCGCATGGGATCGCAGCACCCCATGCAGCCAGTCGGCCTCTCGCGCGTGGAGTCCCTCCGCAGGTTCGTCGAGGATGAGCGTGTGCGGGTCACCGAGCAGCGCGGATGCGAGGGCCAGCCTGCGGTCCATGCCCGGGGAGAGCGAGGCGATGCGCTGGTCACCCAGCCCGGCGAGGCCAACGGTGTCGAGGAGCTCGTCGGCCCTGGACGCCGGGACGCCCGCCGCGGCGCAGAGCATGCGGAGCTGTCCCCTGGCGGTGCGGACGGGGTGGCCCGGTACGTCCCCGAGGACCACTCCCACCTCACGGGCGGGCTGTGCGACGCGGTGCAGCGCTCTGCCCCGGAAGTAGGTGATCCCCCGGCCCGGATCCAGTTCGAGCATCAGCCGCAGGGCCGCGGTCTTGCCGGAGCCTCGCGGGCCCAGCAGGGCGGCGACGCAGCCGGAGCCGGCCTCGAACGTGAGGTCGTCCACGGCGGGCGGAAGTCCGCGGTGGCGGGCGCTGGTGAGTCCGATGGCCTGGAGCATCGCTTCTCTCGCACGAGGTGAGACCGCTCGACGGCAGTGGGTACCACAGAAAGATAACCCGACATATCTGACTTTTTACGCAACGCCGCATCTACGGCGTTCCGGCTTTGCCCCCGCGCACATTCGGGGCCCCCATCCGGCATGCGGACACATCGGCCGCACGGGCACATATCGGTGGGCTGGGCATGCACTGGTTGTACGGACAGGCACAGGCTGCATTCCCGTACACCGCGTGTACGGGAATGCCTCGCGTGTACGGGCACGGCAGCGGCCGTACGGTGTCGGCGGGGGTTCGCCCGCCGCAGCGGGATCAGACCTCGGGTCGGAGCATCGGTGGGTTGAGTACGGTGGCCGCGCCCGACCGGAACAGCTGCGCGGGACGGCCGCCCTGCCTGGTGGTCGTGCCACCGGAGGGCACCAGGAAGCCGGGGGTGCCCGTCACCTTGCGGTGGAAGTTCCTCGGGTCGAGCACGACACCCCAGACCGCTTCGTACACCCTGCGCAGTTCCCCGACCGTGAACTCCGGCGGGCAGAAGGCGGTGGCCAGCGAGGAGTACTCGATCTTGGAGCGGGCCCGCTCCACACCGTCGGCCAGGATCCCCGCGTGGTCGAAGGCCAACGGCGCCGGGTGTTCGCCGTCGCGACCGTATCCGCCCGCGGGTCCGAGCAGGTCACCGACAGGTGCCCAGCGGGCACTGTTCGCGTCCCCGCCCGCCCGGGGTGCCGGCAGGTCGGGGGCCAGCGCGAGATGGGCGACGCTGACGACCCTCATCCGCGGATCGCGCCCCGGGTCCCCGTAGGTGGCGAGCTGTTCGAGGTGAGCACCGTTCCCGACGGCAGGAACCGCCGGGTCGTGCGCGGAGAGCCCGGTCTCCTCGACGAGCTCACGCGCCGCGGCGGCACCGAGGTCTTCATCGGCTTTGACGAAGCCGCCGGGCAACGCCCACCTGCCCTGGAACGGCGATTCGCCTCGGCGCACCACCAGCGCGCAGAGCGCGTGACGGCGGACCGTGAGCACGACCAGGTCGACGGTGACGGCGAAGGGCGGGAAGGTCGACGGGTCGTAGGGCGGCATGCCGTGATCATAGTCGTCTGCCTGACGATAAACACTCCCTTCGTCGCGCTCGTCATCCGTCCTGGCACTGGCCGGGCCGCTCCGGCGACGCTCCGCCCCGCGCTCCCCCGCGCCTCGGGGTCCAGGAGCCGGGCGGCCCGTTCCGCGCCCGCCGTCACCGACGGGTCCTGGCCCCCCGGCGGCCCTGCGTCCGGCACTGTCCGGCGCGGCGCCGGTCGGTCGCCACGCCGGGCCTGGCAGGACCCTGCCGCGTTCGCCGCCGCCCGGCCGCCTGCGCCCGTACGGAACGGGCACCCGCGACCCGTGCCGTACCGCGGCCACGCCGCACTGTCCGTGTGGCCCGTTCGCCGCGCAGGCAGCGTCGGAGCGTCTCCGGGTCGAGGCCCTGGTTGCAGGCCTCGTGCAGGAGTTGGGCGAAGGTGTACCCAGGATCCAGCCGCAGAGCGAGGCTCAGCGCGACCCGCGCGGCCGGCTCGTCCCCGGTCGACCAGGCGACCCAGCCCGCCAGGGTGAGCGGAGCCGCCGCGTGCTCCACGTACGGCGCGACACAGCGGCGTGCAAGCGCCCGCCACAGCCTCAGCGCGGACTCGGCCTCGGGCCCTTCCATCCACTCGGCGGCCCTGTCGCGGGTCTCCCGGTCCTGAAGGCCGAGAATCAACGCGGCGGCCTCCTCGTGGCTGATCAGCCGGTCGTCGTTGAGGTCGGACAGCGAGGGCATCGCAGTCCGTACCTCCCCCAGGCGTTTCATGAGCTGCCGGGCGAGCCTCAGCGTCGATCCGCCGACCTCCTTGCGGCCCTCCTCGTCGAGAAGCTTCGGCAGCAGCGCGGACCCCGCCCTGTCGAGCGCCTGCTGCTGCTCACTGTTCGCCGTAGCCGCCAGGGGCGTCAGCCTCGCCTCCATCTCGCGCAGCGATCCCCGCACTTGAACGCCCGCGTAGGTAGCTGCCGCCGCCATGACCGAGCTGCCTGGCACGGCCAGCGGAGTACCGTCGGCCGGGCAGCACCGGGTATCGGGGCAGCAGTAGGACCAGTAGCGGTCGCCGGAGATGCAGAGTGCTTCGAGCACCGGCACATCCAGCGCGCCACAGGCGGTGCGCAGTCGTTGGGCGAAGGGCCGAAGCCGCTCCATGATCTGGTTGCCGGTCTCTCCGTCGGCCGGATCCTGACAGAGGAAGACGACGATCGCGTCGGGCCGGTCGCCACGCCGCTCGCTCCCCTTGATGAGGCACTCCGCGAGCTGCTCCGCAACCGACGGCCACTCCTGCGCGGACTGCGGAATGCCGAGCCTGAGCCGCCCGCCGAAACGGCCCCGGCCACCGTGCAGGGCGACCATGACCACGCTGTCGTTCGGATGGAATCCCATGAGATACGGAAGGGCGTCGGCCAGCTCGGCCGGGCCTCGCAGGGTGATCTGCTGCTCGTCGGACGGACCCGTGGATTCGTGGTGCTTGTTCATGGGATGACGGTCTCGTGCCGGGCAGGAATCCGCGACCCCCTGTGGATAACTTATCCACAGGGCCAGTGCGGGCGTTCGCGGTTTGTCGTACCCATCGGGTTGCATGGGGGCATGACCAACTCAGATCGCGCAGAGCTCAGGGCTTCGGCCGGCTCGGTACCGGCCCGACTCGTCGGGGATGCCTTGCTCAGGCTGCGCTTGATCGTGGTGGTCGGTGACTGCCTTCAACAGAGGTAGGTCCGGTGCCGCACCGGAGGGGACGCACGAGGTCCGCGGAGACCGTACCGTTCACGCGGACCTGCTCCGTCTGGGAGAGCAGGGCCTGCGGGACGCAGTGATCGACACGTCGGCCGCCGAGCTGCCCCCGCGCGATGTGCTGGCCGGGGCCCAGGTGCTGGAGTCCCTAGCCGGTAGATACGTCTGCATCTCGACCGTGAACGCCTACCGGCGTGGCCAGACGAGCCGCTGACCGAGTCCTCCGGGTTGCCGGACGCACCGCCCGACGCCGATGTGGATCACGGACGGCTGCCAGCGAACTGGGACGGGCCCGACTGGTACTACGGTCGGCAGAACGCGGCGCGGAGCGCGCCGCTACCGCGGCGTTCGGAACTCAACGCGTCTCGATTGGCGGCACGGAAATCAGCGTGGCAGAGTCCGGCGCGGACTGCCGCCACGCGTTCGAGTGTCCCGGCCCCTCGCCGCTCGGTCGGCACGCCGAAGGCCGACTCAAGAGCTGCCTGAAAGCCGTCAAGTTCACCTCGCAGAAGTCGAGCGCGGGCAGGTAAGTAGTCGCGTTGCTCATGGCCACGCGGTCACTCGCGAACCCGAACTCGCCACCGACGTCACCGTGAAGGTCAACGCGCGATCCGGCGCTCTGTTCAAGTCCGTTCCGGCCCCGTCGGACGCCGGACGACCGCCCCAGAACGACAGGAACGCAGAGCACCGTGCGCGTACGTCTACTGCGGACCGTGTTCGATCACCTGGCCGTACAACGCCGCCGTACGGGACAGAGAAACGGCCGCCGGGAGCGACCCCAGGTCAAAACAGATCGCGGATACAGCCTTCGCGCTCGAATCTTTGTCGAGTCAGTCCTGCGACGCCGAACGACGCTCGGCTCTTGCGGCCCTGACCGGGGCATCTCACATGGCCTGGCCATCATCGCGGCCCCCACGCAGCTCACATCCGTCGTCGCCAGCCGACGATGAGCGCCAAGGTGCACTCGGTTGAAGCGACACCCCACCAAAGTGCAACCCTTAAGTTGCACCTTAGAGGCTCGATGTGCAACTCTGGGGTTGCATCCGATCGTGACGATGAAGGAGTCCCTTATGAACGAGGACCGGATCGAACGCGAGACCCTGATCGCGGCACCCCTGGAGCGGGTCTGGTCGCTGGTGGCTCAACCCGGTTTCTGGGTGGCCGACAAAGCTAGCCTGCCCGGCACCATGGCCAGGGAGGGTGAGTCGATGGTGGCGAAGAACGCCGAGCACGGCGACTTCCCAGTGCGCGTGGAGAAGGTCGAGCCGCCGACGTACCTGGCATACCGCTGGACCAGCGCGTTCCCCGGAGAAGAGCTGCGCGAGAACAACAGCACCCTCGTGGAGTTCACGTTGACCCAGGAAGGCGACCAAACGCGGCTCCGCGTCGTCGAGAGCGGGTTCGAGGCGCTGGCCGGGTCCGAGGAACTGCGCAGTCAGAACCTGAAGGACCACAGCGAAGGCTGGCCCCTGGAGCTCGACGCGCTCAAGACACGCGCCGAACAGCCCTCCACGTGACGGAGGAACATCCCGGCGCCGCCGAGGTCGTCGACAGCGTCCTCGGTGCGCTGGCCGACCCGACACGACGTCAGCTGCTTGATCTGCTCGCCGCGCAGGGTGAGGCCACTGCCACAACGCTCGCCGAACGACTTCCCGTCTCGCGGCAGGCAGTGGTCAAGCACCTCGCCGTCCTGGACGCCGCCGGGCTGGTTTCCGGCGGCCGGGTCGGACGCGAGGTGCGGTACGCGGTGCGGCCCGCGGCGCTGGACGCGACGGCACGGTGGATGGCCTCGCTCGCGGCCGACTGGGACCGGCGGCTGGCGAACATCAAACGCGTCGCTGAGGCAGCGGAGCGGGATTCGAGTTCGACACGCCCCAACTGAAGGGAAGCACGCTATGGACACGTCAGTACTTCGCAGCGCCTACGACAGGCTCCTCGACGCGGCGGCCATCCCCGACCTCGCCGAGGCGGACGACGGAGGTTGGAGCGCCGACCAGATATTGGCTCATCTCCTCAGCGTCGACGCCTCGATCGCAGCGGTTGCTCTGGGCGTTGTCGCCGGCTCGCGGCCCACATTCGACAATCGGCTCTGCCTCGACAGCTGGAATCTTGACCGGATCATCGCTGAGCACTCGGGCCGGGCGGACTTGATTGATCATGTCCGGAGTCAGGCCGACGTCCTGTGTGACATCGCCGACCAGCTCAACGAGGAAGCCGCCTCGGTTCTGGTGCCGTCGCTCCTCCTGTCCAACGATGCACTCGTGCTGGACCAGCCGATTCCGCTGGCGAGCCTGATCAATGGCCTCGGCGAAGACCACGTGCCCGTGCATACGCAACAGCTCCTCGGTCTTCGCGTCGCCGTCCCTGGACACGCCTGAAAGGCGGCGGCGAACGACTTGGCCTCTTCCCAGACCTTGAGGACGTCGGTGGCCATGGCCCGTCGAGCCTTGAGGCCTACGTCCGGTCTGGATGACGCGCCCAGGGTCCGGGAACCGCATGGCCAATGTGCAGTCCTTTGTCAGCTTCGGGGAACAACGGAGCAGCCATCTGGACCGATGGCTGCTCCGTTGTTCCCCGAAACCATGTTCAGGGGCTACGGCCCGACCCACGCACCGGCCCCGCGCAGCACCCGTCGAACCGGTGAGAAAAGGAACCTCCGCTCGGCTCAGGCGGATCGGCCGACAAGCCCAGCAGGGCCAGCCGCTCAGCACTGGCACTAGCACCGGCACCGGCCGGCCTCGACCCCGACGATGCGAGGACCCGGCGGCACGCCACCGACAAGGCCTGGCGGCCCCTCGACTCCCTGGTTTCTGTCCTCCGGTCACAGCCAACGCGGCCGAGGACGACCCGACCAGCGGCGACCACGAGCTCACGGAATGGCTGCGCCACTACCCGGCCCTACCTCCTGACTGGGCCTGCCCCCACTTGTGGCTTTGAGCGGTAGGTGGCCGACAGCCCGCCAAACGCCTCGCCCGCCTGTACGCCGCGTTCGCCCACGACAAGGCTGATGGCGCCACCGACGCCACCACGTTCGCCGGCGCCGTCGACCGGCACCGCCTCATCGACCACATCCAGCAGTCATTCCAGGGATTTCCCGGCTGACCAGGTCTGCCGAAGCCGCGCCGACGATGCTGCGCCCAGTGCCCCCGAACGCGGCGACGCGTCGGCGCGGGCAGCGCGGCAGCGCCGCCCGGGGGCCGCTCAGTTGCACCCGCGTCCTCGGGTGAAAGGCGCTCACTCACGGAGCGTGAAGCGGCCCGCCGTTGCGAGCAGGGGCTCCACATAGCCCAGTTCACCGCGGTGGTGGAATTCGGAGACTGGAGCGGAACTCCACGACGTCGCAGTCCTGCATGACGCTCCACTGGCCGTCGCCGTGCACCCCGTCTACTGCGCGGCCTCCCCAAACGAACCGGCTTCGGCACCACCGGCGAAGGAGACAGCTTCCACCTCGACAAAGCTCCTTCGGAGTAAACCCGGAAGGATGCCCCATGCGGCGCCGCCCAAGCTCAGCCGGCCCGGCAGACGCGGGAAAGGCTCAACGCCCCGATTTCATGAGACCGGTTCCTCGCAAGTGTGGAGGCCAAAGCCGCAGCCCTGCCCACCGCAGCAGCAATCTTCGAAAAAACCATAACGGCTATCCGGCGAGCGCCAAGACGAGCGGGAGCACTTGGTCGGCGCCGGCTTTGCGCAAGAGACGTGCGCCCACCGCAAGGGTCCAGCCGGAATCGGTGTAGTCATCGACGAACAGGACCGGGCCCGGAGTGGCGGCCAAGGCGGCGGCGAGTTCGTCGGGCACGGTGAACGAGTCCGCCAGGGCGCGCAGCCGCTGGGCCGAATTGCTGCGGTGCGCGGTGTGCTCGTCGGCGTGTGGGGTGTAGGCCAGGCTGCCCAGGAACGGGAGCCGGCCGACCCTTGCCACTCCCTCGGCCAGGGAGCCGACCAGCTGAGGACGTGTGCGGGAGGGCATGGCAACGACGCCGACGGGCCGGGTCACCGCGTCAGGAGTACCGCTGGCCCAGCCGCCCGGTGAACGGGCCCAGTCCGCCAGCACCGTCACAACAGCGTTCAACACGTCGTCCGGGACCGGCCCGTCCGCCGCTTGCGCGGAAAGGAGCGGCCTCAGCCGGTTGCCCCACCCGATGTCCGACAGCCTCCCCAGCGCACGCCCAGTCACCGCCTGCTCACCTGCCGGGATGCGGCCCTTGAGGTCCATACCGACTGCGGCGAGGCCGGTCGGCCACATCTTGCGGGGCTCGACCTCGACGCCCGGCCGGTCCAGCTCGCCCGTCGCCGCCGCGAGAGCCGCGGACGAGACGGCGGGATCGAGCCAGGGGCCGGCGCAGTTGTCACAGCGACCGCACGGGACCGCTTTCTCGTCATCGAGCTGCCGTTGCAGGAATTCCATGCGGCAGCCGGCGGTCGCCACATAGTCCCGCATGGCCTGCTGCTCCGCGGCCCGCTGCTTCGCGACCCAGGCGTACCGCTCCGCGTCATACGCCCACGACTGCCCTGTGGCAGTCCAGCCGCCCTTCACGCGCTTGACCGCCCCGTCCACGTCCAGGACCTTCAGCATCGTCTCCAGACGCGAACGCCGAAGATCGACCAAAGGCTCCAGCGCCGGCAGCGACAACGGACGACCTGCCTGTTCCAGCACATCCAAAGTGCGCCGCACCTGCTCCTCGGGCGGGAAGCCCACCGAAGCGAAATACGCCCAGATCGCCTCGTCCTCCCGCCCCGGCAGCAGCAAAACATCCGCATGATCCACGCCGCGCCCCGCGCGCCCCACCTGCTGGTAGTAGGCGATGGGAGACGAAGGGGACCCCAGGTGCACCACGAAGCCGAGGTCGGGCTTGTCGAAGCCCATTCCCAGCGCGGACGTGGCAACCAGGGCCTTGACCCGGTTCGCCAGCAGATCCTCCTCCGCCTGCAACCGGTCGGCGTTCTCCGTCTTCCCCGTGTAGGAAGCCACCGGATATCCGCGCTGCCGCAGGAATGCCGCGACCTCTTCCGCTGCTGCGACCGTCAGCGTGTAAATGATCCCCGAACCCTGCAAATCCCCAAGTCGCTCCCCCAGCCACGCAAGCCGGTGCGCCGCATTCGGCAGCTCCAGCACCCCCAGGCGAAGACTTTCCCGGTCCAGCGGCCCCCGCAACACCAAGGCGTCCTTGCCGCCGGTGCCCAATTGCTCCGCCACATCCGCAGTCACCCGAGCGTTCGCCGTGGCCGTCGTGGCGAGCACGGGCACCCCCGTCGGAAGCTCGGCCAGCATGGTGCGCAGCCGCCGGTAGTCAGGCCGGAAGTCATGGCCCCAGTCGGAAATGCAGTGCGCCTCATCGACCACCAGAAGTCCGGTCGTCGCCGCGAGCTTCGGCAGCACCTGATCACGAAAGTCCACGGAATTGAGACGCTCCGGGCTCACGAGGAGAACGTCGGTCTCGCCGCGCTCCACCTCCCCGTAGATCGTCTCCCACTCCTCCGGATTAGCCGAGTTGATCGTGCGCGCCTGAATTCCTGCCCGCGCCGCCGCCTCGACCTGGTTACGCATCAACGCCAACAGCGGCGAAATGATCACCGTCGGGCCGGCGCCACGTCGCCGCAGCAGAGCAGTGGCCACGAAATAGACTGCCGACTTCCCCCACCCGGTGCGCTGCACCACCAGCGCCCGACGACGCTCCTCGACCAGGGCCGCCACGGCCTGCCACTGGTCCTCCCGTAGCCGCGCCGACCCCGCAGGGGCACCGACCAGCTCAGCGAGGACGGTGTCGGCTTCAGTGCGCAGTTCCAGGGTGTCCATACCCCCATGCAACCCGATAGCGCCGACAATCGACGACTTCACCCTGTGTCACCACTCGCTCATAAGTGGTGCGCAGGTGCACGCCGATCGGGGGTGGACGAGACCGATCCTCCCGCCTTGACCACCCCCGAGCAGCACGTTTACACAGGTCAGGGCTCCACATTGGCCCGGAATCTGAATGCCTTCCCAGTGCCGTAGCCCCGAGCGGCTCAACAATTGCGCCTTCCGGGACCAGGTCCTGCCCAGGCTCGCCACCGCGACCGGGCTGCCCGTGGTCGACAAGGCGCACTGCGTCTCCGACCGGGGCCATGACCTCCGCCCCGACCACCGGCGCCTTCGGACCATGCTCGCCGATCTGCCCTCGGGCGTACCGGTGCTCGTGACCACCGCCACCGCCACCGCCACCGCCCGCTTGACGGCGGACGTCGGGGAGCAGTTGGGCACCGGAGCGGGTACGGACGCCCTCGTGCTACGCGGTCCGCTGGACCGCGAGAGCCTCAGCGTCAGCGTGCTGCAACTTCCCAACGCCGCACATTGGCTGGCCTGGCTCGGTGAGCACCTCAAGGAGCTGCCCGGATCGGGGATCGTCTATTACCAGCAGGTGGGCCGTGCGGGCCGAGGCGTCGAATCTCGCAGACCAACAGCGTGCACGGTGCAGCGCACACGGTGTCCGGGCGCTGCACGAGACGCTCGTCGTGGGGTCCTAGGTGGCGGAGGCCCTGGCGCAGGCACACGGCCCCGTGCTTCTTGTGGACGATCTCTCGGACACATGGTGGACGGGGGTGGACGCTCGCCGTGACGGCCCGGCTGCTGCGACGGGCCGGCGCTGACGCGGTGTTTCCGCTGGTCCTCGCTGTTCAGGCGTGGCAGGTGGCGTCAGCCGGGGCCCAATTGGGCAGGGATATCCGTGTCATTCCAGCTGATTACCATCAGCTGCGCCAATTGCTCGTTGCCGCCTGCCGATACGCCAGGGAGACTTGGACTCGCTCCCCGCACAGTTCTTTCGCGGCCCGGAAGGGCTGTGCCGCGGCGCGCCCTCACCCGACCCTGCCCGCATCGTGGGCGCGTATGCGAAGGGAGGATCGTGACCTTCGGATTCGCTCCGTCCGCAGCCACTTCTGTGTCGGCAGCCGCCGACTCCGCCAACCGTCTTGCCCGGATACTCGAACCGGCCGAGTGGGCCGCGGCGGGCATACCGCTGCTGCGCAGCCCGCGCGAGGTCGTCAGCGGCCTGCACGCCAGGCACCGGCCGACTCCGGCGACCGCCGTCGTAGCCGTGCTCGATCACGAGGAACGCCTGACGGCCAGTGCCTCGTTCGCCCGCCGCTCGGTGACGGCGGACGGCTGGGAATTCCGTAACTCACTGCTGGCGCATCTGCGCCGGGTCATCCCGCACGATCTCCGCCGCCGTACCCCCGTCCGTACCGCAGTGCTTCTCTACTGCCGCGAAGGGGACGAGCGCTGGACGGAGGAGGACGGGGCGTGGATGTGGGGGCTGCGGGATGCCTGCACGCTGCACGGCCTGAGGTGCGGCGCGTACATCACGCTGACCACCGGCGGATGGCAGGTGCTGGGCGAGGGCCGGGGCGGACGTCGCCCCAGCTCCACCTCGCACCCGGCCGCTCTCGCGGACACCGCGCTGGGCCAGGATCCGGGCCCGTCGCGCACCGGCGGCGGGGCGGCCCAGGCACTGCACCGCAGCGCGGCCCGTTGACCCTGTTGGTGAACCCGGCCGCCTGCGAGGACGGACGGGTTCACCAACAGACCGGGGCGCCACGGGCGAGGTCCCCGCAGAACGGGCTCATCCCAGGCCGGTGCGCCGCCGGGCCCAGTCACCACCGGGCTCGTTCGTGCTGCGGTCAGACGCCCGCACCGAGCGCCGCGTTGACCGGCTGCGGGTCACCGCAGACGATCAGCAGGGCTCCGGCGCTCCGCCGCGCGGTGGCCAGCGCACGGGTGGCGGCGTCATCGACGGCAGAGTTCACCGCGATGATCACCACCGGCCGGGGCTTCACCCGGTCCGCGGCTGCGGCTCCAGCGAAGAACACGTCGTCGCCGGCTTCGTGCTGGGCCCAGTAGGCGGCCTCGCCGAAGGACAGCTCGTGCGTTGCCCACGGGTGTTGCTCGCCCGTGGAGAGCACCAGGATGTCGCCGGGAGCCCGACCGGAGTCGAGCAGCAGGTCCACCGCCTCGTCGGCGGCGGCGAGCGCGCCGTCGGCCGGGGCGGGGATCAGCTGGAGCTGCGGCGCAGAACGGTTCTCCGGCGCGGCGGCCTGGGGCCGGACGGGGGCAGGGTGCGGGCGCTGCGCCGGGGGCGCTGGCCTCGCGGGGCCGGGGCCCGGACGACCGGGGCGCGGCATGGCCGCTGTACGCGGACCGGGTACGGGACGAGGGGTCGACGCGGTGCGGCCGGTGGCCGGTGTGGCGCGGGGACCCTGGGCGCTCTCGTGAATCTGAGGCTCCTCGGGGATGGGAGGCATGGGTGGTTGTCTATCAAACGCTGACGCACACGGCATCAGCGGGTGGGTACGCATGTGCGATCAGAAGTCGAAGCCGAGCTGGCCCCCGCTTTCCAGTGCGGCCGCCTCGGCAGAGAAGCGGACCTTCTTGAGGTGCTGCCACCTGGGCAGCGCGTCGAGGTAGGACCACGAAAGGCGGTGGTGGGCCGTCGGGCCCCGCTCCTCCAGTGTGGCCCTGTGCACGGGGGACGGATAACCGGCGTTGGCGCCGAACGCGAAGTCCTCGTACTCACCGGATTCCGCGCCGAGTTCGGCCATCGCCGTGTCCCTGCGGACCTTCGCGATCACCGAGGCCGCCGCAACCGCCACACAGGACTGGTCGCCCTTGATGACGGTACGGACCTGCCAGGGCGAGCCCAGGTAGTCGTGCTTGCCGTCGAGGATCACCGCGTCCGGGCGTACCGGCAGCGCCTCCAGGGCGCGGACGGCCGCGAGCCGCAGAGCGGCGGTCATCCCGAGTTCGTCGATCTCCTGCGGTGAGGCGTCACCGAGTCCGAACGCGGTGACCCATCGCTCCAGCAGCGGCGCGAGCTCCGCGCGGCGCTTGGGGCTGATCAGCTTGGAGTCGGTGAGTCCGGCGGGCGGCCTGCGGAGACCGGTCACGGCGGCACACACGGTGACCGGACCCGCCCACGCTCCGCGCCCGACCTCGTCGACACCGGCGACGGTTCTGGCACCGGTGGTGGCGCGCAGCGAGCGCTCGACGGTGTGCGTGGGTGGTTCGTACGGCATGGCGCCAGCAAGCGTACGCCGATGCGGCGGCCGGGAACACCCCGGGGCGCATGCCGGCAGCCGCCGTCCGGCGCCACGTAGCCCGACCGGTCACGACACCGTCGCCGGGAGGGGCGAGGAACCGCGTCCGGCGAGGGCCGTCAGCGGGCGCCGGAGCGGAAGAACGGCATCGCGACCTGATCGATCAGCTCAGCGATGTCGCCGTCACTCCATTCGCTGCCGCACACCTTGCTGCGATACATCATCATCGCGGGGATCACGTCGAAGGCCAGCCCGCGCAACGCGTCGGGGCGAACCTCTCCCCGGTCGACGCCACGGCTCACCACTTCCCGGATGAGGTCGGTCGACGGCGCGATCACGCTCTGGAGGATCACCGACTGGAACCGTTCGGCCGTACTCGCGTCACATTCGTGAAGGACCGAGCGCAGTGCGGTGCCGGACTTGGAGAGCATGCCGTCCCGCAGCGTCCGGCACAGCTGATAGAGGTCGTCACGGATGTTGCCGGAGTCGGGCGCGTCCCCCATCTGCGGCAGCGCGCGGCGCAACGCATCGGCGACCAGATCCTCCTTGGAGGGCCATCGCCGATAGATCGCCGCCTTCCCGGTCTGGGCACCCGCGGCGACGCCCTCCATCGTGAGCCCGTTCCAGCCGACCGTGCTCAGCCGCTCCAGCACGGCTTCGAGGATCGCACGCTCCAGCACGGAGCCCCGGCGGCGAAGGGACACCACCGGCGGCCGGGCGGCGGCTGCCGATCGCGAAGAATCCATGAGCTTCTCTCCATCGAAACGGGTTCGCCGCACCCCCGCCGGCCGGGCAGGCTCAGCGGAACGGGGCGGCACAGGGGGCCGGACGGGACCGAGCAGTCTCCGGCCGGACGGCAGTACCGGACATGACCGGGTAGCAGCGGATTCAGTGAACGCTTGCGTTCACTGAAGGGGATTCACTACCGTTACCGGAACAGTGAACGGGTCCGTTCACTAATTCACTTGTGGGGGATCCATAGTGACAACCTCTCAGTTAGAAGCACGGGACGCACCGAGCCCGGCACGCCGACAGGGCCGCCCTGGCATCGCCCTGACCGTCATCGCCGCCTGTCAGTTGATGGTTGTGCTCGACGCCACGATCGTCAACATCGCACTCCCGCACATCCAGAACGCCCTGAGCTTCTCGACCACCGACCTTTCCTGGGTTCTCAGCGCCTACACACTCACCTTCGGCGGACTGCTGCTGCTCGGCGGCCGCGCCGGGGACATCCTCGGCCGGCGCCGGGTCTTCATGGCCGGAATCCTGATCTTCACCCTGGCCTCACTGCTAGGCGGATTCGCCCAGGAGCCCTGGCAGTTGCTCGCGGCCCGCGCGCTCCAGGGCGTCGGCGGCGCGATTGCCTCACCGACCTCACTCGCCCTCATCACGACCACCTTCCCGGAGGGTCCGGAGCGCAACCGCGCCTTCGGTGTCTTCGCCGCCGTCTCGGCGGGTGGCGGCGCGGTCGGCCTGCTGGCGGGCGGAATGCTCACCGAGTGGCTGGACTGGCGCTGGGTCTTCTTCGTCAACGTGCCGATCGGCGTTCTGATCGCCGTACTCGCTCCGCTGTACATCAACGAGTCGCAGAGGCATCCGGGCCGCTTCGACATATCCGGAGCCCTGACCTCGACCCTCGGCATGGCCTCGCTCGTGTACGGGTTCATCCGCGCGTCGGAGGAGGGCTGGAGCGACTCCCTCACGCTGAGTTCGTTCGGCGCCGCTGTCGTGCTGCTCGCCGCGTTCGTCCTCATCGAGATGCGCGCCAGGGAGCCGATCACCCCGCTGCGGATGTTCGCCGACCGCAACCGCTCCGGAACGTACGTCATCATGCTCAGCCTGTCCGCGGCCATGCTCGGCATGTTCTTCTTCATCGTGTTGTTCGTGCAGAACGTACTGGCCTACACACCGATCGAATCGGGTCTGGCGTTCCTGCCCGTGGCCGTCGCGATCGCCGCCGGGGCCGGGCTCTCGCAGCGGTTGCTCCCGGTCCTCGGACCGAAACCCTTCATGGTCACCGGCTCGGCACTCACCGGTGTGGGTCTCGGCTGGCTCACGTTCATATCCTCCGACAGCGGCTATCTGTCCGGGGTGCTGGGACCAATGCTGCTCTTCGGCGTCGGCATGGGGCTGAACTTCGTGACGCTGACCCTCACCGCGGTCTCCGGCGTCGCCCAGCACGAAGCGGGGGCGGCGTCCAGTCTGCTCAACGCGAGCCAGCAGGTGGGCGGTTCGCTGGGGCTGTCGATCCTGGTCACCGTCTTCGGCACGGCAAGCCGCAACGAGGCGGAGAAGCAGGTGCCGCAGTTCATGGCGAAGGCTTCGCCGGAACAGAAGGCGGAGTTCGCCAGGACTCATGAGCTGCCGGGGAGCTGGGGGCACCAGGTGCTCGCCCAGGGCATCTCCACCGCGTTCATCGCGGCGGTGGCCATGGCAGCCCTCGCCCTGCTCACCGCGGCTCTGGTGATCCGGGTGCGCAAGAGCGATCTGGACGCGCTGAGCGGCAAGGCGTCGGCGGGGGGAACGGCCGTGTAACGCCCAGCCACCGTACGGACGGATGCCGTCCCGTACACCTCCGTCGCCGTACGGACGGATGCGTCACGCACACGTCCGTACGGACGAGGCCGGTCCGGCTCCGGCCGGTCGGACAGGCCCGACCGGATCAGCAGAGACGCACGGGGCCTACGGGTGTACGGGCCCCGTGGGTCAGTAGGGGTCGTATGGATCGTACGAGTCGCCCCCGCCGTCCCCGTCGCCGCCTCGTTCGTCCCCCATGTCGCCCGACCCCGGACCCTGGCAGTTGCGCACCCGCGCACCGGGATCCCAGTCACCGAGAATGTCCCGGGCCCGGGCCTCGCCCCAACTCGTCGCGTACCAGGGCTCGTCCGATCCCCGCAGTGTCCGCTGGATCTCTTCGAGGGCGCACGAGCGCAGCGGCTCCGGCAACGTGTCCAGGGCCGGCACGGCATCGGCGGAGAGGCCGCGGAGGTACTGAATGTCGATCGAGTGATGGTCGCCGTACCGCTGGACGTTCTGTTCGGCGATCAGTCCGTCCGGTGAGACCAGCCCGAAGGCCAGTACGCCGACGGCGGCACTCGCGGCGACGGCGCGCGGAAGCATCTTCGCGCCGAACACCCCGGCCGCCATGATCAGCAGGAGGACCACGCCCAGCCAGAGCTCGACCGCGGCCACGGAGATGCGCAGCCGGGTCAGACCGTAGGCATCGACGTACAGATCCATGCGCCGCAGTGCGGAGGCGACGACGACGAGGGTGAGCAGACACAGCGTGCCGAGCACGGACCGCACGAGCGTACGGTCACGTGCTCCGCCGCGCGGTGCCCAGCGGAGCGCGAGGGCGATGACCAGCAGCGTGAGAACGGTGGCCCAGAGCAGCTGCCAGAAGCCCTCACGGGCGTACTGGGCGTAGCTGAGATGGGTCTCGGCCATCACCTTGTCGTAGCCACCGAGCAGCACCGTGAGCTGGATGGCGAGGAAGCCGGCGAAGAGCAGGTTCAGGACGATCAGCGGAAGCGCCCACTCCAGCCGACCACGTGCCGGGCCGGAAGGTACGGCCAGCGCGTCCCAGCGCACCGGTGCGGCGGCGGTGTACGCGGCCGCGAGCGCGCCCACGAGCCCGACCGCGGCGAGGAACAGCCGCCACGGGCCCTCGCCCACCGACACATCGGGCATCAGACTGCCCAGTACGTCGGCGAACGCGGCATCGGCGCTCGCGAAGAGCGCCCCGAACACGATGAGCAGCACGACCGCGGCGGCCGTGGAGCGGAACGCGACGCCCCAGCGCCCGCGGGAGCCGGCCATCCGGTCGCGTACCCCGTGGACTCCCCAGCCCAGCGATCCGGCGACGGAGGTGAGGAGTCCCAGCGAACCGAGGAAGATCCCGAGCCAGCCCCGGCTGCCGTGCAGTGCGAGCGAACCCACCGCCACGGCGGACACGACGGCTAGGAGGACCGGCCAGCCCGCGTCGCGGAGTGCCGGTACGGAGAGGAGCGCGAGGCCGCCGACGGCCCAGACGGCGGTCCACGGCCGGAGCCGACGGCCGGCCGCCCGTGCGGCGAAGTACGCCGCGAGCGCCGCCGGTACCGCCACGACGAGCAGGTTCAGGCCGATCCCGTCACCGAGCAGCAGGGCGCTGAGCAGCGCGGTCGCCAGGACGGACCAGAGAGTGGCCGCGGGGATGAGCCCGGGTGCGGCGGGACGGATCCGGGTGAGTTCCGAGGGCGTCTGCCTGCCGGCATGCGCCCAGGGCGAGGACGGCTGCCGCGGGTGCGGCTGTCGCGCGTAGGCCGGCACCTTCGGCGGCTCCGGTACGGCGGCGCGCTCGTCCGGTACGGCGGAGTCCGGCGTATGGGACCGCGCGGGCGCCGGTACGGGTTTGGACATCTGCACCCCGGCCGGCACCGCCTCGGGCGTTCGCGCCTCGGCCGGTCCGGGCTGATCCGCCGGCTCGGGCGGACCCGGCGCGCGCTCAGGCCGGGGTGATTCTGCTCTGTGATCGGACATGGGACCCCTCCCCACCGAGGTCCGCCCACGCGAGCCCTGGGCAGCGCGCGGCCCCCCGGCGTCTCTTTCGGTGCGCACCCGTCGTAATGATCACCGAGGGCGGCGTGGCCGAAAGAGTAACCCCCCGTTACCGTCGTCGGCCGAACGGGGAAGCGCTGTGGCAGTACCGTGACAGTCGGGTATGGTGCGCCGCCTCTGCCGCGCCGCTCAGTCGGCCAGGCGCTCCGTTACCGCGCCATCCAGTCGGGCAGCCGCTCCGTCTTCGCGGTCCAGTCCGCCGGTGGCGCACCGGCCGCGCCCGCCGCGACCACCCCGCCGACGATCGCGCAGGTCGTGTCGACGTCTCCGCCCGCCTGAGCGGTCACCCAGAAGGCCTCCTCGAAATCGCCGAGGCTGCGGGCCGCGGACCAGAGTGCGAAGGGGACGGTGTCGTGCGCGCTGGTGCGACGGCCGTTGCCGAGGACCGCGGCGACCGTTCCGGCGTCGCGGTAGTCGAGCATGTCGCGGGCCCTGCGCAGTCCCGCACCGACCGCGCTGCGCGGTACGAGCGCGATGACGCCGTCGAGGAGGTCGGTCGGCTTCGGCGGGCCGGTGGGCGACGCGGCGAGCGAAGCGGCCGCTGCCACCGCCATCGCGCCCACGACCGCTTCCCGGTGCTGGTGGGTCGGGTACGAGGAGATCTCGGCCTGGTGCGTGGCCTGCTCGGGGTCGTCCGCGTACCAGGCACCGAGCGGGGCGATGCGCATCGACGAGCCGTTGCCCCACGAGCCCTGGCCCTTGAACAGCGCGGAGGCCAGCTCCCGCCAGTCCCCGCCCTCCCGGACCAGCCTGAGCAGGCGGTTCACGGCGGGACCGTAGCCGCGGTCGAAATCGTGGTGCACCGCGAAGGAACGGGCGAGCGCGTCCTGATCGATACGGTCGTGCTCGCGGAGTACGGACAGGACCGAACAGGCCATTTCCGTGTCGTCGGTCCACTGCCAGGGCCCCGGGGGCAGGAAGCGGTCCTTCAGGAGTGGATAGTTGGCGGGCACAAAGAACTGTGAGCCCAGGGCGTCTCCCACGGAGAGGCCGCGCAGGCTGGCAAGGGCGCGTTCGAAGCGCTGGTCGGAAGCCGATTCGGTCATCGGTTCCACTCTATCCGGTGATGCCGTACGGCTCAGGAGTGCGCCAGCGCTCGAACGGCCGGTCAAGTGTGTAGCGCCCGTCCTTGCCGAGCACCAGCGTCCGCAACTCGCCGTTGCCCGGATTCGAGAGGGATTCGAATTCGGCCACGGACCAGTGGAACCAGCGCATACAGAACAGCCGCATGGTCAGACCGTGCGTGACCAGCAGGACGTTCGGCGGGTGGTCCGGGGCCTCGAAACTCCGGTGCAGGCTTTCCAGGAAGGCTCCCACCCGGTCGTACACATCCGCCCCTGACTCGCCCTGCGCGAAACGGTAGAAGAAGTGCCCGTAGGCGTCCCGGTACGCCTTCTGCAGCCTGACGTCGCCCCGTTCCTGCCAGTTGCCCCAGTCCTGCTCGCGCAGCCGGGGCTCCTCCCGCACCCGCACGCGTTCGAGGTCGAGGCCGAAGGACCTGAACGTCTCGTGCGTGCGGCGGTAGGGCGAGACGTACACGCTGACCTGCTCGCCGTCGAAGAGCTCGCGCAGCCGCACCCCGGTCTCCCGGGCCTGCCGCAGCCCTGTCGAGGTGAGCCTCAGCGCATGATCGGGCTCACGTTCGTACACCGTGTCGTCGGCATTGCCCTCGGACTCGCCGTGGCGGACGAGGACAATGCGTTGCGGTCTTGCCATGTACCGACCCTAAGCGTTGTCCCCCGGTCACCGCGTTCGAGCGATTGGCCGGATCTCGGCTGTCGGGCGGAACGGGTGGGACGCGAGTGTCCGCTCACACCGTCCACGACGGTTCGAGCTGCACGACGTCACCGGAGAGCGCCGCCACGTCGTCCTCGGTCTGCGCCCGCTGCGCGAGCCGATCGACACTCCCCGCCCGGTATTTGCCGCGTTCCGCGCTCGACTGCCACATGGAGAGGACCAGGAACTCATGGCCCGGCGCTTCTCCGAAGACCCCTCGCAGCATTCCGGGCGATCCGGCCATCGCCGGATTCCACACCCGCTGCTGCATCAGCGCGAAGTGCTCGACCCGGTCCTCGTGCACCCTGCTGTGCGCCACCCTGAGCACGTCCGCGTCGGTGAACCCGGGTTCGAAGCCGGTCTTCACGTCGAAGCGGTACTCGAACAGCTTGACCTGTATGTCGTTGCACGTACCCGACTGCGCGGCGGCCAGGGCATCGTGCCCGCGTGCCATGAACGAGTCGTAGAAGACCCGGTTCTCCCAGAACGCGAAGACGTGCGCCACCTCCGGCCTGCCACGGCTCCAGCCACCGCCCTGTCCTCTGAACCCCGGCTCCCCCAGCAGCCCCGCCCATTTGCGCTGCCCCCGCTCAAAACCGCGACGGTCGACCACATTGCAGCGAATCCACTTGACCAGCACGGCCCCATCGTACGGGTGACGGACATGGCGTGGGTCACGCTCTCGTGGAGTGCACCGGAACCGGCCGCGCAACGGTCCGCCGCGGCGGATTCCGTACCGGGCCGGCCGGTCCGGGCGGTGGCCCGATTCCGACGTCCATGGCCAAGCCGGTTGGTTTCACCGACAGTTACGGAGATGATCTGGGGATAGAGCCGGGGCGACGGCCCCACGGGCGAAGGAGGAAAGTCCGATGAGCACGCCCAACAAGGACATCGAGAAGGTTGAGGTGAGGGTCAAGTGGGACCCCAGCCCTCACGGCGATCCCCCCAATGACCTCGACATCATCGCGGCGACCTACTCGACCGAGGAGCCGTACGGCAGCCCCGCCTACCTCGTCCATTTCGACAGCCGTGCGCCCGACGGCACGATCACGCTCGACCGGGACAGCCGGACCGGTCAGGGGCTGGGGTACGACGAGGTGATGACGCTGGAGCTGGACCGGCTGTCGGAGTCGTACACCCGGGTCATCGTCGGTGTGGCCATACAGCAGCGCGACGGCCACAAGACCTTCGACACCGTGGAGAACACCGCCGTACAGGTCCGCGAGGGCTACGACATCCTGGCCGAGAGCGACTTCTCCGGGGTCAGCGACGCGACAGCGGCCGTCGTCGCCGAGTTCGTCCGCGACACCACGGGAGCCTGGCAGTTCCACGCCACGGTACGGGGCTTCGACGGGGACCCCGACTCGTTCGCCGCGACGATGGGGAACCGCCCGACCGGAGTGTGAGGCTTCGGTTGCCCGGCCGGCGGGTGAGGCTTCGGATACGGGACGGGGCGGGAAGGTCTCCGAGGAGGTCTTCCCGCCCCGTGCCTGCCGCGGTGCGCGGCTCAGCCGTCGCGCCTCAAGGCGCTCTGTTTGGTCACCCGGGTCGTCTCCGGAGACCGGAAGAGTCATCTTGAACTGAAGCCAGGGACGGTCTTCTCTGATCGCGGAGCGGCCGGACGAACTGCGGTGTCGGGGTGTAGGCCGAGGACGCTCGCGAGAACCGGTGCGGCCAGGTCACCGGAGAGCGCGACCAGGGCCGTGTTTCGGGCTGGCCTCGTGTCGATGCCGTGCGCCAGGAGTTTCGAGCCAAGGCCGGTCTGTGAGGTGGGACGGCCCGGGACGAGGCCAGGGAAGAGCCATGGCTCGCCTCGGTCGGTGCGGGTGAGGGCGGCCCGGGTGTGGGGCGCTTCCGCCAGCCGGTGCAGGAGTCTGGCGAGCCGGGGCGGCAGCAGGATCGGGTGCCGACCGATGGTGAGGTAGCTGTTGCCATCGCGGCGGGTGCTGGACGGGCCGTTCGACTTGGCCTGTCCAACGGTGCCGCAGCTCACGCAGGTGTGCTGAGAGCTTCCCAGCAGGACACGCAGAGCGGAGAGTTGTCCGGTCGGCGGGTGACCGGCATGCGGGGTTGGCCGCAGGAGGCGCATTCCTCGACGACGTCCGCGTCGACGCGGTAGCAGGAGTAAAACAGCGGTCCAGTACGGCTTTTGTCGCTGTTCGGCTCGCCGACGGTCGCGAGCCTTGCTCATAGTCCCACGGGGCGACGGATCGTGGTCCGGCGGGCAGCCGGCAACGGCCGGAGAAGTGTTTCGCCTGCGGTCTTGCGGATCATCTCGTGACGACGCGGACTTCGATGAGGTCGCCGGGTTGGCAGCCGAGGATCTCGCAGAGCGCCGCGAGGGTGTCCGTCGAAAGCCGTTGTGGGGGCTGGGTGACCAGGCGGAATACCTGTTCCCGGGACAGGGTGGCGCCTCGCTCAGCGAGCGGGCCGACCAGGTCGGTCGTCTGGAACATCTGCCGGGTGGCCATGATCTGCCGCAGGTGCCACTGGTAGCCCATCTTCTTGATCACGTCTCGTCATCCCCAGAGTCCGGCGGGCCTTTCCTTCAACATCCGCTGGAGCCGCCGGTTGCGGTACTCGTCCGAGACGCCGGTGCAGATCGCGGTGGTGCTGGCGTAGGCGTGGCCGACCTGCTGCTGGATTATCTTGAGCTGGCTCGCCCCATCGTGTGCTGACCTGCGTGTTCGCATCGCAGTGCTTGCACATGACGTAGCGGATGAGATAACGGGTGCTTCCTCCGCCGAAGGCGGATCGTTACCGACCTCGGACTGTCTCCATGTGCTAGCGGCATGCCGTCTCTCTATGCGCTAGCGGCATGCCGTCTCTCTATAGCCGCAGGGCGCTCCCGCAGATCAGAATCTTTGATCATTACTCTCGAGGGTCCACCTCTGGGCAGAGCCCAAAGCCCTCGTCGCGCACGTCCAGTGGAACGCCAGATATCCACTCAAATGGATGACGTCATCTTTTCCCATTTCTGATGGGCCGCCTCCAGAATCCTGATGAGGAGGTCACCGTTTCGGATCGGACGCGCATAGACCCCATGGGGCGCGAACTGAAATCGGACAGGACGGCCTCGAATCTGGTTAGGGGCTCATTTGAGCAAAGCAGGCAGTTACGGTTTCGTCTGTCTGGCACATCTCGTCGGGGTGTGCCAGACCGGAAGGGAATTGCCTTGACCTCCATTCACGTTGCTCTTGTAGCAGGGGTGTTCGTCCTGGCCGCGGCCATCATCGGCCCGGTCACGGCGTACTTCCTGACCCTCCGCGCCGATCGAAAGCGCCTGGACCCCTGACCTCGGGCTTTCGCGTGGCTGGCTGTCCGATGCGTGATCGGAAACGCGAAGAACGCTCCTGACCTGCAACGATGGGACTTATCTAAGGTCCGGGTCGTCGCATGAAAGAAGCACTCCTCGGGTGAAGAGGCGTATCGGGTCCTATCCGCGTGTCCGCATCGAAGGCGGCGGGAGCGGGGTGGTCTCGCAGGCCGGCGGAGTGCTGCTGGTCGAGACCGCCCGTAAGCCCGGCCTGGACAGGGCGATATCGGCGGCACTGACGCCGTGGCGGCGGCCTCGGGCTGTGCCTGATCCGGGCAAGATCCTGCTGGACGTGGCTCTCGCGGTCGCGCTGGGCGGAGACTGCCTGGCCGATGCGGGGATGGTGCGGGCCGAGCCGACGGTGTTCGGGCCGGTGGCCTGCGGCCCCACGGTCTCCCGGCTGATCGACACCCTCGCCGCGGCCGGGGGGCAAGGCCCTGACCGCGATCCGCTCGGCCCGGGCCGAAGTACGCGAGCACGTCTGGACGTTGGCCAAGGGCACGGTACCGGATGCGGCAGGTCAGGTGATCGTGGACCTGGACGGAGCGCTGGTGTTGGCCCACTCCGACAAGCAGGACGCGGCCGCGACCTGGAAAAAATGGTTCGGACATCACCCCCCCCTGATGGGCTTCGTCGAACCACGGAAGCGGCGGCACCGGAGGGCCGGTAGCAGCCCTGCTGCGGCCTGGGAACGCGGGATCCAACACCGCCGCCGACCACATCACCGCCACCCGGCTCGCCCTGGCCCAGCTCCCCAAGCGCCACCGCCGCGGACGGTCCGCACTGATCCGTACCGACTCCGCGGGCGGCACCCACGAGTTCTTCGCCTGGCTCACGAAGCGGGGCAAGGTGGCTGTCGTACTCGGTCGGAACGACCATCACCGAGCAGATCCATCAGGCCGTGCTGAGGGTCCCGGCCTCCGCCTGGGCCCCGGCGGTCGAGCCGGGCGGCGAGATCCGCGAGGGCGCCTGGACCGCCGAACTCGACGGCGACGCCCTCAAGGGCTGGCCGAAAGGGATGCGGCTGATCGTCCGCAAGGAACGGCCCCACCCCTGAGCCCAGTTGCGGTTCACCGACGCCGACGGACTGCGGCTCACCTGCTTCGCCACCAACACGACAGGATCGAAGATCACCGATCTCGAACTGTGGCCCTGCCCCCGGGCCAGGGCAGAGGACGGTATGCGCAACGCACGGGCCACCGGCCTGCGGAACCTTCCCCCGCACCAGACCGCGCAGAACCGGGTCCGGCTGGAGATCGTCCAGCTCGCCCTCGACCTGCTCGCCTGGACGCCGATGCTCACCTTGACCGGCAAACCCCGCCCCCGGGAGCCCGCCGCGCGGCTGCGGCTGTTCTCCGCCACTGCCAACTCATCACCGCCGCTCGCCGACGGCACCGGCGATTCGCCCGCCACTGGCCGTGGACCGACGTGGTAACAGAAGCGATCAGCCGGCTCGACGCCCTCCCGAACCCAGGCTGACCAGCAACAACCCGACCCGACGAGCAGAAGAGCCACCGACCGGGACCGTGGAACCCGGCGTCCACCCGATACGACGATCGGGCCACCTACATGCCCACCCCCGCGACAGAACGATGAATCGGCCGCCAGCCGACGCTGACGACCGATCACGAAAGGTCGAGGCTAACCTTTTCGCAACGAGATTCGAGGATCGAGCGTGCAGTCAAGCCGACGCGCGGAAAGCCTCACGAGCAGTCCTCCGGACCCGAGCGGCCCCGTCGTGAGGTAACGGTCCGCTGGTCAGGCAGGGTTTCAAGGGGCACTCGGGGTAATCTGCCCGGCTCGGAGGACTTGCTCGTCTGATCGAATGCGACCGAGTCGGACCACTCCTGCGCTGTTAAGTGCGCGGATCTTTCGGCGAAGTACCCATCCGTAGGCACGCCTACAGCATAGGATCGTGCCGCGCCACCGGGGTCCCGCCCGCCCCTTCTGCCCCATCCGTTACGGCGCAGATGATGTGCCGACGTCCCCCAACCAAGCCCCCCACACAATCCGTTAACAGGTATCTGCGTGTCACCGATACTCAGCACCGGTTCCGGCGATGGAGCCGCGCAGTGAAGATCAATCGTCGCCTCGTACTTCTCGTCACCGCGCCGCTCACCGTGGCCGTCACCTTCTCGGCGCTGGCCCTCGCACCGGCGGCCAACCACGCGCTCCAGGCCGACCGGCTGGCCGCGATGGTCGATGCCGCTTCCAGCGCGGGCGAGTTGGCCCACCAGCTACAGCGTGAGCGGGCGGCAGCCACCGCACTGGTCTCCAAACAGGGAGATGCGAACGCGTTTCGCTCGACCTCCGATTCGACCGATGAAAGCATCGCCGGGTTCAAGGGCCGGATCGGGCATCTGTCCGAGGTGCCCGACAGCGCACAGGGCGCGCTGGACCGTATCGAGCGCTTCATCGAAGAGATGCCCGCCCTGCGCGCCCAGGTGCGCTCGGGCAGCAGCACCATCTCCGCGCTCGCCTTCGGCTACCGGATCGTGATCGCCGACCTCAACAGCTACCGCGACGGCATCGCACAGGCGGACGGGGTCGACGCCGGTATCGCCGACCGGATCCGCGCCGCCGCCGCCCTTTCCGAGGCAGCCGAGCACACGGCCCAGCAGCAGGTCACCGTAATGAGGGCGCAGGCCGCGGGCGGCTTCACGACCGCCTCGCAGCGGACGTTCGACGCCAGCCGGCTGGGCTACACCGAGTCGGTCGGCGTCCTGTTCGACCTCGGCCCCGGCCAGTGGCGGACCTGGCTGGAGCGCACCCTCTCCGGCCCGAAAGCTCTGGCGGCCCGACGGCTCGAGGACGAGATCGGTCGCGCCGGAACGGGCAAGGACATCGCCGTCCCGGCGAAGGAGTGGCAGCAGGCGTTCAACGACCGCCAGATGCTGATGCGCTCGGTGGAGAAACGGATCGACGAATCCGTCCTCGCCACGGTCAGGGACGCGCGCACCACGCTCATGTGGACAGCCGGGGCCGAGGTCGCCCTGGTGGTGCTGACCCTGGTCGGTGCCTTCGTCGTCGCCATCCGCCTGGGCCGCGTCATGATCCGGCGGCTGCGCGATCTGCGCAACGCCGCGCACGAGGTCGCCCACACCGGGCTGCCCGCCGTGATGACTGAGCTCTCCCAGCCCGGCGCGCTCAGTGGCGCGACGCCCGAGGAGGTGGCCCGGCGAACGGGCAACCCGGTCGGGACGACAGGCAAGGACGAGATCGGCGAGGTGGGCGAGGCGTTCAACGCCGTTCACCACCAAGCCGTCCGACTGGCTGCACAACAGGCCTATATCCATGAGCAGTTCGCTGAGACACTGGTTGGCGTCGCACGCAGGGGCGCGCAGTTGACCGCTGTCATGGTGTCCGAGATGGACACGGTCCAGCGCGACGAGGCCGACCCCGTGCGGATGCGGACCTTCTTCGCTCTCGACCACCTCGCCATCCGTATGGAGCGCAACACCAACAGCCTGTTGGTACTGGGTGGTTACGGGCACGCCCGGGTCCGCACGTCCGACGCCGCCTGTTCCACCGTCATCGTGGCCGCCGCCCAGCAGATCGAGCGTTTCGACCGCGTCTCGCTCGGTGTCGTCGAAGCGGGTATCGGCATCGCTGCCCGCGCCGTGCACGACGTGGCCCACATCCTGGCGGAACTCCTGGACAACGCGACCAGGTTCTCGCCTCCCGACAAGCAGGTCGGCGTCGCCGTGTGGCGGCTGGCGGACCGGGCCGTGGTGCAGGTCGTCGACGAGGGCGTGGGTATCCCCGCGGATCGCCGCGCCGTCCACAACGCCGCCCTGCGCGAACCGAAGGCGGGCATCGGAGACGTACGGGCCATGGGTCTGCGCGTGGTGGCACGACTCGCCGCGCGTCATGGCATCGTTGTCGAACTGCGCGACTCCTCCGGTCCCGGCACCATCGCCGAGGTCACCCTGCCCGCAAAGGTGCTGGCCACGGCCCCCGATGAGGCCACACCACCCCCGAACGCGGTCGGCGCGGATCGGGGCCACGACCGCGGTGTGCGCTACGAAACGCCTCGTCCGGTCACTGCGTCGGGACCGCCCCGCCGCAATCGGCCGGACGGAGCGGGCCCGCGGCCCGACCGCAACGGCACCCCGATCGGTGCGGTGGCCGGCGGCGCCACGCGTGAGCGGGAAGACAGGACCACGCCCGTCCCACATCCCGTGCGCGACGAATCGGTTTCGCGCAACGCCGCGGTCAGCTCCTCGGGGCTGCCCCTGCGCCAGCGCGGCACGCCCCAGCAGTGGCCCAGCCTGGGCAAACGGGACAACACCGAACAGCGTGCCGGCAGCACCTCGCCGAGGCCGTCGCCCCGCCGCCGCGACTCCCGGCAGGTCTCCGATGTCCTGGCGGCCTACGCCCAGGGAATCAACAGGAGTACGAACCACCGCGGGCGCTCCGCCACCGACGACGACACCGAACGGACCAAGAAATGACCTCTCCCACCGACCTGAGCTGGATCCTGAGCGGTTTCGCCGGGCGCATCCCGGAAGTCACCCAGGCGATAGCCGTGTCCGTGGACGGCCTCGCGCTGGCTTACACCGGTGTGGAACGTGACGACGCCGAGCGGCTGGCCGCCATCGCCTCGGGCGTCGTCAACCTGCTTTCCGCCGCGGCCCAGTTGACGAACACCGATCCCGTCGAGCACAGCCTCACCGCCATGGAGGGCGGCTACATGTTCTCGATGGCCGTCTCCAGCGGCGCGTCCCTGCTGGTGACCACCACCAGGGACGCGGACATCGGTGAGGTCAGTTACATGATGTCCGAGCTGATCAACCAGGTCGGTGACTCGCTGTCCCCCCAGGTCCGCGACGCGAGTATGCCCCCTTCGCGCTGATCCGCGTCGTCGTGTACGTCGATCCCCCTCCGAACCGGTCCCGCCCGATACTCCCGATGAGAGCCCTCATGTTCTTCGACATATCCAGTCCCCGCCGCCGCAGACTCCGGCCGGCCGTGGCCGCCACCCTCGCCCTCGGTCTGGCAGCCGCCACCGGATGCACGAGCGACAGCGGGGACGACGACACGGTGAAGGTCGGCCTGGTGGCCTCCCTGTCCGGCACCTACGAGCCGGTCGGCACCGAGCTGCGAGCCGGTTTCGAGCTGTACCTGAGTACCCACGACCACAAGCTGGGTGGGCGCAAGGCCGAACTCGTCGTGGCGGACGAGGGCGACGGTCCGCCGACCGCCGTTCCCGCGGCGACCAAACTGGTCAAGAAGGACAAGGTCGACGTGCTGACGGGTCTCGTCAGCGGTGGCTCGGTCAACGCGGTGCTGCCCCTGGTCAACCAGGCCAAGATCCCCTTCCTGGGGTCGAACGGCCGGCCGCCCGTCAAGGACCTCGAGTACGTGTGGACGACGAGCTTCCTGTCCGACGAGCCGGGCAAGGCCATCGCCCCGTACGTCAAGAAGAACGTCGACGGACCGGTCTACGCGATCGGCCCGGACTACCAGGGCGGGTACGACGAGCTGCGCGGCTTCACCAAGGAGTTCAAGCGGATCAACGGGAAGCTCGCCAACCCCGGCGGCAAAACCACCTGGACGCCGTTCCCGAAGACCACCAACTTCATGCCGTACTTCGCCGATATCGCGAAGACGGACGCCAAGGCGGTGTACTGCTTCTACGCCGGCAAGGCCGCGATCGACTTCGCCAAGCAGTACGCCCAGTCCGACATCGCTGATCTGCCGCTGTACACGGCCTTCGTGACCGAGGGCAGTGTGCTCCAGGCGCAGGGCGCCGCGGCGAAGAACATCTACTCGGTCTTGAACTACGCGGCCGACCTCGACAACGAGGCCAACCGCAAGTTCGCCGCCGACTGGACGGCCGAGCACGACACGCAGCCCACCACGTACGCCATGGCGTCGTACGACGCGGCCGCCGTGCTGGACAAGGCGATCGCCAACGCGGTGAAGAACGGTGACGTGACGCCGAAGACCATCAACAAGGCCATCGCCGACCTGGGCCAGATCGACAGCCCGCGCGGGGCCTGGGAGTTCGGCGACAAGGCCCACTCGCCGGTGCAGACCTGGTACCTGCGTCAGGTGCGGCCGGACGGCGCCCAGCTGGCCAACGTCATGGTCCAGGACCTGGCGACGCTCGGCAGCTGATATGGGACTCCTTGATGCCCACCTCATCCCGGCGGTGGACGGCGTGGCCTACGGGCTGCTGCTGTTCGTGGTCGCCGCCGGTCTGAGCCTCGCCTTCGGCACCGCCGGCGTGCTGAACCTCTCGCACGGCACGCTGTACGCCATCGGCGCCTACACGGGGGCGGAACTGAGCGACGGCACCTGGGGCGGCCTCGCCCTGGGGCTGGCCGCCGGAACCGCGGCTGCGTGTGCCGCCGGGGCGGGGCTGTCGGCCGCGACGGCACCGCTCGCCGGGCGTGGGCATCTCGCTCAAGCACTGCTGACATTCGGACTCGCTCTGATCGGCGGTGATCTGCTCATCCAGCTCTTCGGGGCGGACGAGCTCCCGGTACGTGTACCCGAGGCGCTCGACACCTCGGTGAAGCTACTGGGCCACCGGTACCCCGCCTACCGGCTCGGCTTCATCGTGATGGCCGTGCTGCTCGCGGCGTTCGGCACCTGGGTGCTGACCCGGACCCGCATGGGCACGGCGGTACGGGCGGCCGCCGACGATCCGCAGATGCTCGCGACCACTGGGCACAGCCCCCGGGCCGTGCACACCGGCGTGCTCGCGGCGGCCGGTGCGCTGGCCGGTGCGGCGGGCGTGCTCGGGGCCCCGATCATCGGTCCCGGACCCGGAACGTCCGAGAACGTGCTGATGCTGTCCCTCGTGGTGGTCGTGCTCGGCGGACTGCGCTCGCTGTGGGCGACGCTCGCAGCGGCGGTCGCCGTGGGCGAGGTGCAGACGCTGGGAGTCTCGGTGGCGCCGGACCTGGCGCCGTACCTGCTCTTCGCCGCGATGGCGGCGGTGTTGGCGGCCCGCTCCCGCTTCGCCGAGCCGGCGACCGGGCAGGGACCGCAAGGCCCGTCACCGGACCCGGTCGCCCGGCTCCGCCGCCACCTCTCCGCACGGCTGCGGCCCGGCGGGGCGACAGGTGCGGGCGGTGCGCCGGAGGCGTCCTCCGGTGCGAAGTCCGCGGCGGGAGGCAGGAGCGCGCTCGCGGGTCTCGGACGGCTTCCGCGCGGCAAGGCGTGGCGGCAGGCCTCCCCACTGCTCGTGCTGCTCGTGGTGCTGATCGCGTTGCCGGGGGTGCTCGACCCGTACAGCATCTCGCTGGCCGGGTCCGCCCTGGCTCTGGGGCTGCTCGCGGTCAGTGTCACCGTCCTCACCGGGTACGCGGGACTGCCCACCCTCGGACAGACCGCGCCGTTCGCCGTCGGCGCGTACGCCACCGCGAATCTCGCGGACGCCGGGTGGACCATGGGCCCGGTCCAGATCATCCTCTCGGCACTCGCTGCCGCGGCCTTCTCCGTCCTCACCGGCCCTGCCGTGATCCGGGCCCGCGGCACGACCGTCCTGATGATCACGCTCGCCATCGGTGAGCTGACCGGCGCGGTCATCAACCAGTTCAAGTCCGTCACCGGCGGCGCCGACGGTCTCGTCGGCTTCCCGGCCACGCAGGCGCTGTGGAGTGGGGAGGGGATGTCCGAGGAGAGCGACCTCTACACGTACGCGCTCGTCGTCGCCGCCATCGCCGTCGCCGTCACCCTGCTCGTGCTGCGCTCCCCGGCCGGGAAGCTGCTGACCGGCACCCGCGGCGCCGAGGCCCGGATGCGCGCCTCGGGGCACCCGGTGGGGCGCTACCTGCTGGTGGCGCACGTCTGCGCCGGCGCGCTGGCCGGCGTCGGCGGCTCGCTGATGGTCACCGTCCAGCAGTACCTCTCCCCCGCCGACGTCGGCTTCGAAATCGCGGCGTTCGCGCTGCTGGCGGCAGTCATCGGCGGTACGACGTCCGTGATCGGCGCCCTGCTGGGCGCCGGGCTCATCGTCACCACCCGGGACTGGGTGGCCAGTTCGTGGCCCGGTCACGGCCCGTTGCTGCTCGGCGGACTGTTCGTCGCCGCCGTGTACCTGCTCCCCCGCGGGCTGGCCGGACTGCGCCGATCCGGCCGGACCGGGCCGGAATCCGGCGGGCCTCGGCCGGACGAGCGGCCCCCGTCCCCGCCCACCCCGAGCCACGCCGGGAAGGTCTCCCCATGACGCCCGCCCCGACGACCGCATCGGCGCCCCCGGTCCTGGACCTGAGCCACCTCACCCGCAGGTACGGCAGCCTCACCGCCGTGGACGACGTCAGCCTGCGGCTGCCCCCGGGCGCCCGGCACGCCGTCATCGGCCCCAACGGCGCCGGCAAGACCACCCTGCTCAACCTCATCGCGGGCACCGACCGGCCCGACCACGGCACGATCGCCCTTGACGGCACCGACATCACCCGTAAGGCCACGGCCAGGCGCAGCCGTCTGGGTATCGCCCGCAGCTTCCAGCAGCCGTCGGTGATATCCGAGTTGACGGTCCTGGACAACGTCGTACTGGCAGGCTGGCCACACCACCCGAAGCGGCGCGGTGCCTGGCGCAGCCGGTCCCGCCACCGGCTGCACACGGAGTCCGCGGGCGGTCATCTGGAGACCGTCGGCCTCGCGGACCTCGCCCACCGGCCTGCCTCCACGCTCTCCCACGGGCAGCGCCGCATGCTCGACCTCGCCGCCGCGTTGGCCGGCAACCCGCGCCTGCTTCTCCTGGACGAGCCGGCGGCCGGGCTGACCGACGGCGGCATCGGACGGCTGCTCGCCATCCTCGGCGGTCTGCCGGAGAGCGTCGCGATCATCCTGGTCGAGCACCATGTCGAGGTCGTCGCCCAACTCGCGACGACGGTCACCGTGCTGGCGGCCGGCGGAGTGCTCCTCACCGGTCCGACCCAGGAGGTGCTCACGCACCCGGAGGTCCGCGAGGCGTACCACGGCTCCGGAACGACGGAGGTCGGCACCGCGGGCGACGCCCCGGACGCCGCTGTCACAAACTTCGTGGCGTCCGGCACCGGCTCCGCAGGCACCGAAGCGAGAGGATGACCGGCCCCCCATGCTCGAACTCACCGGCCTGACCGCGGGCTACCACGGTGGCACCGTCCTCCACGGGCTCGACCTGTCGGTGCCCGCCGGCACGGTCCACGCCGTCGTCGGCCACAACGGCGCGGGCAAGACCACCCTCGTCCACACCGTCGCCGGACTCATGCGTCCCGACGCCGGCACCGTACGCCTCGACGGGCGGGACGTGACGGGGCAGCCCGCACACCGGATCGCCCGTGCCGGGATCGGCATCGTGCCGCAGGGCCGCCGCGTGTTCGCCGGGCTGACCGTCGCCGAGCACCTGCGCCTGTCCTACCGCCCGCCGCGACGCGGTGACACCTCGCGCCCCAGCGTGTGGACTCCCGCGCGTGTCCTGGAGCTGCTGCCCCGGCTGGGCGAGCGCCGCGGCAACCGGGGTTCGGCTCTGTCCGGTGGCGAGCAGCAGATGCTGGCCCTGGCCCGAGCGCTGCTGGGATCGCCGAGCGTGCTACTGCTCGACGAGCCGACCGAGGGCCTCGCTCCCATGCTCGTCCAGCAGGTTCACGAGCTGGTCACCACGCTGGCGGGCGAGGGCATCGCCGTACTGCTGGTGTCCCCCAGCCCGGCCCGGGCGGCCGAGTGCGCCCGTACGCTCACGGTCCTCACCTCGGGGCGGCTGACGCTGCGCATGGACGGCGCGGACGCCCGCGCCGATGCGACCGCCCTGCACGCCGCACTCGAACTCTCGTCGGCCGCCGTCCGGGACGGGGGCGGTACGGACGCGGGGCGGTGACCGAAACGCGGTCACCGCCCCCGTCTCCTTCCGCGCCTACCGGGCCTTGATGCTGTGGCCGCCGAAGCCGCTGCGCCGGTCGGAGCCGCTGTTCTGGTCCTGCCACCACACATCGAACTCCGGCTGGCCCATGGCCGACCAGTCGGGGGTGTTCTCGACCTGCGCACTGCCCATCCTGCGCGCGAGCGCGACCATGGCCGCCCCGACTCCGCCCCGCCCGGCGTCGTAGGTGTCCAGGACCTCCTTCCAGCTGGTCCCAGCCACCCACGCGGCCTCCAGGGCAGTGGCGTCCTGGAGCGCCTTCACGCTCCCGCCGCCGATGTGCGGCCGGGCGACACTGGCGGCATCACCGACGAGCACCATCCGACCCGAGGTGTAGTGCGGAACCTCCAGGTCGTAGATGGGCTGGATGAAGGTGGTCTCGGCGGGCGTACGGAGCACCCTGGCCGCCCAGTACGGCGGGAAGTTGTCCGCGACCAGGGCGCGCAGGTACGCAGTGAGCTCCGAGTTGAGCCGGCCCGGCGGCAGGGAGGTCGGGGTCCGCAGGTCGGGGTGGAGCCCGTCCGTCTGCGGAGGCGTCGTGTAGAGCACCCAGTTGAGCAGGTGCCCGCCGGCGCCGTCCGGGATGCGGTAGATCATGCAGTGCCCGCCGGGGAACACGATGTTGTGCGCGTCGTATCCGTCCGAGGGGAGGCCCTCGACGTCCGACGACGTCCCGCGCCAGCCGATGTAACCGGCGTACGCCGCGTCCGCACCGGGAAACATGGCCTCCCGGACGACGGAGCGGTACCCGTCCGCCCCGATCACCACGTCGAAGTGCTCCTGGTGCCCGTCCTCCAGCCGCAGCGTCACCCCGTCAGCATCCGGCTCCACACCGGTCACCACCGCACCGGACCGGTAGGAGACCTTCTCGGGCACCCGGCGGCGCAGTTCGCTCCACAAGGAGCCCCAGCTGTACGCACGGAAGGGGAACGGCTGCTCACCGACAACGCGTCCGTGCTCCGCATCGCCGTCGCGCTCGCTCCACACCCGTCGGCTCAGTGGCGCCCAGGGCATCTCCGGGGCCACGTACCCGGCGTCCCTCAGTTCGTCGAACCGGTCGCTGTGCAGGGCGATCCCCACTCCCCTGTCACGGAGCCGGGAGTCGGCGCGCTCAAGGACGGTGATCTTCTCGGCTCCGCCGCGCGACACGGCCAGCGCCGCGGCACACCCCGCTATGCTGCCGCCGACCACGGCGATGCTGCCTCCACGCATGACTGGCGCTCCTCTCACTCAGTTGTCCGGTCGCCGTTCCGGTTACTGCCACGCCGGCGTGACCGGTCGCAACCCCGCGTGAATCGACGCTCGTTGTCCCGATCCGTACGACCGGGACCCGGATGGAACCCTATCGAGGAGAAGGGGGCCCGGGGGCGCTGGAGTTGATCACGGGCGGGGATGGAGGTGTCCATGACCGTGCTGATGTTCTGCATCGCCTTCGGGCTCCCGATGGACGACGAGGTCTTCGTCACCAGCCGCATCAAGGAACTTCACGACCTGGGCGAGGACAACGAGTCGGCCGTGACGAACGGCCTCGGGCACACCGGACGCATCGTCGGCGCGGCGGCCTGTCTCCTCGCGGTGAGCTTCCTCGCCTTCGGAACGGCCGAGCTCAGCTTCAGGCAGATGTCCGGCCTGGGCAGCGGCCGCGCCATCCTCATCGACGCCGTCGCCGTCCGCGGCGTCCTCGTACCCGCCGCGATGCGTGGTCGTGAAGCACCAACCGTCGAAGGGAGGGGCGTCAGCCAAGAGCTGACGCCCCTCCCTTTCACAGATCACGGCTTCTAGGTGCGGTTACGTCGGGTGTTGCATCCGACGCGGTTCCGCCCGGTATCAGCTGCAACCGCTGGTCGAGCCGCAGCCCTCGCAGATGTAGCAGGATCCTGCGCGCTGCATCTTCGTACCGCAGGAGAAGCAGAGCGGGGCGTCGGCGCTGATGCCCAGCTGCATCTCGACGAGCTCGGCCGAGGTGTGCGCCGTCTTCGGGGCCGGCGTACCGGCCTCCTCCTGCACGGGGGCGACCGCCTTCAGCGGCTCCGTCCGCACGGGGGCCGACTGGCTCAGGCTGTCGATGCCCAGCTCGTCGTCCTCCAGCGAGGCCTCGTACGAACCGGTGTCGAGATGACGCTGACGCTCGTCGGCCGAGTGGATGCCGAGCGCAGAGCGGGTCTCGAACGGCAGGAAGTCGAGCGCCAGCCGACGGAAGATGTAGTCGACGATCGACTGCGCCATCCGCACGTCCGGGTCGTCCGTCATGCCGGCCGGCTCGAAGCGCATGTTGGTGAACTTCGAGACGTACGTCTCCAGCGGGACGCCGTACTGCAGACCGACCGAGACGGCGATGGAGAAGGCGTCCATCATACCCGCGAGGGTCGAACCCTGCTTGGACATCTTCAGGAAGACCTCGCCCAGACCGTCGTCCGGGTAGGAGTTGGCGGTCATGTAACCCTCGGCGCCGCCGACCGTGAAGGAGGTCGTGATTCCGGGACGGCCCTTGGGCAGACGCTTGCGGACCGGGCGGTACTCGATGACCTTCTCGACCGCGGTGCGGATCGTGTCCTCGGCCTTGGCCGTAACCTCGTCCTTCTTCTCCTCCCACTTCTTGGTGGAGAGGGGCTGGCCGACCTTGCAGTTGTCGCGGTAGATCGCGAGCGCCTTCACGCCCAGCTTCCACGCCTCGAAGTAGACCTCTTCGACGTCCTCGACGGTGGCCGTCTCCGGCAGGTTCACCGTCTTGGAGAGCGCGCCGGAGATCCACGGCTGGATGGCCGCCATCATGCGCACGTGGCCCATCGCCGAGATGGAACGTTCGCCCATCGCGCAGTCGAAGACCTCGTAGTGCTCGGGCTTCAGGCCGGGCGCGTCGATCACATTGCCGTTCTCGGCGATGTGGGCGACGACCGCCTCGATCTGCTCCTCCTGGTACCCCATGCGGCGCAGCGCCTGCGGAACGGTGCCGTTGACGATCTGCATCGAGCCGCCGCCGACCAGCTTCTTGAACTTCACCAGGGCGAGGTCGGGCTCGAGACCGGTGGTGTCGCAGGACATCGCGAGACCGATGGTGCCGGTGGGTGCGATGACCGAGGCCTGCGCGTTACGGAAACCGTTCTTCGCTCCGAGCCGGATCACGTCCTGCCAGGCCTCCGTGGCGGCGGCCCAGATCGGGTTGTCCAGGTCGTCGCCGTGCACGGCCACCGCGTTGGCGTCGGCGTGCTGCTTCATGACCCGCTGGTGCGGCTCGGCGTTGCGGGCGTAGCCGTCGTACGGACCGACGACCGCCGCCAGCTCCGCGGAGCGACGGTAGGACGTGCCGGTCATCAGCGAGCTGATGGCGCTGGCGAGTGCGCGGCCGCCGTCGCTGTCGTACGCGTGGCCGGTCGCCATCAGCAGGGCGCCGAGGTTGGCGTAACCGATGCCGAGCTGGCGGAAGGCGCGGGTGTTCTCACCGATCTTCTCGGTCGGGAAGTCGGCGAAGCAGATGGAGATGTCCATCGCCGTGATGACCAGCTCGACGACCTTGGCGAAGCGCTCGGACTCGAAGGACTGGTTGCCCAGGCCGTCGTCCTTGAGGAACTTCATCAGGTTCAGCGAGGCCAGGTTGCACGAGGTGTTGTCCAGGTGCATGTACTCGCTGCACGGGTTCGAGCCGTTGATCCGGCCGGACTCGGGGCAGGTGTGCCACTGGTTGATCGTGTCGTCGTACTGGATGCCGGGGTCGGCACAGGCCCAGGCCGCTTCGGCCATCTTGCGGAAGAGGGACTTGGCCTCGACCTCTTCGATGACGTCTCCGGTCATCCGGGCGCGCAGCCCGAACTTCCCGCCGGACTCGACGGCCTTCATGAACTCGTCGTTCACCCGGACCGAGTTGTTCGCGTTCTGGTACTGGACGGACGTGATGTCGTCGCCGCCCAGGTCCATGTCGAAGCCCGCGTCACGCAGGGCGCGGATCTTCTCCTCCTCCTTCACCTTGGTCTCGATGAAGTTCTCGATGTCGGGATGATCGACGTCAAGAATGACCATCTTGGCCGCACGGCGGGTGGCGCCACCGGACTTGATCGTTCCGGCGGACGCGTCGGCGCCGCGCATGAAGGAGACCGGACCGGAGGCGTTGCCACCGGAGGAGAGAAGCTCCTTGGAGGAGCGGATACGGGAGAGGTTCAGGCCGGCGCCCGAGCCACCCTTGAAGATCATCCCCTCTTCCTTGTACCAGTCGAGGATCGACTCCATGGAGTCGTCGACGGCCAGGATGAAGCAGGCGGAGACCTGCTGCGGCTGGGGCGTGCCCACGTTGAACCAGACCGGCGAGTTGAAGCTGAAGACCTGGTGCAGGAGGGCGTACGCCAGCTCGTGCTCGAAGATCTCCGCGTCCGCGGGAGAGGTGAAGTAGTTGAAGTCCTCGCCGGCCTTCCGGTAGGTCTTCACGATCCGGTCGATGAGCTGTCGCAGACCGGTCTCGCGCTGCGGGGTGCCTACGGCCCCGCGGAAGTACTTGCTGGTGACGATGTTGACCGCGTTCACCGACCAGAAGTCGGGGAACTCGACGCCACGCTGCTCGAAGTTGATCGAGCCGTCGCGCCAATTGGTCATGACGACGTCACGGCGCTCCCACGACACCTCGTCGTACGGATGCACGCCGGGGGTGGTGTGGATGCGCTCGATACGCAGGCCCTGCTTGGTCGCAGTCGACTTGGCTCCCTTGTTGCGGGAACCTCGTGCCGGGCCGCTCGCCGTCTCTGTCATGCCGCCTCCCATATATGGGCAAAAACGCCCTGAAGTGCCGAGAACTTCCCCGGGCACAGTGTGTGTCTGGTACTTCGGACGCCACGCGGGGCATCCGAAGCAGGTCTTTGTGCCACCCGGCCGCCGGTCCGGGGACCGGCGGCGGCCGACGTGCGCCGCTCAGTCGGCGGCGACGGTGGGAACGGGGACCTCAAGGGTCTCGCCGGTCCCGCGTCCTTCTACGGCAGGCCGCTGTTCGCGGAGTTCCACGATGGCGGCCTCGAAGTCTTCGAGGCTGTTGAACGCCCGGTACACGGATGCGAACCGCAGGTACGCGACCAGGTCGAGTTCCTGCAAGGGGCCGAGAATGGCCAGGCCCACGTCATGAGTGGTCAGCTCGGCGCTGCCGGTCGCACGCACCGCCTCCTCGACCCGCTGGCCGAGCTTGGCGAGGGCGTCCTCGGTGACCGGCCGTCCCTGGCACGCCTTGCGCACGCCGGAGATGACCTTGGTACGACTGAAAGGCTCGGTCACACCGCTGCGCTTCACCACCATGAGCGAGCAGGTCTCCACCGTCGTGAAACGGCGGGAGCAGTCGGGGCACTGGCGGCGCCGGCGGATCGAGGTCCCGTCGTCGGTGGTGCGACTGTCGACGACCCGGCTGTCGGGGTGCCTGCAGAAGGGGCAGTGCATGGCTCCCAACCCTCCTTCACAGCACGACTGAATGGCCTCATCAGGCCCCGCCAGGGGCCTTCGAAGCAGTCTCAAGCATAGGCGATGACCGCACCCCCGAAACACGGGGACCACAACCTCTGGGCGATCGAGGCAATCCAACCACTAGATCTTGGGTTTGGCCGCGCATGTGGCCCTAGCGCGTGTCGCGCATCACGGGCGGCCGAAAGGGAGCGTACGACCGAGCAAGAGAGTACGGGAAGCACGTGGCCCCACCGATTGCGGGGCGGCACCTTCCGGGGTGCGCGGAGGACCGGGCAGCAACCTCGCACGGCGACCCCGCGCGATGCCTTCACAGCCGCGGAGGCTACCGTCATGGTCCGAATCGCCGTTCGACCCGGCGACAGGCAGCGCGCATCGCGGCTTCGCTCATACACCCAGCAATGAACACCCGACAGACTTTTATTTGTTTTTCACTCGAACGTGTGTTTGGCGCAACCTTTCGAAAGCTACTACCGTTGTGCAGCTAGGGAGACCATTCGAGAGGGGCCGACGTGACCACCACCGCAGACAGTGCCATCATCACTGCCCAGGACCGCTCCCAGAGCCGACGCGAGCCGGTGCATGCCATGAATGACTCAGCCACGAACACGGAGGGGCCCGAGCCCGCGCGCCCAGCGCGCTCGCTTCCCGGGCGACCTCCTGGAATCCGGGCGGACAGCTCGGGGCTCACGGACCGGCAGCGGCGAGTGATCGAGGTCATCCGGGACTCCGTGCAGCGGCGGGGATACCCCCCGTCCATGCGGGAGATCGGTCAGGCGGTGGGCCTTTCCAGTACGTCCTCCGTCGCGCATCAGCTCATGGCTCTGGAACGCAAGGGGTTCCTGCGCCGCGACCCCCACCGCCCCCGGGCGTACGAGGTTCGCGGTTCGGACCAGCCCAGCACGCAGCCCACGGACACCACCGGGAAGCCCGCAGCTTCCTACGTACCGCTGGTCGGCCGGATCGCGGCCGGTGGTCCGATCCTCGCCGAGGAGTCCGTGGAGGACGTCTTTCCGCTCCCCCGGCAGCTGGTCGGCGACGGCGAGCTCTTCGTCCTCAAGGTCGTCGGTGACTCGATGATCGAAGCGGCGATCTGTGACGGGGACTGGGTCACTGTCCGGCGCCAGCCCGTGGCGGAGAACGGCGACATCGTGGCGGCGATGCTGGAGGGCGAGGCCACGGTCAAGCGCTTCAAACGGGAGGACGGCCATGTCTGGCTGCTCCCCCACAACTCCGCCTACCAGCCGATTCCCGGCGACGAGGCGACCATCCTCGGCAAGGTCGTGGCGGTCCTGCGGCGGGTGTGACGTCTCCACCGCACGGCTGGGGCCCGGAAACCGGTAGTGCCGGTTTCCGGGCCCCAGCCGTGCGAGCGGGACCCGTACGGGCCTACTTGCCCTCGGCCTTCGCGGTGGCGTCGATCGCCGCCAGCGAGCGACGCGTCTGATTGCGGTCGGTCGTGTACCAGAAGTCGGGGAGCGAGGCACGCAGATAACTCCCGTACCGGGCATTGGCGAGACGCGGATCGAGCACCGCGACAACACCCTTGTCACCCATGGCACGGACGAGCCGGCCGGCGCCCTGTGCCATCAACAGCGCGGCGTGGGTCGCCGCGACCGCCATGAAGCCGTTGCCGCCCGCTTCCTCGACCGCCTTCTGGCGCGCGCTCATCAGCGGGTCATCGGGGCGGGGGAACGGAATCCGGTCCATGACCACCAGCTGACAGCTCGCGCCGGGGACGTCCACCCCCTGCCAGAGCGAGAGCGTGCCGAAGAGGCAGGTCTCGGGGGAAGCCGCGAAGTTCTTGATCAGCTCCCCCAGCGTCTCCTCGCCCTGGAGCAGGATCGGCCTGTCCAGCCGGCCCCGCAGGTCCTCGGCGGCCGCCTGGGCGGCCCGCATGGAGGAGAACAGCCCGAGCGTACGGCCGCCCGCGGCCTCCACCAGATCGGCCAGCTCGTCCAGCATGTCGGTGCGGGAGCCCTCCCGGCCGGGCGTCGCCAGATGCCGGGCGACGTACAGGATCCCCTGCTTCGGGTAGTCGAAGGGCGAGCCGACGTCGAGCCCCTTCCACTGCGGGATGTCCTCACCTGCGGTGCCTTCGGGGGCGAGCCCGAGTGACGCGCCGACCCCGTTGAAATCGCCGCCGAGCTTCAGCGTGGCCGAGGTGAGCACGACGGAGCGGTCCGTGAAGAGCTTCTCGCGCAGCAGTCCCGAGACGGAGAGCGGGGCGACCCGTACGGAGGCACCGAAGCGGTCATGGCGTTCGTACCAGACGACGTCGTACTCGGAGCCCTGAGTGATGCGCTCGGCGACGCCGTGGATGGTCTCCACCGAGGCCAGTGCCTGCTTGCGCACGGCGTCCTCGTCCTGGACGGACTTGTCCCGGGTGGAGCCCAGGGCGGAGATCACCGTACGCGCGGCGTCACGCAGGGCCATCAACGCGTAGCCCAGATCCTCCGGCACCTCCTCCAGACGGCCGGGAAGTGCCAACTCCATCACCCGCTCGAAACCCTCCGACGCACTCTGCAGCGCGTCCGCGGCCTTCTCGTTGACCAGCTTCGCGGCGCGCCGCACCGCGCGGCCGACCTGCCCGGGGGTGAGCTCGCCGGTGGCCACGCCGGTGACCCGGGAGACCAGCTCATGGGCCTCGTCGACGATCAGCACCTCGTGCTGCGGGAGCACCGGAGCGCCCTCGATGGCGTCAATGGCCAGGAGCGCGTGGTTGGTGACCACCACATCCGCGAGCTTCGCCCGCTCACGCGCCTGCTCCGCGAAGCACTCCGCCCCGTACGCGCACTTGGTGGCGCCCAGGCACTCGCGCGAGGAGACGGAGATCTGCGCCCAGGCGCGGTCGGAGACCCCCGGAGTCAGATCGTCGCGGTCACCGGTCTCCGTCTCGTCCGACCAGTCGCGCATCCGCAGGAGGTCCTGACCGAGCTTGCTCGACGGGGCCGCGGCCTCGAACTGGTCGAAGAGGCCCTCCTCCTCGTCCTGCGGCACTCCTTCGTGGAGGCGGTGCAGACAGAGGTAGTTCGACCGGCCCTTGAGCATCGCGAACTGGGGGCGGCGGCGCAGCAGCGGATGCAGGGCGTCGACCGTACGCGGCAGGTCCCGCTCCACCAGCTGGCGCTGGAGGGCCAGGGTCGCCGTGGCCACCACGACACGCTCGCCGTGCGCCAGGGCGGGCACCAGGTAGCCCAGGGACTTGCCGGTGCCGGTGCCGGCCTGGACGAGCAGGTGGGAATGGTCGTCTACGGCCACGGCGACGGCGTCGGCCATGGCCGCCTGACCAGGCCGCTCCGTACCGCCGACGGCGGTCACGGCGGCGTTCAGGAGCTCGGGGAGGGGTGGCTTCGTCATAGCCCGACCAGCCTACGGGGCGCCACTGACAACGGCGATCACTCCCGGCCTCACGCGGAGGGGTGGAGCGGGTTGGCCACGGTGCCGTGGACCGCCGCGTGCGGTCGCTCGGGCCGGTCCCGGTAGCCGTCCAGATGCAGGCGGTTGCGGTTCAGGCAGAGGCGTTCGATGCGCGGCGTCAGCATGTCGAACATCTCGAACCTCTCCTTCAGCTCGGGGAAGCGGGCGTGGTGGCGCAGGATCTCCGCCCGGACGAGTGACCAGAATTCGGCCTCCGGTACGCCCAGCTGTTCCTCGCAGAGCGGGGAGAGGAAGCGGAAGACTCCGGTGAAAAGACCGGAGTGGATGAACTGGGTGAGGAAGCCGGGCTCCTCTGTGAGCAGCACGCGGCGCACGTCGTCCGGCATGCTGTCGTGCTCCGGCAGTGGCCGGGCGCTGATGTTCACGTCGTCGACGAAGTCCTTGATCGCCAGGCGGACGGGGACGTCCTGACCGTCGAAGACGACGATGGCGTTCTCGCCGTGCGGCGAGAAGACGGTGCCGTAGCGGTAGAGGAAGTGCAGCAGCGGCGGGAGCAGGGCCGCGAAGAGGCGGCTCAGCCACGCGGTGGGGGGCAGTCCCGAGCGGGCGACCAGCTCGGCGGTGAAGGCGCGGCCCTGCGGGTCGGTGAGCAGCAGGGAGGCGAGGGTGCGGGCCCGCTCGCCGGGCGCCAGGCGAGGGAGGAGGGGTTCGCGCCAGATCGCGCCGAGGATCTCCTTGAACTGGTACGGCGTCTCGGGGAGGTGGTCGTACAGCGGGTGCTCGACGGTGACCGACGCCACCTCTCCCAGCAGGATGACGCCGCAGGTGTCCCGCAGGAAGGGGTCGTTGTCGCGCAGTCCCTGGACCCAGCCGGTGACTGCGGGGGCGGCGAGGGTGCGTTCGGTCGGGAGTCCGCGCCAGACCAGTGTGTTGAGGATCGACAACGGCAGCTTGACGGTGTGCCGGTCGGGCCGTTCCAGGTTGGCGAAGGTACGGATGGACTGCTGCGGCAGCCGCAGATCCGGGTCGGCGTGCAGGGGGACGATGTCGTCCGCGGCGATGGCCGGAGCGAACAGCGGAACGATCCATTCGTCCCACTGCCAGGGGTGCACGGGCAGACAGTAGTAGTCGTCGGGGGCCAGGCCCCGGGTACGCAGGACCGCGGCGAAGGACTCGCGGACCGTCGGGTCGAGCTCGGTGGCGTAGAGCTGCTCGGCGGTGGCGAGCGAGCTCACGCCCCGGTAGGCGGCGATCCGGGAGGAGACCGCGATCCACGGCAGCCTGACCGGCCTGCGGGCCTCGGGGGTGAAGAGGGACGCGTCGGTGGCGGAGAACCCGAGCCGCCCTTTGTTGGCGACGATCCAGGGGTGGCCGGTCTGGTGCCCTTCGAGTTCCGCGTAGTCGAGGCCGGCCAGTTCGGAAACCGTGAGCGCGCTGTGGTCGAGGCGGGCGTCGGCGGTGAGCGTGGTGGTGAGATCGCGCACCAGGTGGCCGAGGGTGGCGCCGTCGATCCCGAGCAGGCGGCGGGCGCGGGCGAGGAAGAACAGCGGGTCGCGGAAAGGGACGCCCACGGGCGTTTCGGGTGCGGGGGACGCGTCGGATGCCCCTGGAGCTTCTGGGACGGTCGCTTCCGCGGCGGTCGCTTCCGGGGCGGCTGGGGGTGCGCCGAGGGCGTAGGCCTCGGTCTCGGCCGTGGTCGCCTCGCGGATCGATTCGGGGGCGACCCGCCAGCTGCCGTAGACCCCGCGGCCGGCGGTGAAGATCAGGCTTCCGCCGTCGTCCAGCACGAGGGTGTACGTATCGCTCCCAGCGGATCGCGCGACCGGCTGGATGACTTCCTCGTAGGCGAATTCGCCGAGCATCTTGGCAAGCATCCGGGCGGCGGCTCGGTCCCACACCGCCCGGTTCAGTTCTGGAGTGCTGAGCAGCGCGGGCGACTCCGCTGAATCACGGCTCACAGGATATTGGGGCACGGGGACTCCTCGGGATGGAACCGATGGGCTTCGAGCGGTGTAGATAAGGCAGCGGTTGGATCACAGGTGGGCACGATGGGCGCGGTCGCGGATCATCAGCGCGGCCCGCTTGTCGGGGAGTTCGACCTCTGCGGAGAAACGGAACCCGGCGCTGAGAAAGGCGGAGACGGAAGGAGTGTTACGAAGATCGGGTTCGGCGACGACCCGAGTACACAGGGGGCGGTTGTCCAGTACGAGGTCGGAGGCGGCCCGGAGCAGCGTGGCGCCGACTCCACGGCCGCGGTTGTTGACTTCACCGATGAGGAGGTGGATTCCGGTGTCATGCGAGCGGGCGGGATAGTGGCGGGCCAACGGGTCCAGATCGGCGCGGTAGATCTCCCAATAGCTCATGGGAATGCCTGACAGCACCCCCAGGCAGGGGAGGCTGCGTCCGTCACCGAGTTGGGACCTCAGATGGTCCGCTGTGACGGTTTCGGCTCCGGCGAGTTCCCAGAATGCCGCGACGGCAGGGTCGTTCATCCAGCGGCTGATCACCGCGAGATCGCGCTCCAGCCTTACGGGGACAAGCTGGAACACTCCGGCCGGCGTGGTGGCGGGCTCCCACGCGGCCGGCCGGTCGAGCAGCTCGGAGACGCCGGCGGCGTTCTCGGTGACGGGTAAGCCCGGTGCACCGGACGTGCTGGGCCTGCCAGGTGCCCCGGGTATGTCCTGCGACTGGGACGCGAGGAGTTCATCGGCACCCGGTGGATCCAGTGCGTCCTCGGCGCCCGTTCCAGCTGCCCTGGGGGCATGGCCGGTTACGGGGTCGGCGTGCGCGTCGGTGGGAGGCACGGTGGTGCTCTCCTCTCTCAGCAATTCGGACGACGAGGTTCCTTCGGGCACCCAGCGGGATTCCTTCAGCCGCAGAGGGGGTTGGTGATGGTGACGTAGACGGACTGGGTGTCGACGGGGCCCACGAGTTCATCGAGGCCGTGCAGCCGGGTCAGCATGTTGGCCTTGCAGCGCAGGCGCGGGGTTTCCAGCAGATGTGCGGGGAGCGGGGAGCCCAGCCCGCTCGCCGCTCGGAGGAACCGGCGGAAGGCGGCGAGGAGCATTTGTTCGTCAGCGAGCTGCTGGGCACCGAACGCTCCGATCAGTCCGAACACGTTGTTGATACCGAGGTAGTACGCGAAGCGTTCGTCGGTGACGGGGTCGGAGACGAAGGTGTCGCTGACCGATCCGATGCCGGGAAGCCTGCGCTCAAGTGCCGATCGGTGTGACTCACGGAAGTAGTAGCCCTGATTGTCGCGGTAGCGGCCACCGACCGGCCAGCCTTCGGCGTCCAGCACCACCAGGGTGTTCTGCTGATGCGCTTCGAGTGCGACACCTGCGTGCCCGTCGAGCCAGAGCACCGGCCGGACAACCCGGTCGAGGTAGCGCAGGAACCACTCGGCGGCGACGGCGGTCGTGGTCCGTCCGGTGGCGGCGGCGAGATGGCGGACGATGCCAGCGAGGCGCGAGTGCATACCTGCCCGCTCCGGCCAGGGGCGCGGCGCGGTGAGCCCGGCGATGCAGACCGCGTCGTCGTGCCGGTCGAACGGGTTGTGACGCAGCATGACGTCGAAGCCGTGTACCGGCTCGCCGTCCGGGGTGTCGACCGCCAGCCATGCGGGGTCCCGGACGATGTCGAAGCCGGGCTGGGCCAGGTACATCTGCGTGGCGAGCCCGCTGCGCAGCAGACGGTGGACCTCCACCCCCCGGTGGAGCTCCTTACGGAGGTTCTCACGACGGGAGTTGGTGATACGCAGGCCGAGGGAGAGCTTCAGCATGGTGTCGACGCCGGGCCGGTGCACGGTGCGCACCGACGAGGTGGGGTGCCAGCGCGCGCCGTACGGGCCGAGGTCGTGCACGAGTCCGGCGTCGAGGAGGGCAGCGACCTCGGGGCGGTTCGCCAGTTCCCGGGCCTGCCAGGGGTGCAGGGGGATGGGCGCGGTGTGCTCGGGGATTGACAGGCCCTTGGCGTGCCGGGCCACGAGTTCGGTCGCCGGCACCGGGCGGCCCTGGTCGGTCCATGCGGAGTCGGCTGCCAGTACGGATCGGTCGACAGCCATCCAGTGGAGGGGGAAGGAACCATGCAACTCGGGTGAGTAGAGGCGGGATTCGGAGTCGGAGAGGCCTTCGCGGCTCTTGGGAGAGGGGTGGAGCGGATGTCCCAGGAGCAGTGACTGCTCGGCGCGGAGGAAGAGGTCGGCCTCGGCGGGCGCGGTCGGACGGCGGCGTTGCCCGTCGATGAATACGGCGGTCCGCCGCACCGAGTCGGCCACCCTGCCCACCATGTCCGCGCCCTCGTTGTGGTCGGCCTCGCGGCCCAGGAGTGCGGCGACGGTGACGGCGTCCGCGGTGGGCGCTCCGTCGGGTGCCTGTGCCAGGACGGGGGCGCCGAAGCGGTGCCAGCCCGTGGCGGACCAGTGGCGGACGGGGACGAGGAGAGCGGTGCCGCTCGCGGGCAGCGGGATGCGCAGGGTCTCCCCCTCCGGGCGGGGGAGGTCGCATTCGCGGACCCAGCAGCGCAGCAGGTTCTCGATGCCGGCGGCATCCGCGGCCCGGAGCGGGTCCGGGTGGTCTAGGGGGTCGGCGGCCGGTGCCGGGCAGGCGGGCGTCGTCCTGGCGGCGTGCCAGTGACTGTGCGGCATCTCTTTCTGGCGCGGCACGGTCGGCGGCTCGACGGCGAGGTGGCCGGATGTTCCGGCCTCTCCTCGGTGGTGGGCGGAGGGAGGGCCGTCGGCCTCGGGCGCGGGGGTGGGGTTCACGGCGGTCTTTCCTGTGATGGTGTCCGGGGTCAGCGGATCGACCCGGTCGCGGTCCGTCGGTGCGGTGAGCGCTCCGCGGCTGCCATGGCATCGGCGAGGCGGTCGATGACCGCTGTTGCCTGTTCGTCGGTGAGCGTGAGGGGAGGTAGCAGACGTACGACCGTGGAATGACGGCCGCCGAGTTCGACGATGAGCCCTCGGCGCAGGCACTCCTGCTGGACGGCGACAGCGAGGACGGGGTCGGGCGGGGCCGCGCCCCCTGCGTCCACCGGAGCCGCCTCGGGGTCGACGAGCTCCACACCGATCATCAGGCCCCGGCCGCGGACGTCACCGATGCACGGGTGGTCCGCGGCGAGCGCTCGCAGCCTCGCCAGCATCCGGGCGCCGAGGATCCCCGCGTGCTCGGCCAGCCGGTTCTCGCGGACATGGGCGAGGGTGGCCGTGCCCGCCGCCATGGCGAGCTGGTTGCCCCGGAAGGTGCCCGCGTGGGCGCCGGGCTGCCAGGTGTCCAGTTCTGAGCGGTAGACGATGACGGCGAGCGGAAGGGAGCCGCCGATGGCCTTGGAGAGCACCATCACATCGGGAACGACCCCGCTGTGCTCGACGGCCCAGAAGGCACCGGTCCTGCCGACGCCGGTCTGGACCTCGTCAGCGATCAGCGGGATGGACCGGGACGCGGTGATGTCCCGCATCCGGCGCAGCCAGCCGTCCGGGGCGGGGTTGACGCCGCCTTCGCCCTGCACCGGTTCCAGGATCATCCCGGCCGGCGCGGGTGTTCCGCTCTTGGGGTCGTCCAGCACGGTCTCGGTCCACCGCGCGGCGATCCGAGCTCCGCGCTCGCCGCCGATTCCGAAGGGGCAGCGGTAGTCCTGCGGGAACGGGAGACGGGTCACCCGTACGTCCTCGGCGCCGCCGGACGCCGCGAGGGCGCCGGCCGTCATGCCGTGATACGCGCCGGTGAAGGCGAGCAGTCCGCTGCGCCCGGTGGCGGCGCGGACGAGTTTGAAGGCCGCCTCGACGGCGTCCGTACCGGCCGGTCCGCAGAACTGGATCCGCGCGTCGTCCGCGAACTCACGCGGCAGCGTGGCGAACAGCTCGGTGGTGAAGGCGTCCTTGACCGGGGTGGCCAGGTCGAGGACATGCAGGGGCGCACCCGAATCGAGGACCTTCTTGATCGCTTCGAGCACGACCGGGTGGTTGTGTCCGAGGGCCAACGTCCCCGCGCCGGAGAGGCAGTCGAGGTAGCGCCGGCCGTCCGCACCCTCGATGGTCAGCCCACGGGCGCGTACCGGGACGATCGGCAGCGACCTGGCGTAGGTACGGGCGGCCGACTCGCGCATCGCCTGGCGGCGCAGGATTCCCTCGTACGCCGCGGGCGGCGCCGCCGGAGCTGGTTCGGTCACGGCCACGGCTCTTGATCCTCCCGCTGTAACAGTTGCGTTGCACGTCAGCACGATTGCGCAGGGACGGGCGGCGGGGGTGAACTCTGTCCCTGTGTCCCCCGTTCGTACCAACGACGCCGGACGCGGAGGATCACGGGTAAATCCGAAGATCCTTGCGGTCCGGAACCATGCCCCTGCCGTACACCGTCAACACCGGCACCGGCATAGTGGGGGACCGCGCCGAGCACCGGGGACAGCTCCCCGGTGGCCCTAGCACCACCGGAGCAGACCCGGAACGCGAACCGGGACGGGGCCGGTGTGCTGTGAGGAAGTGCGGTGCGCCGTACAGAGGTAGCAGTACAGAAGTGTTGAGTTACGAAGTCCCAGGGGGATCACCAGATGCGACTCATTCGACCAGCAGCCACCGCACGCCGCGGGGGGAGCGCCCGCCGCCCCTCTCCCGTGCTCGCCACCGCGGCGTTCGCCGCCGTCCTCGCACTGACCGCGACCGCCTGCGGGCCGGACGACGACAGTGCGAATGCCGAGCCGAGCGCCAGCTCCGCGGGCCAGACGTCAGACAACAAGATCACCGTTCCCGACGATCTGAAGGACCGGCTCAAGGAGCACGGGATCGACCTCAGCCAGTGGAAGAACGGCGAGTGGAAGAACTGGGACAGGGACAAGTGGCTGCGTGAGGCCAAGGACTTCATCAATCCGATCATCGCGGGCCTCTGGGACCCGGACCGGATGCGGGACGCCGACAAGACACCCGAGAAGCCCGTCGACAACGACATCTCGGGTGACGAGGGGGTGACCGACCCGACCCCGGCGCCGGTCCGGGCCGTGGGCGTGAAGACGCCGTTCCACGCCAACGCCGCCGAGTCCGGGAAGCTGTTCTTCGACGGCCCCGAGGGTTCCATGGTCTGTTCGGCGACCGTGGTGAAGGACCCCGCGCACCCCGGGAAGTCCAACATGGTGTGGACCGCGGGCCACTGCGTCCACGCGGGCAAGAAGGGCGGCTGGTACCGCAACATCGCCTTCGTGCCGTCGTACAACGACAACGGTCTGTCCACCGATGAGCTCCGGAACAACCCGCCCAAGGAGAAGGTCGCCCCGTACGGCGTGTGGTGGGGTGCGTGGGCGCAGACCTCCGAGCAGTGGATCAACCAGGGCGCCTCGGTCGGCGGGCTGGGCGCTCCGTACGACTTCGCGGTGCTGCACGTGACGCCGGAGAAGGGCTCGGACGGAAAGTCCCTGGAGGAGACGGTCGGTTCGGCGCTGCCGGTCGACTTCAACGCCCCGGTCGTGCCGAAGATCGCCGACATGACGGCTACCGGCTTCCCGGCCGCCCCGCCGTACGACGGCCAGAAGCTGTTCCAGTGCAAGGACAAGCCGGGCCGGCTCTCGCTCACGAAGGACGACCCGACGATGTACCGCATCGGCTGCTCCATGACCGGCGGTTCCTCCGGTGGCGGCTGGGTCGCGGCGGGCCAGGACGGCAAGCCCGCGCTGGTCTCGAACACCTCCATCGGCCCGGTGACGGCCGGCTGGCTGGCCGGACCGCGCCTCGGCAAGGAAGCCAAGGGCGTCTACGACTCGGTCAGCAAGAAGTACGCGGGACAGTGAAGTACCTGAAGTACTAGGGCGTGTTTCGAAAGTCCCGCCTGCTCGGCGGCGTCTGGCACGCACGCTCGCCGCGTTGTCGGGATCACCCCGATACACCCAGTATCGGGGCGACCCTCCGCCTTGCGATCGCACGCACCAGACGCCGCCGAGCCCGCCCTTCAGGCGGACGGCGCTACTTTCGAAACACGCGCTGGGGACGGTAAGGGCCGGCCGTCACCCGCACAGGCGCGGGCGACGGCCGGTCAATGGCCTGCGGCTGCGGCGGAGACACCGTCCGCCGCAGCCGCAGGCCGCCGGTCCGCGCGGACCCGTTATCCGGTCACGCCCTGCCCCGCTGCGGCCCGTGGCGTCTCGTCGCCAACGGGCGCCGGCCGATGGCAGGACCTCCGTTCGGGCCGTCATAGGGTGGTCCGCATCATCTCCGACAGCCGGTCCGACCGGCGTTTCGCATGACACGTCCATGCCACGTGATGTGCTCATGTCATTTTTAGATTTCAGGGGGAATCTCTTCCATGCGATCCATACGTCCGCTGCTCGCGGCCACCGGCCTCGTCGCCGCACTGGCGCTGACCGCCACGGCCTGCGGTCCGAGCGAGGACCAGGCGGCCGACAAGCCCGCCGCCACCGAGTCCGCCAGTGCCGGAGACGGCGGCCTGTCCGCCGGTCTGGCCGACACGCTGAAGAAGCACGGTGTCGACCCGGAGAAGTGGAAGAACGGCGAGTGGAAGAACTGGGACAAGGACAAATGGCTGCGTGAGGCCAAGGACTTCGTGAACCCGGTCATCGACGGGCTGTGGAAGCCCGACCGGATGAAGTCCGCCAAGGACCCGGCCAAGACCATGTCCGCCGGTGACTTCTCCGGCGACCAGGGCGTCAGCGACCCGGAGCCGAAGCCGGTCACGGCCGAGCGCGAGAAGACGCCGTACCACAACTACGCGGCCCCGGTCGGCAAGGTGTTCTTCGACTCCCCCGAGGGCCACATGGTCTGCTCGGGCACGGTCGTGAAGGACCCGAAGAACCCGGGCAGGTCCAACCTGGTGTGGACCGCCGGCCACTGCGTCCACGCCGGTTCCAAGAGCGGCTGGTACCGCAACATCGTCTTCGTTCCCGCATACAACGACCAGGGCAAGGACGCCGCCACGCTGCAGAACGCGCAGCCGCAGGAGATCGCCCCCTACGGCGCCTACTGGGCCGACTGGGCCACCACCTCGGGCGAGTGGCTGGCCGGCGGCGGCCCCACCGGTGGCGAGGGCGCGCCGTACGACTACGCGGTGCTGCACGTGAAGCCGGAGAAGGGCACCAAGTCCCTGGAGGAGACCGTGGGCAACGCCCTGGCGGTCAACTTCGACGCCCCCGAGGTCAAGCAGATCAGCGCGATGGGCGCCTGGGGCTACCCGGCCGCCCCGCCGTACGACGGCCTGATCATGCACAAGTGCGTCGACCGCCCCGGCCGGCTCTCCATCAGCCCCGCCACGCCCACGATGTACCGCATCGGCTGCACCATGACCGGCGGTTCCTCCGGCGGTGGCTGGTTCAGCGAGGACGAGGACGGCAAGCTGGCGCTGGTCTCCAACACCTCCATCGGCCCGGTGACCTCGGGCTGGCTGGCCGGACCCCACCTGGGCCAGGGCGCCGAGCAGATCTTCACGATGATGAGCGACAAGTTCGGCGGTCAGTGACGGCCGCGCACGGCGAAAGACCGACGGCCCGCTCCCTGTACGCCTGTAAGGGGGCGGGCCGTCGGCCTGTACGGTACTGCGTCTCGGTCAGTGCGCCACGGGCACGAACGTGGAGAGCTCCGAAGCGAGTTCCTCGTGCACCAGCGCCTTGAGCAGGGTGCCCTCCGGCGTGTGCTCCTCGGAGATCACCTCGCCCTCGGCGTGCACCCGGGAGACCAGGCCGCCCTGGGTGTACGGCACGAGCGCCTCGATCTCGACCGAGGGGTGCGGCAGTTCGGCGTCGATGAGCGCGAGCAGCTCGTCGATGCCGGCGCCGGTCCGGGCCGATACCGCGATGGCGTGCTTCTCGATGCGCAGCAGCCGCTGGAGAACCAGCGGATCCGCGGCGTCCGCCTTGTTGATCACCACGATCTCGGGCACGTCCACCGCGCCCACCTCGCGGATCACCTCGCGCACGGCGGCCAGCTGCTCCTCCGGCACCGGGTGCGAGCCGTCCACCACATGCAGGATCAGGTCGGATTCACCGACCTCCTCCATGGTGGAGCGGAACGCCTCGACGAGGTGGTGCGGCAGATGCCGTACGAACCCGACGGTGTCGGCCAGGGTGTAGATCCGGCCGCTCGGCGTCTCGGCCCGGCGCACGGTCGGGTCGAGGGTGGCGAACAGCGAGTTCTCCACCAGCACGCCCGCACCGGTCAGCCGGTTGAGCAGAGAGGACTTGCCGGCGTTCGTGTAGCCCGCGATGGCGACCGAAGGCACCTTGTTGCGCTTGCGTTCCTGGCGTTTGATCTCGCGGCCCGTCTTCATCTCCGCGATCTCCCGGCGCATCTTCGCCATCTTCTCGCGGATCCGGCGCCGGTCCGTCTCGATCTTGGTTTCACCGGGACCACGGGTGGCCATGCCGCCACCGCCGCTGGAACCGCCGCCGCCCATCTGACGGGACAGCGACTGACCCCAGCCGCGCAGTCGCGGCAGCATGTACTGCATCTGTGCCAGTGATACCTGCGCCTTGCCCTCACGGGACTTGGCGTGCTGGGCGAAGATGTCGAGAATCAGGGCGGTCCGGTCGACCACCTTGACCTTGACGACATCCTCCAGGTGGATCAGCTGCCCGGGGCTGAGCTCACCGTCGCAGACGACGGTGTCGGCCCCGGATTCGAGGACGATGTCGCGCAGCTCCAGAGCCTTGCCCGAGCCGATGTAGGTGGCGGCGTCGGGCTTGTCACGGCGCTGGAAGACGGCGTCGAGCACCTGGGCTCCGGCCGTCTCCGCGAGGGCCGCCAGCTCGGCGAGCGAAATCTCCGCGTCGTGCACGGTGCCCGAGGTCCAGACGCCCACCAGCACCACACGCTCCAGGCGCAGCTGCCGGTACTCGACCTCGGTGACGTCCTCTAGCTCGGTGGAGAGTCCCGCCACTCGCCGCAGTGCGGCGCGCTCGGAACGGTCGAGCTGTTCGCCGTCGCGCTCTCCGTCGATCTCGTGGCTCCAGGCGACGTCCTCTTCCATCAGGGCGTCGGCCCGAAGGGGCTCGTTGAGGCTCTCGGTGACGTTCTCCGTGGCGCTCTGCGCGTCCTGCGCGTCCTGGGGAAGGGAAGAAGAGGAGGTCATTGGATCCTTACGTCGGTAGGAGTGGTCTGCAACAGTCACAACGCGTCACCTACCCGGATGATTCCCGCACGGGGAACGCTCCGGTCCGGCCGCCGCGGCGACCTGACGATAGTGGCACGGTGCGCCCGGCCCGTCACGCGGGTTTCCCGCCGTCCGCCGGTGCCGTGCTGTGCCAGTCCGGATGGCCGGGCATCGGCGGCGTGCTCGTCCCGTACAGCCAGCCGTCGAGGAACGTGCTCAGGTCTCGTCCGGCGACCTGGGACGCCAGCCGGATGAAGTCCGCCGTGGCGGCGTTGGCATCGCGGTGCCTGCGGACCCAGAGCCGCTCCAGCCGGTCGAAGGCGCTGTGCCCGATCTCCTGGCGGAGCGCGTACAGGATCAGCGCGCTGCCGTCGTAGACCACCGGCCGGAACAGGCTGATCTTCTTGCCCGGGGCGGGTGCGTCCGGGCGCGCGGGCGGGCCGCCGTCGGCGCGCCAGCTGTCCGAGTAGGTGTAGGCGTCGCGCATCCGGCGTTCGAGCTGCCTGCCGCCGTGCTCCTCGGCGTAGCGCGCCTCGTACCAGCTGGCGTGTCCCTCGTTGAGCCAGAGATCGGACCAGGACTGCGGCGAGACGCTGTCACCGAACCACTGGTGGGCCAGCTCGTGGACCATGACCGAGTCGACGTACCACTCGGGGAAGCCGGGGTCTGTGAACAGCCGTCGTTCGAAGAGCGAGAGGGTCTGGGTCTCCAGCTCGAAGCCGGTGTCGGTGTCCACGATCAGCACGCCGTAGTTCTCGAAGGGGTAGCGGCCGACCTGCTTCTCCATCCATTCCAGCTGGCCCGGGGTCTTCCTGAGCCACGGTTCCAGCCGCTTCCGGTCGGCGGCCGGAACGACGTCGCGCACCGGCAGTCGGTGCGGTCCGGTCCGCCGCACGACCGCGGACTTCCCGATGCTGACCTGGGCGAGTTCGGTGGCCATCGGGTGTTCGGTGCGGTAGGTCCAGGTCGTGCGGTCGCCGTGCCGGGTGCGCCCGGTGCGCACCCCGTTGGCCACCACCGTCCGGTCGTCGGGGGCGGTGATCCGGAAGGTGAAGTACGCCTTGTCGGCCGGGTGGTCGTTGCTGGGGAAGACCCGGTGCCCGGCATCGGCCTGGTTGGCCATGGCGAGCCCGTCGGCCGTCTGCACCCAGCCGCCGCTGTTCCGCTCGCCCCGGGGGTCGCTGGTGTGCCGGACGGTGATCCGCAGCGGCACGCCGGCCGGGAGCCGGCCGGGCGGTTCGACGATCAGGTCCTCGTCCTCGACCGTGAAGTCGGCGCGGAGGCCGTTGACGGACACGGAGTGCACGGTGCCCCGGGTGAAGTCGAGGTTGATCCGGTCCAGCGCCCCGGTCGTGCGCGCGTTGATCGTCGTGACGGCTTCCAGCGGTTCGCTGTTGCGGCCCGGGTAGTCGAGGCCGATGTCGTAGGCGAGTACGTCGTATCCGGGGTTGCCGAGGTGGGGGAAGAGCGGGTCACCGATGCCGAGCGGCACAGGTGCGGGCAGGGTGGCGGCGACGAGAGTGGCCGATGCGGTGGCCAGCAGAGCGGCCCGCAGACGGCGGGAGAGGAACGGCATGCACTACGGCTACCAGCGCCGCCCGCCCGCCACGGGACGGCGCGCGCCACGCCACTCGAACGAGATCCGCGGTGGCGGACAGAGCCGCGTCCGGAGGCGGCCCCGGTCAGAGAACGGCGGCCGGGTACTGGGCGCGGCTCACGTCGTACACCCCCGGGACGTCACGCATCGCGCGCATCAGCGAGGGCAGCCCGGCGGCGTCGGGGAGTTCCAGGGTGTAGGTATGCCGCACCCGCTGTTCGCTCGGCGGTTCGACGGTGGCGGAGACGATCGCCGCGTCCGCTCCGGCGATCGCCTCGGTGAGGTCGGCCAGCAGCCGGGGCCGTCCGAAGGACTCCGCGACCAGCGTCACCCGGCATTCGGAGGCGTCGCCCCAGCTCACCGCCACTGGTACCCGGCCGACGGCCTCCATGCGGACCACCGCCGGACAGGCCAGCCGGTGGACGGCGACGGCGCCGCCACGCACCGTGAAGCCGGTGACGTCGTCGGGCGGTACGGGGGTGCAGCAGCCGGCCAGCCGTACGGTGGCGTCCGGCCGGTCGACCAGGGCCCTCGCTCCGCGGCCGCCGGGACCCTCGGATCCGGCCGGCGCGGACTGCGGTCCGGGCCGGCCGGATCCGAGGGTCCCGGCGGCCGCGGAGCCGGGCACGGTGTCCGCGCCCTGCGGGTGGGCGTCGAGCCAGCCGGTGATCGCGATCCGGGCGGTGGGCGTCCTGGCATGGTCCAGCCAGCCGGGCGAGGGCCCCGACGCCGCGTCCTCTGCCATGAGCAGCTGTACGGTGTCGCCGTCGCCGAGCGCGGTGCCGAGCGTGGCCAGCCGGCCGTTCACCCGGGCGCCGATGCAGTTGTGCGCCGCGTCCCCGTACTGCGCGTAGGCGGCGTCCACGCAGCTGGCGCCCGCGGGCAGCCCTAGCGTGCCGCCGTCGGTGCGGAAGACGGTGATCTCGCGGTCCTGGGCGAGGTCGGCGCGGAGCGTGGTCCAGAAGGTGTCTGGGTCGGTGGCGGACTGCTGCCACTCAAGGAGCCGGGACAGCCAGCCGGGCCGGGTCGGGTCGGCCCGTTCGCCGTCGGCCGGCTCCGCGCTCTGCGCACCGCTGTCCGCGGTGTACGGATTACCGAGGGCGATGACGCCCGCTTCGGCCACCTTGTGCATCCGATGGGTGCGGATGAGGACTTCGGCGACCTCGCCCTCGGGGCCCACCACAGCGGTGTGCAGCGACTGGTACAGGTTGAACTTGGGGGCCGCGATGAAGTCCTTGAACTCGGAGATCACCGGGGTGAAGCAGGTGTGGAGTTCACCGAGGACGGCATAGCAGTCGGCGTCCTCCCCGACGAGCACCAGCAGCCGTCCGAAGTCGGTGCCGCGCAGTTCGCCGCGTTTGATGCTGACCCGGTGCACGGAGACGAAGTGGCGTGGCCTGACGAGGACTTCGGCGGGGATACCGGCCTCCCGCAGTACCGAGGCGACGTTCCCCGCGATGGCGGTCAGCGGGTCCGCCCCGCTGGTGGCGGCGGAGATCACGGCGTGGGTGCGTGCGTGCTCCTCGGGGTGGAGGATCGCGAAGACGAGGTCCTCCAGCTCGGTCTTGAGCGCCTGTACACCGAGCCGTTCCGCGAGGGGGATCAGCACGTCGCGGGTGACCTTGGCGATCCGGGCCTGTTTCTCGGGTCGCATCACCCCGAGCGTGCGCATGTTGTGCAGCCGGTCCGCGAGCTTGATGGACATCACCCGGACGTCGTCCCCGGTGGCCACCAGCATCTTGCGGAAGGTCTCCGGCTCGGCCGCCGCGCCGTAGTCGACCTTCTCCAGTTTGGTGACGCCGTCGACCAGATAGCGGACCTCGTCACCGAACTGCTCCCCCACCTGGTCGAGGGTCACCTCGGTGTCCTCGACCGTGTCGTGGAGCAGGGACGCCGTCAGCGTCGTGGTCTCGGCGCCGAGTTCCGCGAGGATCAGGGTGACCGCCAGCGGGTGCGTGATGTAGGGCTCGCCGCTCTTGCGCATCTGCCCGCGGTGCGAGCTCTCCGCCAGGACGTAGGCCCGGCGCAGCACGGTGAGGTCGGCGTCGGGATGGTGGGCCCGGTGCGCCTCTGCCACATGGCCGATGGCGTCCGGCAGGCGGTCGCGGGAGACCGGGCCGAGCAGGGCGACCCGGCCCAGTCTGCGGAGGTCGATCCGGGGACGGCCCCGCCTGCGGATGGGAGCACCTGGGTTGGTGGCCTCTGCGCTCATGGGGCACCTCCGGCGACGTCGGCCGGCGGTGGAAAGGTGCGGTCGCGCCTTCGGGCCGGTGCTTGATGCTACCGACCCCACCACGTGGCGGAGTCCAGCTCTCGCCCAGCGTGAAACGGATCACCCATTCGAGCGAAGCGCTATCCGTTCAGCGTTTCGAGCCAGGCCTGATCGATCCTGCCCTCCGCGACGATCACGGCCGGTCCCGTCATCTCGATCTCGCCGTCCGGGTGCTCGGTGATCACCAGCGTGCCGCCGGGGAGGTCGACGGTGTACGTGGCCGGGGTGCCGGTCAGCGCGGGGTCGGCCGCGTCCCGGCGGGCGGCGGCGACGGCCACCGCGCAGGCTCCGGTGCCGCAGGACCGGGTCTCGCCCGAGCCGCGCTCATGGACGCGCATCGCGACATGGCGGGGCCCGCGGTCCACGACGAACTCGATGTTGACGCCGTCGGGGTAGACCGCGTCCGGGCCGAAGGACGGCTCGGAGAACAGATCGCCGGCGTGCGCCAGGTCCTCGACGAAGGCGACCGCGTGGGGGTTGCCCATGTTCACGTTGCGGGCGTCCCAGCCGCGGCCTCCGACGGTGACCGTGACTCCGGCTGCGGGCAGCTGCGCACGGCCCATGGAGACGGTGATGTCGCCGTCCTTGGCGAGGTGCACGTTCTTCACCCCGCCGCGGGTGGCGACCGCGAGATCGCCCTCCTCGACCGAGCCGGAGCGCTGGAGGTAGCGGGCGAAGACCCGTACGCCGTTGCCGCACATCTCTGCGATCGAGCCGTCCGCGTTGCGGTAGTCCATGAACCACTCGGCCTCGTCCGCCATGGCCCGCGCCTCGGGGTGGGCGGCGGACCGCACGACATGCAGCAGCCCGTCCCCGCCGATGCCGGCCCGGCGGTCGCAGAGCCCGGCCACGACGGAGGCGGTCAGGTCGAGGGCGTTGTCAGGGTCCGGAACGATCACGAAGTCGTTCTCGGTGCCGTGGCCCTTGAGGAAGTCGATCTGCGAGGTGGTCACAGGACAATTCTACGAGGTGGCACCGACAGCGCCGGAAACCACCCGCCCCCGCGCCACCCGCGCCTGCCACCGGTCCGCAGGGGCGGGCAGGACGGTCCGGCCGGTGTCAGGAACGCAGCCGGGCGACGCGCCACACGGCCAGCGCGACCAGTGCCGCGCACACCGCGACGTACAGCACGATCACCCGCCAGTCGGGGCGCTCCCCCGAGCCCCTGGACGGCAGACCGGGCCAGGTGTGCCCGACGCGGCGGGCGGCCATCATGCCCCAGCCCGCGGCGCAGCAGCTGATCAGCAGCCCCAGCATGGCGACGACCGCGCCGCCGTCACCGAACTCGAAGGCGAGCGGGAAGGCGAACATCAGCGATCCCATCGCGGCGAGCGTGACGATAGGCGCGAGCTGCCAGATACGCAGTCGGCGGGCGGGGCGCAGCTCGACCTCGACCTCGGGGGTCACATCGAGCTCATCGGGCCCGTCGGGGCTCAAGCTTCCTGCCTCGTGCTGCGTGTCCGGTGCGTCTTGTCCTGTGTCGCGAGGGCCGGCCTCCATCGCCACGCGCCCTCCCAACTCGGACTCCACTGGTCGATCGATGCTCGATGATGGCACGCCTCGGCTCGCCGAACTGACGGGCAGGGCTTCCCGATGCCATCACGTGATCAGGCTGTAACCGCCCGTTCGACCAACGCCAGCGCCTGGCGCGGGAGTTCTCCGCGGTGCTCGGCGGCGCCGCTCAGCCAGTGGACGCGCGGGTCGCGGCGGAACCAGGAGTCCTGGCGGCGCGCGAACCGTTTGGTGGCGCGGACGGTCTCGGCCCGGGCCCCGTCCTGCGTGCACTCCCCGGCCAGCGCGGCGAGCACCTGCTGGTAACCGAGTGCCCGGGAGGCGGTGCGCCCCTCCCGCAGGCCCCGCGCCTCCAGTGCGCGCACCTCGTCGACCAGCCCCGCGTCCCACATCCGGTCGACCCGCAGGGCGATGCGCTCGTCGAGCTCGGGGCGGGCCACGTCGACGCCGATCTGGACGGTGTCGTAGACCGCATCGTTACCGGGGAGGTTGGCCGTGAAGGGCTTGCCGGTGATCTCGATGACTTCGAGGGCCCGGACGATGCGCCGCCCGTTGCTCGGCAGGATGGCGCGGCCCGCCTCCGGGTCCGCCGCGACGAGCCGGTCGTGCAGCACGCCGGAACCACGTTCCGCCAGCTCCGCCTCCAGCGCCGCCCGGATGCCGGGATCCGTGCCGGGGAACTCCAGAGCGTCGATCGCGCCCTTCACGTAGAGCCCGGAGCCACCCACCAGGACCGGGGTGCGGCCCTCGGCGAGCAGCCGGTCGATCTCGGCGCGGGCCAGCCGCTGGTACTCCGCGACACTGGCGGCCTCGGTCACGTCCCAGATGTCCAGCAGCAGGTGCGGGACGGACGCGCGCTCCGCCAGGGTCAACTTCGCGGTGCCGATATCCATCCCCCGGTAGAGCTGCATGGAGTCGGCGTTGACGACTTCGCCCCCGAGCTGCTGGGCGAGGAACACCCCCAGGTCGGACTTTCCGGCTGCGGTGGGACCGACGACGGCGATGACCCGCGGTGCGGGAGCTGGACTTCTCACCGGCACAGTCTCGCAAACCCGGGGGCCCGTTCCGAATGGCCGACGTGGCGGCCGTGGACGGTGGCGCGTCCGGACACCCCGTCAAGTAAAATGTGGAGCAGATATGGGCGCTTTTTCACGGTTCGGGTATTCGTTCGCCACGACCGCAGGTATCGCAGCAGTGACTGCGCGGCAGCACGGCGGGTATCCGGGCCGGAGAGACCACGCGCACGCACGCACTCCCCCCAGCAGAGAAGGTGTCCGATGGGCTTCATGGACAATTTGAAGGCGAAGCTGAGCCCGGCCAAGGACAAGGTCAGTGACCTCGCGCAGCAGCACGGGGGCAAGATCGACCAGGGGCTCGACAAGGCCGCGCGGACGGTGGACGAGAAGACCAAGGGCAAGTACAGCGACAAGATCGTGTCCGGCACCCAGAAGGCCAAGGACGCGGTGGAGAAGCTGTCCCAGAAGGACGGGGGCACCACCCCGCCCGCTTCCTGACCCCGGTCCGTCAGGACACCGTGACGGCCGCGGAGCGCATCGCTCCGCGGCCGTCATGTGCCGTTGCGTGCCCCGGGCGGACCGGCCGGGGTTACGTGGGGCTTCCGTGCGGGCTTCCGTGCGTGCCGGAGCCGCCGCGAGATCAGGACCAGGCGGCGACCAGGTAGCCCACGCCGTAGGGCGCGTCGTCGTACAGCAGCCGGCCGTCGAGACCGGCGCCCTGCGCGGCCCCCGCGAGCACCTGCCAGGGTGCGCGGCCCGCGGCCTTCAGCTCGTACGCGAGCGCCTCGTCCAGTTCGGTCAGCGCGTCGGTGTCCGCCGCGCCCAGCGCGCGGGCCGCCGCCGCGTCGAACGCGGCGGCGCGCTCGTCCAGGTAGCCCGGGGCCTTGAGGGTGCGGCAGGCGCTGCCGTCGCCCATCACCAGCAGCGCCACCCGGTCCGCCCGGCCGGCCAGCGCCCGGCCGGTCTCCGCGCAGCGGGCGGTCTCCAGCGGCTCCCCCACGCCCAGCGCCTCGACCGGCGCCGCAGCGCGGGGAGGGCCAGGCCGCCGGCGCC
>CBRG010000078.1 GCA_000470535.1 Streptomyces sp. AW19M42
CTGCTGCCGCCGTAACCAATGCCAGTACCGCTGCGTCTGCCGCTGCGGCAGACGCGTCCAGCGCCGCGGCAGCCCTCAAGACCCTCACCGCGGCCCTGGCCGCCGTCCCGCCGGACGCGGCCGCCATCGCCGCCGCCAGCACGACCGCCACCGCCACCGCAGCCGCCGCTGTCACCTCGGCCAACGCGGCGGTCGCCGCCAACACCACCGCCGCCACTGCCGCCGCGGCGGCAGTGGCGGCCTGCAAGGCCTAGCGGCGTGTACGGGCCATACAGGTGCGGCGGGAGCATGGATAACTCCGGTGGGAAGTCGCGCTGTGGCCTGCCGTGTGACACACCGTGCATCTCGTGTCGTCTATCGCCCGTCATGTGGAGGGGACCGTGTGTCGGTCTCGTTCTGGCTCTGCCCTGGGTGGGCTCGTCCTTTCAGAGGTGAGGAGTTCGACCATGAAGCTTCGTCGTACAGCTGCGTGATCCCTGGCCGCTTCGGTCCTGATCGTCGGCGGTGGGCTGCTCAGCGCACCGCCGGCCGCTGCCGCCGATCACACTCCCCCCGATGCCGCGGCCTGTGTGGGTCTGCTCAAGGACGCGGCCACCGCGGCAGCGGCCTTCGCGGAAGCCAACGTCACCTATTCGGCCAGCATGGCCGCCGCCCTGGTCATCGCCGCCGACCCCGCCGCCGCTCAAGCCACGGCAGGGGAAGCACTCAAAGCCCAGAAAACGGCCAACGATGCGGCTGCCGCCGCCCTCAAGGACCGCCGCCGCAACAGGATCGTGTGCCGCCCGTTGCTGTCCCGACTCTCCCGGCATCCTGACACCCCTGGTGCACTTGCCCCACGAACACGACGGTGCGCGTCAGAGCCGATGAGGGACACACACCAGCAGAACCGGTCGGATTACGAGAGACGGCGTCAGCGGCATGCAACGCACGGCCCCGCACCTGCTCCACGCACCTCTATCCAGGACATCAGCGCAGGTCAGGATGAAACGCGCAGGAGCGTTTCACCTACGTTTCACTGGTCGCGTTTAAGTGTCACTGTCCTGTGCCATCGAACCTGGACCGTTTGCCACTGAAGTTGGACGACCGGTGGTTCTGTGACAGCGAAGTTGGACCGGCCTAGAGTCCGCAGTTCGGGCTCCACCTCGATGGCGAATGAATCGGACTGTTGGGCGACCCCGGTGTTCCCCCGGCCGGGAGGCCCGGAATGATCGAGGTATGGACATCGCGGATCATCTGGTGAGGTCGGCGGGCGACGGCGACGTGATCGAGGTAGCCCGGCTGCTGGAGCAGGGTGCCGTGGTGGATACGCCGAACCGTGATGGGCGTACGGCGCTGGACCGGGCGGTGGAGCAGGGCCATGCCGATGTTGTCCGCCGACTCGTCGGAGCGGGGGCTGATCTGGAGCAGCAGGCGGGTGAGTACCAGGAGTCGACGCCGCTGTGCCTGGCGGCGAGCCAGGGGCACACGGCGGTTGTCGGGGTTCTTCTCGATGCCGGTGCCCGTACCGTAGCCCAGGGCCGACTGGGCTACGTACCGCTGGTGCTGGCAGCCACGACCGGCGACGAGGGACACCCGCAGACAGTAGACCTGCTGCTGGACCGTGGGGTGGAAGTCAACGCGGTGATGAAGCACAAGACCGCCCTGGACTGGGCGGTCGGGTTCGGGCAGGAAGAGATGGTGCGGCGCCTGCTCAGCCGCGGTGCCGTCCCCTCGGCCGAGACCCTGGCCGCCGCGCGTGAGCATCTCGGACGTCATCCGGAGCGTCGGCGTAAGACAGAACGCATCGCCGTCGCCCTCCTTGCTGTAGATGTCGCGCCTGGCACGGGCCAAGAGCCCGGGACGGAAGCCGGGAATCTGTCGTAGCGGTCGCTCAGGGGGCATCCGCCCGGCCCGACTTCGCTGTCACAGAACCACCGGTTGTCCAACTTGAGTGGCAGACGGTGCAGGTTCGATGGCACGGGACGGCCACAGGCTGGTGTTGAGGTCGGCGACGCCAGGAAAGCTCTGCGAGGCGGGGGCCGTATCGGTCGCCCGAACGGACTGGGTACTAGCCGATGGGGCTGTGCTGGGTGGGGTGCGGGGGCATCCAGCGCACCGCGGTCTCACGGAAGGAAGCGTTGACCGGCGTGAGGTCCGCCCCGCTGGCGTGGTCGAGAGCCGGGACGTTGATGCCGGTCTCAGGGATGCCGCAGTCGACCGCCGCGACTCTGGTGCCGCAGGTGGGACAGAAGCCGCGCTAGCAGCAGGCCGCGCTCGCCACCGCCCATTTGGACGGCAGTCAGGCTCCGGGCCCGTGCGCTGGCCCTGATGCTGACCCACGCCGGCACGGGCTGAGCAGCTCTTCCCGGTGAAATCGCGCCGATTCCGTCCTGGTGGGCGCAGCGTCGCATCAGACTGACCACGTGTCACACGTACCGAGGGTGTAGGGGCAGCGAGCGTGATGACCCGACACCGGGGCCGTAGCCCGGCCGCGACTACCGCGAGCTGACCGGTGGGGCGCTGGAAGGGCAGCTGCTCAAGGTGACCGGCTGGACGGATGAGGAGATCACCGCTGGCGCGCACCTGATTACCCCCACAGCACATACGGGCCGGGCGGCCGGGCCTCGTACGCACCGCCCTTCAGCCGCGCTCGCGGCGCGACCTTGCGCAGTCTTGATCACCGCCGGTACGCGTGAGGCCCGTCGGCGCCCCGGCGGGCGCGCAGGGTTTCAGATCGCTGGTGGTGTGCTGGCCGGCTTGATGTGTCGGTGGTGTCCGGCGTTGATGCGCTGGGCTTCTTCGAGTTGGTCTTCGAGGATGACGATGCGGCAGGCTGCTTCGATGGGGGTGCCCTGGTCGACGAGTTCCCGGGCGCGGGCTGCGATGCGCAGTTGGTAGCGGGAGTAGCGGCGGTGGCCGCCCGGGGAGCGGAGCGGTGTGATGAGGCGGGCTTCGCCTATGGCACGGAGGAAGCCTTGGGTGGTGTTGAGCATCTCGGCTGCCCGGCCCATGGTGTAGGCGGGGTAGTCATCATCATCGAGGCGGCCGAACGAGTCGTCTGCTGTCATCTGTACCTTCCTGTGAAACACGCGTTGGAGGGGCCCTGGTGCCATTGGCACCAGGGCCCCGAAGGAACTGCTACACCATCAGCCGGCTTTGATCGGCTACGCCGGCTCTGTGTTTCCGCATACCTGCCGGGAAGAGGCCCGGGGGTTGCGGGGATCGCGGTTGCTTGACCGGAGACCACCTCACTATCGATGTCCTGCGGTACCCGGGCCCACATCGTTCGCCCGGGCGATCCTGATGGCGCTCAACTCCTCCGTTCTTCCCTCTGGGGATCAACTGCGAATTGCGGGTACTGCTTATTCGGTACCGCTGGTGATGCGAACTGCTCGTGGCTTGGTCAAGCGCCACGTTCCGGCAGTCAGCCCCGTCGCCTGTCTTGCATCTGCTCTGGCTTAGAACCCCACTGCCGAACCTCCCGGTACGCGCGCCCGCAGCCGACGCGTTCACCGAGGTGCTGCTGATACTTCACTGCTGGTCCTGCCGCTGCGTGAACTGCACTACTTCTTACGGCAGCCCCTGATCACTGCGGGCCGCCCGGTCCGGTCGTCAGCCCCGTCGCCGTCCTGCAACCGCTCTGGCTTCGAAACTCCACCACCGCACCGACCTGCACTTACGTGTACTGCTTCCCGGCAGTTCATCTCTGCCGGGCCTGCTCGATCTCTTGGCTACGGACAAGACACTAACCCCAGCAACGAGCAGATGTCTACCTCCGCCATGACAGGTTTCCTGTGATGACTGACAGTGATGTCCTGCGGTACGCAGCACCTGGAAACTGCGCTGGGGCATATCCGCCGGGAGGTGTGAAGGGCGACCGGAGCGGGCAGGTGGGGCGTCACGTCACAAGCGGTACAACCGATCACAGGTGGGGTGTACGCGTATGAACAGCACGACGATCAGCATCACCTCGACGCCCCCCGTACCGACCGTGGTCAGGGGCGACAACGCGGCCAGTATCGGCCAGGCCCGCCAGGCCGCCCGCGCCTTCACCGCCCGCCTCACCCCAGCACCCGACCCGGATATGGCGCACACGCTCGTCCTGGTGGTCTCCGAGCTCGTCACCAACGCCCTGCGCCATGGCGGCGGCACCTTCAGCCTCCGCCTGAACGCCCACCCCGACGCCATCGAAGTCGCCGTCGACGACACCAGCCCACGACTGCCGCGCATGCGCACCCCCGACCTGACCGGCTCCGGCGGCGGCTTCGGCTGGGCGATGGTCAACCACCTCGCCCGCACCACCGCGATCGCCCGCCGGACAGTCGGCGGCAAAACCGTCACTGCATTCCTCCCCTACTGACACCGCCGCAGGCAGCGACCCCGCACCTGCAGTACTGACACCACGACGCCCGAACTTCTGCCGACAAAAATGAGCGGCAGAGCCCGGTTGTCACCCGCCGTGCTCCCGCCGCCCGTTGATGAGCGCGGCCAGACGCAGGGGCTTGGCGTTGGTGGTGCTGTGCCAGATCGGGTTGAGGGGGCCATGTTTCTGGAGGTTGGGAAGGGTGGTGGGTCGGTGGGTGTAGTGGCGGTAGTGGTCGTAGGCGGCGACCTTGTTGATCAGCTGCCCAGCGACATGTCGCCCGCTCCTGTCAGCGGGCGACCGGTTCGGGATAGCTCCGGCGGCGCCGGTCCGGGTCGTCAACGCCGATCTCGTACCAGGGCTCGCCGCGCTTCAGCCGGGGCAGGGTGTTCACCCACACCGCGACAGCGATGCCCCGGACGTCGACGGTGAGCGCCTGGCGGCGGTTGGCGAGCAGGTGCTCCTCCTTCCCCGCCAGGACGACATACAGCAGCGGGAGTCGTTCGGAGCGGGTGTAGCGGTGGCGCTGCCAGAACGGGTACGTGCTCCCGTTGGCGCCGCGGGCTCCCTCCCAGACGCGGTGCCCGGCGTAGCGCTCGTAATCCCAGACCTCCTTCGCGAGGCGGGCCTGGGACATGGTGCCGTTGTCGAGCTCGAAGAGGCGCACCTCGCTGGTCCTGGTCGGCACGGCGAGGACCGCGTCGGTGTTGAAGCTGAGACCGGTCTGCTTGATGGCGTGGTTCACCTCCATCTGCCAGTCGGTCAGGCACTCGCGCTCACCGGACAGAACCGTGTCGGTGTAGGCGGGGATCATCTCCGTCACCGCGACACCGTGCGGACCGAACCCGGCTCGAACGGCCTTCCCTCCGGTGTCGGCCCTGGGACGCAGCGGCAGCTCATTGCCTTCTGCCAGAGCCTTCTGCCCCGCCTGTGTCAGATTCCAGATCTGCTTTACCCACCTTGCCGTTCGTCTCCGCCAGCCCGAGCTCCGCCAACTCCTTCATCGCCCTGCGCACGTACGACCGGCCGTCCGACTCATCCTTCGTGATCACCTCAGCCATCTGCCGAACCGTCGCTACCCGCACACACCCCAGCAACCGCAACGCATCGGCCCTCACCTTCCCGGCTGTGGGAGTACTCCTCCTCCCCTTCGCCGGTGTCTCAGATGAAGTTAGAGAGGTGTCAGCATGCCGGGAAGCACCCTTACGAGCGGTGTGAGCTGCGGTAATTGGCACGATGTTGGAATGGTTCACGGCACTGGATTCCTGGCCGCCCAGAGGGCGCTCTGCACCCCTTGTCCAGGTCGGGCGCGGCTCCAGGTCAGGGTGTGCGGGTGAGCTGATGGCGGGCATCGGATCCTCGGTTCTCCAGTCAGCGGCCGGGTCGGTGAGCTGGACCAGGTCGCGCGCTGCTGCGCACGAACCAGTGGCCACCGTGAGGAAGACCCCCTTGTCCGCTGTCTGATCGCCCCGACCCACCGGCGTCTTCTGCGCCCCGGAAACCCCTCGACCCGGCTGATTTATCCGTGACCGGCACCACATCCGCGCCCCAGGCTTGCCAGCTCCGGCGGAGAGGAAGACTTCCCCTCCCGAGCTGCGACAAAGCAGGCTTGTTGGCAAGGCCCGGAGCCAATCGTCACTGGTCAAAGGAGTGTGGCGCACAGTAGTCGGCAAGAGTGACGCGGGTTAGCCGGCAACCTGCGATCACGGGTTGCGATCTGCCTGTCCGAAAACTGTGTTGGCGTAGTCCGCCGTGGGAAATCGCTTCCGGCCTCAGAGAACCTGACTGTTGCCTGACTGAGCGGGCCTGAACTTGTAGACGTACAGGCCTCTTTCCCCACCGATCGCGAGGAACCGGCTGTCCGACCGCCAACTGCAGCGCGCAGTGGGGCTTCGGTGCGCTGGGCTGCCGCCAGGTGTCCCCTTGCGCAGCCCCAGATGCGGACGGTGGCGTCCTCTCCCGCGGAGGCGATCCACCGCCCGTCCGGAGAGGCTTCCAAGGAGCGGATTGGACGGCCATTGCCGGTCTCCAGCGCCCGATAAGCTCCGGATAGTAGGTTCTACAGGCGCACCGTGCCGTCATTACCCGCGCCGAATAGCCAGTTCCCGTCCGGTACGGCTGCCAGGGCCAGCACCGCTCCGGATCCACCGGACAGCCGAGTGATCGGGGTACGGGTGGTCAGATCCCAGACAGCCACCACGCCTTCGTCTCCGGCGGCCGCGATTCTCGTTCCGTCGGGGGTGACGGCAATCGAGCGGGCGGGTCCCGCGCCAGGCAGCGAGGCCAGCAGTCGGCCCCAGCGGGGGTCCCACAGCCGTGGAATACCGTCCTGCCCCACGCTGGCCAGCCAGGAGCTGTCCGGGGCGGCTGCGAGAGCTGCGAGGCCGACTGAGCGATTTCTGATTCTGGCCAGGCCGGCCCCGTTGGCGGGGTCCCAGACCACTGCGTGTCCGTCCTTCGCCGAGGTCGCCAGCCAGAAGCCGTCGGGCGCCCAGGCCAGTGAGCGTCCAGGAGACTGCAGGTCGTTGAACCGTGGTGAGGCGGATGTTGGTCGTTATGGCCTCGTCGGCGCCTCCGCACAGCCCAGACTTTTCACCAGGAACCGCCCCCAGTCGATGTAGCGTCTTCTCCTGCGACACGAAGTGCCCGAAGAGTCGTTCAAGGCATGGGGGGGAGGCAGCGGTGTGGGTTGCGATATCGCTACTGGCAGGTCTCGCCGGGCTCGGGTCCGGCACCCGTGAGGCCATGATCCGGCACCGCCTCCAACGTGAGGGGATCCGTGTCAGGGGCCTCGTGGTCCGCCACCGCGTGCAGTCCGGAAAGGATGGCCCTGTCTACTTCGCAGTGGTCGAATTCGTTGACGCGCAGGGCAGTCGGCACACGTTCCAGGCCGGATCATCCGGAGTCAAGGGCCTTCCCGTGGACGGTGGGGTTCCGGTGCGCTACCTTCCCGACTCCCCGGATGACGCGCGAATCGACCTCACTAGGAGACGGGTTGGGGATGTCGCGGGTCCTCTGGCGGTCGGCACCCTTTTCACGGCCATCGGAATCTGGATGCTCGCCACCGGCCGTTGAGCTTGTTCCTCAGACCGTGCGTTCCGCCGCTCTGCGACCGCCCCCTGGGCTTGATCCGCTTTGACGGACATTCGAGATCTGGGGTTCAGCCCCGGATGTCCATCATCGAGAGCATGGGGAAGAAGAAGCCTCGCCGCCCTAGTCGCTCGCTCGCGCAGAAGTTCAAGGCCGAGATCGTCGGGCTGTGCCGGCGGGGTGACCGCTCGGTCGGTCAGGTGGCCAAGGACTTCGAACTGACCGAGACCGCGGTGCGGGGCTGGGTGAAGCAGGCCAAGGTCGACGCGGGCGAGCGCAACGGGCTGACCAGCAGTGAGCGCGAGGAACTGGCCGCGTTGCGGCGGGAGAACCGTCGGCTGCTTGAGGAGGTCGACGTCCTCAAGCGGGGCATAGCTTCCTTCACGAAGGAGACCCGGTGACGACGCACCTACGCGAGGCGGAGAAGCAGGCAGGTCACAGCGACAAACCCTCATCGTCCGGGACTTCCAGCCCGACCGCACCGGGCTCGACGGTCGCTGGTGCGGCGCCATCACGTATGTACCGACGGAGGAGGGCTGGCTCTATGTGGCGACGCTCATCGACATCGCCTCCCGGCGCGTAGTCGGCTGGGCAACCGCCGATCACCTGCGGACCGAGCTGGTGCCCGAGGCGCTGACAGTCGCCTGCCGGCAGCGTCGCCCCACCCATGCCGTGATCTTCCATTCGGATCGAGGCTGTTCAATACACCAGCCAGCAGTTCGCCGCCCTGGCAGCCCGGTTCGGGGTCCGGCTTTCAGTCGGCCGCACCGGCCAGTGCTGGGACAACGCGTTCGCAGAGTCGTTCTTCTCGACCATCAAACGCGAGTTGCTCGGCACCTGCGCGTGGCCGAGCCGGGCCGCCGCCCGCACCGCGATCTTCGACTTCATCGAGGGCTGGTACAACTTGCACCGTCTGCACAGCAGCGTCGGCTACCTCAGCCCCGCCGAGTACGAGACAGCACTCGCAGCCTGACCACCACACCAATGGTGTCCGTCACAGCGGAACATGCTCACACAGCTGGCCGGCCCGGGATATCGCCGAGTGTCGCGACAGATGCGATCTGCTGCTGACGCACCCGGCGCAGGCATAGAGTTCCGGCGGCAATGGGAACGAGCCGCGGGCGAACCCGCTGGACCGCCCTCCCGTCATGCGCCACAGGCTCATCCGTTGTCCAGCATGCACGCCCGGCCGCACCGGGAGAAAAAAGGTGATCGTGTCGACCGTCAGCAAGCACACATCCGCTGTCAGCCTGTCCAAGGTCGTGGAGCGTGCTCCTGATCTGGTGAGCCTGTACAAGGCGGCGGGCAGCAGTGTCCGCGCGCACGGGCTGCAGGGAGCGCGGGCCGCGGTCTACCTGGTGCTGGACCGCTCCAGGTCGATGCGACCCTATTACCGGGACGGGACCATGCAGCACCTGGCCGAGCAGGTGCTGTCCCTGTCCGCGCATCTCGATGACGACGGCATCGTCCCAGTGGTGTTCTTCTCCACGGACGTCGACGGATCCACCGACCTGGCACTCGGCCGGCACCGCGGTCGCATCAACAAGCTCCACGAAAACCTTGGCCATCTGGGCCGCACGAACTACCACTGGGCCATGGACGAGGTCATCGACCACTACATAGCCTCCGGCAGTGACGCCCCAGCTCTGGTCATCTTCCAGACCGACGGCGAGCCGACCAGCAAGTTCGCCGCCGAGCGCTACCTCTGCAAAGCCGCCCGGCTGCCGCTGTTCTGGCAGTTCATCGGCTTCGGTGACCCCGACGACAACGAGTTCGCGTTCCTGCGGAAACTCGACACCCTCGCCGTCCCCGCCCACCGCGTCGTCGACAACGCCGGGTTCTTCCTCGCCGGCCGCACCCCACAAACTGTCGACGACGCTCAGCTCTTCGACCATCTCCTCCAGGAATTCCCTCTATGGCTGACAGCCGCCCGCACCGCCCGAGTCCTGGAGCAGAAGCCCGACCAGCAGCCTGAGCCAGCCGGCCTGCCAGACGTGGTGGAGCGCCGGGCCAAGAGCCCGGCGCTCCACCACGTACAGAGCTGTCCCCGCTGAGGGCTACTGCTTGCGTTTTCGTCTTCCTCGTCCTCGGTGTTTCATTGGTGGAACCCTCACGGGTCGGTGGCGACCAAGCCCGCGGCGCTGTCCGCCGCAGCCGCCGCGTGATCACACAGGACGAGGCGTGCCAGAGCGTGGCGGGTGAATCGGAAGGGCGTGGTGCCTTGTGGTGCCGTGCGCCGTGCACCTGGGGTCGTTGGTCCCGTCCGGGTACGCAACGGTCTCAAGGGGACGTGACGGCCTGCGGTACGAGGCCTGCATGGCGGTCCAGGCGCGTGTAGAGGGCTCGAACGAGGCGGGCGCGGTTCTGGGCGCAGCGGGCGGTGCGCTTCAGTGAGGTGGACAGGCCGCCGTCGGCTCCGCGGAGGACGACTTCGGCGAGGGAGCCGCGGCCGTCGTTCCTGGGCAGGGCGGCGGCGTGGCGCCGGACGTCGGCGGCCACGGCGCGGGCGTGCCCGGTGAGTTGGAGGGCGATCTGCTCGTGGTCGCGGGGTTCGAGGTCCGGATCCGTCCATGCGAGCACGGTAGTGAAGAGTGCTTCGTACGGAGCGCGGTCCAGCGGGAGTTCGGCCTCGGTCAGCCCAGGGGGTCGTGAAGCACGCGGTGGGTGTCGCTCATCGGACGCCCACCGCGTCATCGTCCTGGTCGTGGCCGCCGGTGAGGGCGTCCGGCGCCTGGACGGCGAGGACGCGGGCGTAGCGCTGGCCGGCAGCCGCAGCACCGGTGCCGCCGACGACCGGCACCTGGCCGGCCTCCCCACTCGCCCCGCCGTTGAACCGGGCATCCACAAGGAGATCTATGCCCCTACACGAACTCGACCAACGGCTCGATGGCTTCGAACCTGCAGACGGCCAGGTGGTGCCCGGCGTGCGTACACCGCGCACGCCGGGCACCTTCGCCTACCGGGCCCGCGCCCGCGCAAGGTCCCGCATCCGTGCCCGCCCTCTCCCGGTCCCGGTCACGGCCGGCGCGTGGACCCGGTCAGACGACCATGACCCGGCGCCCGCGCGTGTGGCCGGCCTGGCTGTCGATGTGGGCCGCCGCGGCCTCGGCGAGCGTGTACGACTTCTCGACCGGGATGTGGAGCTTCCCTCGCGCGATGAGACGGGCGGCCTCGGCGAGCGCCTCCGGCACGCTCCCGGCCACGCCGGAGAACCGGACCCCGGACTCCGGCGCGCCGAGATCGGCGATGGAGACGACTTTCTGCGGATCCCCCGTCAGATCGACGAGCTCGCGGATCACTCCCGAACCGGCCAGATCGAGAGCGGCGTCGACCCGGCCGAGCTGCCGCACCCGCTCGGTCCAGCCCTCGCCGTACGTGGTGGTGAGGGCACCCAGGCCCCGCAGATATTCCTGGTTCGAAGCACTGCCCGTGCCGATCACCGCGATGCCGCGGTCGCGGGCGATCTGCAGCACCGCCGACCCGACTCCCCCGGACGCCCCGCTGACCAGCAGCGTCTGCCCCGGCAGCACACCGACCTCGCGGATGACGCGTAGCGCGGTCTCCACCACGGAGGGGTACCCGGCCGCCTCTTCGAACGGCAGCCCCTCGGGCATCCGGGCCCAGGCCGACAGGACGGCGAACTCGGCGTACGTACTGGAGCCCTCGCCGAACACGTGGTCGCCGATCTCGATCCCGTCGACGCCCTCACCGACCTCGTCCACGACCCCGGCAGCGTCCAGCCCGACTCCGGCGGGCAACTCGGTCGGGTGGGCGCCCAGGACCTGTCCTTCCCGGATCCGCCAGTCGACGGGGTTCACGCCCGCCGCCCTCACGGCTACGCGTATCCGGCCGGGGCCGGCGTGGGGCTCCTCGGCATCGATGAGTCGCAGGACGTCCGGACCGCCGAACTCGGCGAAGTTCACTTTCTTCATGCCGGGAACGTAACACTAACGGTTAGCTTTTTGAAACGGTTAGGTTTTCCTACCTGCTAGCGTCAACGCATGACCGTTGAGTCCGGACGCCGTGAGCGCAAGAAGGCCGCGACCCGCCAGAAGATCGCCGACACCGCCCTCCGGCTCTTCACGGAACGCGGGTACGACGCGGTGGGCATCCGTGACGTGGCCGCCGAAGCCGATGTAGCCGTCACCACCCTCTTCTCCCACTTCGCCTCCAAAGAGGCCCTGGTGTTCGAGCAGGACACGGATTTCGAGCAGCGCCTCACCCAGGCGGTCACCGGACGGGCGCCGCACGAGCCGCTCCTCCCCCCGCTGCGCCGCGAGATCCACGCGCTGGTGCGCCACTGCACCGCAGACGGCAACGCCCTGGTCTGGCACATGGTCGTCGGGTCCCCCGCTCTGCGGGAGTACGAGGAGTCGATGAGGATGCGCCATGCGGAGACGCTGGCAACGGCCATGGCCGCCGACCCTGACCTGGCACGGAGCACAACGGCCTGCCGGACGATCGCGAGGTTCGTGATCGACGCGTACGCACTGGCCCGCGAGGCACCCGATCCGCAGGCCGCGGTGGACGAGATCTTCGAAATGATCGAGGCGGCGTGGCGCGTCACCTCCCCTTAGCAGGTCCGTCACTCCCCAAGGGCGGCGGCCCGCAGAGTTCCTGTTCCACGACACGCCGAACGGGCGCGTGTGCGGCGGGATGCCCGCGCCGTCGAAGGTCTCTTCCCGGCGGGTGAGGAACTTCTCGTTTGGAAGCCATGCCGTCGTGCGGCGTGCCGCGTGCGGTCCAGGGTGTCGGAGAAGACGCCCTACGTGTTCTCCCCGATGCGGGCGGTCCTGCCGGGCCGGTCAATGAGGACCTGGGCGAACACCTCAGCTGCGCTGAATGTCGTCGCGGCCGTCAGCAGGGCGCCCGGACCGCCGTAGCGGGGGACGCCGCGAGCGGGCTTCCGGGGAGCACAACTTCTACATGCTGCACGATGGCTCGGTCACCTGGAGGATTCCCGGAGAGTCGCAGATCGCCAGGCTCCACCTCCAGCGGGACCTGGTGGCAGGCACGTTCCGTTTCGTGTACGTTCCGCTGCCCCTGCCGTCGATAGCGCAGTCCATACTCATCAACCGCGGTTGCCCGCCAAACACGCACATAGCGCCTTTGGGGCTGCTCGGGTCGCCTCTCCGTGGCCGCAGTCGATTTTCCCGTCCTTTTTGGCGAAGTCGTCGAGGGGCACACAGCCCATGTTCGGGAGCACCTGATCCGCTTCGACGTCCAGGGCCGACGTCGGGATGCGGAAGCCACCGGACGGTGAAGGGTCCGCAGCTGCCGCAGGAGCGATGCCGGCCAGAGAGGCCAGGAAAAGGACACCAGCGGCGAGGCCGCCCATCGCAAGATAGGTCATGCAGTGTTCATACACGGCCATACGGCTCACGCTGCACGCGATGCCCGTATGCCGTCCCGACATTGCGAAGAAGCCACGCCGTCTGCCACGTTCGAGGTCGCCGTGTGCATGGTGCTGTGGTCCCAGCGAGTTGGGCGCTGGTGTCTTTGGCCGGGCGGAGGGGTTTGAGTGGGCGGGGGACGGCCCTCTGCCGGGAGAGCGTGCACGCGCCCCGGGCGGGTCGCCGCTCTCAGGGGATCGTCGCCGCGAACGCTGCAATGACCGGCCCAAGGAGTGCACACGGCAATCTCCCCCGGGGTGTGAACGGGTTGCCTGTGCGGGCAGCGGTGACGAGTTGGAGTTGGTGTTCGACGTGCCGGGGAAACCGTTTCTGCCGAGTGCGGAGCTCGCGCGCTGGTCAAGTGGGTGGCGCCTGCTGGGCCGCTGAGGGGCACAGCGGGGCTGACGCCTGGCGGAGATCGTGCGGGCGTTGCCGCAACCACGTATGAGGAGACGAAAGCGTGTCCGTGCCGTCGACGATCGATCACCAGGCCGTTGGTTACAGCCTCGCCCATGCGTACTGGCTGGCCAAGGCATCCGACCTGGCGTACAAGGACGAAGCGACCATCGAGGAACAGGTGCGCGCCTGGGGCTTCGGCCGGTTGCGGCACCACCGGACCCGGTTCAGCCCGCCTTTTCCCCTGCAGGACACGCAGGCGTTCACGGCGGCCAGCGATCGGATGATCATCATCGCGTTCCGAGGAACGGAGCCGGCGCAGATCAAGGACTGGCTCTCCGACGCCACGACACCGCCCGTCCCGGGCCCCGCTAGGACGGGGTACGTCCATCACGGCTTCGGTGAAGCACTGGAATCGGTCTATCCCGAGGTCAGGAGCACCCTCGCTGCTTTCCGGGACAACGGACAGAGCGTGTGGTTCACCGGTCACAGTCTCGGCGGTGCCCTGGCCATGCTGGCGGGGGCGCGTATGTATCTGGAGGAGCCGCGTCTGGCCGCGGACGGGGTGTACACCTACGGGCAGCCCCGCGTCTGCGACCGGCTGCTGGCCGCCGCGTGCAACAAGGGCTTCAGGGACCGCATGTACCGCTTCGTCAATAACAACGACATCGTTCCCCAGATGCCCCCCGAGCCGGTGTTCACCCACGCCGACGCCCTGCGCTACATCGATGCCCGCGGCAAGCTGCACGAGTCGATGCCGCTGCTGGGCGGACTCGCCGACCGCGCCCGGGGCCTGACAGCGGACGCGCTGGCACCGGCAAGTGACGGGGTACGCGACCACTTCATCAACAACTACGTCACGGCCCTGGAGAAGAACCTGACCTGATCTCCGCTCCTGCCGCCGGGCAAGCCACAGAGGCATCCCGGATGGCCCGTCCCTTCTACCGGCCCAGGGGCAGGCTGCCCGGCAATGTCCCTCCGGAGCAGTGCGGCGGCCCCTCGACCGATACTTCGGGCGGCCCCGCGTCCCAGAGGTGAAGGAAAACAAGGAGATGGGACGAACGCGGGGGCCGGCGGGGCGTCGCCGTCCAGGGCGAGCACGGCCTTCGAGTGATCCCCAGACGGGCGGATCCTCGTGATGGTCCCGACCCTGGACCTCCTCGCGCTCCGTCATGCGGGTACGTCGGCGATGTGCCGACGCCACGTGGTTGCTTGGGGTAGGCCGAGGAGCCTGGCGTGGAAGAAGGGGCGTCGGCCAGGCGGGGGCGCAGGTCTCCGAGGGTGGTCCAGCCCCATGACTGCTGCAGGGCGTGGACTTTGGGGTGGGTCCGGTCGACGAGCAGGGTCGCGCGTTGTTCGGGGCGGGAACTTCGATGGCACGCGCTCAATGTTCGCTGGCACGGGACAGCCGACGCCTGGGTGACGCGATGCCAAGGCCGAGACGACGTAGCGGTGGCGCGTGCCCCTCCGGCGCTATGTCCTCCACCGGCTCGGCGTGTCGGAGGACTCGATGGCCGTCATGACTGTGCCCGACACTCCCCCTGCCAATGGCTCAGCCGCTGGCTCAGCACGACCTGCTGGAGCCTCTGCGGACCCTCGTCAGCAAGCGGCCTGCAGCGCGCCTGCTGACGACCGCGCTGGACGAAGCGTCCATCGGCCCTGGCCGCAGACCTGCGCATCCCCGTCGCCCCCTACGAAACGGCCGTTCCGGACTCCGGCGCCCTGCGGCCGTCGCCGGGATGAACACGAAGTCGGGATTCCGCGCAGTCGCCCAGGCCCTCGGTCTGTGCCTGCCTCACGGTCGGGCCTGCACCGGCGCGGAACTCGGCCAGGTGACCACCGCACTGCAGGGGGCGCATGAGCGGGTGGTCGTCAAGCCTGACCGGTCCGCCGGTGGCCACGGCCTGCACTCCGTCAGCCGCGGCGACCAGTCGGCGCAGCCCCAGCCTGCGAACAGCCGTTGGGTGGCCGAGGAATATGTGGAACACACCCGGGCGGTCAGCGCCCAGGGGCATGCCACCGCCGCCCGCGTGGAGCTGGCGTAAGACGGCGAGATGCGCATGAGCAGCGGCTCCTTCGCGCACGCCTTCATACTCGTTGGGATCGGTCCGTGCGACCAGACACACCATGTCCTGGTCACCGGTCGTCACCGGCATGTGCGGATCGTTCTCTGGGATGTGGATGGAGTAGTCCGCCAGCAGCGTCACACGCCCCGTCAGACCTTGCTCGTGCCGGACCTCGACCCCGCCGGACCGGTGAACAACCGACTCCTGCCCTCTTCCAGGAAAGGATTCCCCCGGCTGTCGGCGGGCCTCACCAGGCGGTGGAGACGCAGCCGTTCTGCCCCTGCCGACTGGGCGCTGACACCCGCCCCGAACACGCCGTCCTGAACACCCTCGTACTGACCAGCCGAAACCGCCGCGCAACGCTCCCGATCGACCCGTACCGGGGCAAATTACCCAGTCTTCACCTGCCCCAGCACCGGACTCCTGCAGCACGCTTCAGGTAGCCCTTCCAGCGGTCTCGCGGCGGCGTTCGCAGCGGGTGCTCACGTCGTTGACGGTCGAGGGCGGCAGCCGCGACCAATCTCTCGGCTTCTCGCGGGCCCCGCCACTGATCTCGCGACGTGCACTCAAGGCCCTCTGACGGCTGCCGCCATGGATCTCACACCCAGCGCGAGTCAGCTGGCCAGTCCGGTATCTTACCGGTCCGCGGTGAGGGGGCCGATGGCGGATTTGAGGACGTCGAAGCTGGCATTTCCCTCGAAGAACGGCTGGCTGACCGGTACAGGGCTGGTGCCGAAAGCGCCTGCCAGTGCGTCAGCGCCTACCTCCGTCGAAGTCATCGGCAGGTCCTCCGCGCTCACCTTGGTAAGCGAGAGCTTCGCACCAACCTTGGCGGAGTCCCCATCGGGCGGCAACCTCGCCGATACTTCTGTGCGCGAATCGCAAGTCGACGAGATCGGCTCGGCGGTGTTCGAGGCGGCGTCGGCGGACGGTGACGGCGACAGTCTCTGGCTGCTGCACGAACAATTGGTGCAGGAGGCGCGGACGGATATGTGATGGTGCGCTGCGATGACAGTTGGGGTGGGATCGGAGTCGTTCAGGTCGTGGTCAATGAACGCCTCGATCCGCGCCAGCAAGGCCCGTTGGCGGGCCTCGGCTTGGAGGGCGGCGGGAAGACCAAGCTGTCCGGCGAGGACGACCGCGGCCAGATCGGCTCCGACTGCACTCAGGCGTCTCAGCTCCTCGGCATCGCCCGGCGCGGCGTCGCCCACGGCTCAGGACTGGACAAGGTGCGCTGGGTGGTTGAACGCGCCTTTGCCTGGTCGCACCAGTTCAAACGGCTCCGCACCCGCTACGAACGAGGCGCCGATCTCCGTCAGGTCCTGTTCGAACTGGTCTGCAGCCTCATATGCCTGCGTCGTCTGGGAACCTCATACTGAAGCCTTCAGCCGGCTAGGCTGAACCACCCTGGCTGCACCTCGGTCAGAAACGGTTGCAGCGAATGCACTGCGGCCCGCAGGTCCTGGTCCGTGACGTCAAGAGGCCCTGGCAGGCTCAGCCCGTACCCGCGCAGCCGCCAGAGGTCGAAGACTTCGCTCCCGTCGGTCGCGAAGTCCACATCGATCTCGGTGCCGTTGTCACTGACGAAGCAGCATCCTGTCCCATGAACCGTGTAGGAGTATGCGCCAATGCGACCACTCCGGCTGATGATCCGGCGCCAACGGACCAGGCCGAGGAAATCTGCGGGTCGCTCAAGCGAGGGGATCGCCGCCCTCATGGCCTCTTCAATCGCGTTCAGAGCGTGAACGTAACCGAGCACGAGGTCTCGTGCAGACGCAACGCGTTCCATATGGCGTCATCCCGCAGAGCCGGTGGCTGAAGAGACTGTTCCATGGGACCGTCAGCGTCTCCACAGGACGGCATCCTGAAACGGTCAGTAAATCCTGCCCGTTGTACCCCGAGGCATCAGCGATCCGGCTCGCCACCCTGCCCGACAAACGACCCGACCGGTTCGCTCGACGAAGACGACGGCATCGTCCCCTCCTGATTCCGGGCACCTGGTGACCCCAAGCCCCAGCCTCCCGGGCCCGGGGGCGGCCCGCCCCCGGGCGACCTCTAGCCCCTGCCCCGGCGACTCAGACGAACGCGCCGATCCCGGTGACCGCGCGCCCGGTGATGAGCGTGTTGATCTCCCTGGTCCCCTCGTACGAGTAGAGCGCCTCCGCGTCGGCGACGAAGCGACCGATGCTGTAGTCGAGCACGATCCCGTTGCCGGCCAGGAGCTCGCGCCCCCAGCCGACGACCTCGCGCATACGCGTCGTGCAGTGGGCCTTCGCCATCGCCGAATGCTCGTCGCGGAAGGTGCCCGCGTCCTCCAGCTGGGCGAGCCGCACGACCATCCCGAGGCAGGAGGTCGCATCGCTCAACATGCGTACCAGCAGATCCTGGACGAGTTGGAAGCGGGCGACCGGCCCACCGAACTGCTCGCGCTCACGCGTGTAGTCCAGGGCGATGCGGTACGCCGCCAGCATCACGCCCACAGCTTCCCAGGCCACGCCGCTCCGGGTGTGCCGCAGGACATCCGCGGTGTCCCGGAAGCCGTGGGCCTCCTGGAGCCTGTTCTCCTCAGGGACTCGGCAGTCCTTCAGGACGATGTCGGCGTTCTCCACGGTCCGCAAGGCGATCTTGTTCTCGATGATGCTCGCTGAGAACCCAGGCGTCGAGCTGTCGACCACGAAGCCGAGAACGCCACCCTCGCCTCCGTCCTCCCTGGCCCAGACGACCACGAGATCGGCGAAGGTGGCATTGCCGATCCACCGCTTCTCACCGTTGAGCACCCAGGTGTCGCCGTCACGCCTCGCTGTGGTCCGCAGACCCGCCGCGACATCGGACCCACCCTGCGGTTCGGTCAGTGCGAACGCCCCGATCTTCTCCATCCGCCCCATCGCGGGCAGCCAGCGGCTGCGCTGCTCGGCGGAACCGCAGCGGGCGATACTGCCCATGGCCAGTCCGGCATGCACGCCGTAGAACGTGGCCATCGAGGCGTCGACGCGCGCCATCTCCATGGCGATGAAGCCGCTGAGCAGGCTGCTTGCCGTGCTGGTGCCGCACTCCTCGAAGGCCAGGCCAGCGATGCCCAACTCCCCGTAACGCGGGATCAAGTGGTGTGGAAAGGATGCCTTGCCCCACCAGTTGTCCGCATGCGGGGCCACCTCCTCGCGCAGGAACTCCCGGACGCGGTGGAGTGTCTTGCACTCCCCTTCGTCCAGCAGCTCCTCGAAACGGTAAAGGTCCTCTTCCAGCATGCCGTCAGCCATCTGTCCGCCCTCACGCCGCGTAATTGATCGAGCTCATCCGCTGCCCGACCGCCTACCCGGTGATCCACCAGGAATACCCGCCGGTGGTCACGGCACCGGCCAGGCACCGCACCCGACAGAAGACACCATGAGACACAGTCCCAGACGACGCCGCGCCGGACGCGGCTCCGGGGCGGGTCCCGACGATCGGCTCCCAGACGGATTCCGGGCGGCTCCCGGACGCGGCTCTCAGTACGGGCGGTCTCCGGCGATGGCGACGCGTTCGGCCACCCGGCGGTGCGGGGCGTAGTCGTTGACCGCGTAGTGCTGGGTGGCCCGGTTGTCCCAGAACGCCACATCACCCGCGCGCCAGCTGAACCTGACCTGGAACTCCGGGGCATGGGCCTGCTGGAACAGCAGCCGCAGCAGGCGGTCGCTCTCCTCCCTGGAGAAGCTCACGATCCGGGTGGTGAACGAGGCGTTGACGAAGAGGGTCCGGCGTCCCGTACCGGGATGGCGCCGCACCACCGGGTGCTCCACCGGCGGAAACTCCTCCTGGTACGGCGCCAGCCGCTCCGCCGGGTAGAAGCGGGAGAACCCGGGAATGAAGTCGTGCACCGCCCGCGCCCCCTCGATGCGCTCCTTCACCTCCAGCGGCAGGTTGTCGTAGGCGGCGGCCATGTCCGCCCACAGGGTGTCGCCGCCGACAGGAGGAACCTCACGCAGCTGGAGGACCGCCCCGAGGGCCGGGCGCTCGCGGAAGGTCACATCGGCGTGCCAGACGTTCTCGAACGTCGGTACGGCCGTCCGGTCCAGGCGGACGACCTCGGGGTCGTCACCGGTGGCGAGCAGCGGGTTGGTCTCCAGTTCCCCCCAGTGCCCGGCGAAGTCACGCTGTTGGCGGGAGGTGAGGTGCTGGTCGCGGAAGAACAGCACCTTCCACTCGAGCAGCGCCCTGTCGAGCTCCGCGCGCAGAGCCGGACCGACGGGCCGTGACAGGTCGACGCCGTGGATCTCCGCCCCGATGACCCGCCCCAACGGGACCACGGTGAACAAGTCGTAGGGCCGGTCGATCCACCCCTCGGGCACCCGCCGCAGAGTGCGCGGGCCTTCGTACAGCCCGTCTGCGGGGATGCGGTGGTCGCGCAGGGCGGGCGGTGTGCCGGTCGGGGTCTCGATGGCGGCGGTCATGATTTCTCCTCCGGTTCGGCGGGTGTGCGGTCAGCGGGCGGCGTTGCGTACCGCTGTTCCGATCTCGGCACGCAGCGCGGCGTACTCGGGCAGGCCGCGCAGGTCGTCGGGGTCGACGCCGGTACGGGGCAGACCGATGGGGATGTCGAGGGCGACGGTTCCCGGCCTGTTGGAGAGGACGACGGTGCGGGTGCCGAGGAAAACCGCCTCGTCCACGCTGTGCGTGACGAAGACCGAGGTGGTTCCGGTCTCCGCACTGACGGTCCGCAGATCCTCCTGTAGCCGCTCGCGGGTGAGCGCGTCGAGAGCGGCGAACGGCTCGTCGAGCAGCAGGAGCCGCTTGCCGCCCGCCAGGGCGCGGGCGATGGCGACGCGCTGCTGCTGGCCGCCGGAGATCTGCCAGATGCGGCGGTCGGCGGTATCAACCAACCCGACCCGCTCCAGCAACTCGGCGATACGACCGGCCCGTTCGGCCCGGGGAACGCCAGCGTACTTCAGGGCCTGAGCGATGTTGTCACCGACCGTGCGCCATGGGAAGAGTCGGGGCTGTTGGAAGACGATCCCCGCCTGGCGGCCAGGTTCGGGGGTCTCGCCGTTGACGGTGACCTCCCCCTGGGAGGCCCGCTCGAAGCCCGCGATCAGCCGCAGCAGGGTGCTCTTGCCGCACCCGGACGGGCCGACGAGAACGAGGAACTCACCGGTCGGGATCTCCAGCGAGACCGGCCCGAGCGCGGTCACCGCCTCCGCACCACGACCGTACGTATGGCGTACGTCGCTCACGGAGACGGCTGTCGGCGCCGCTCCGTCGTCCTCCACAGCGGACCGTTCGGCACGTGTGGCACCGGTCGGGTTCTCCTTCTCCACGGCAGGGGCCGCCGCCCCACCGAGGTGGGCGAGGCCCTGGTCGGCGTCGCGGCTGTCCTTGTCGACGTCAGGGAGAGACGGCATCGGTGAGCCCTTCCACGTAGACGGACTTGCGCAGCGTGTCGAGGTCGGGTGCCGCGTCGATCTGCTTCTGGTCGACCAGGAACTGCGCGGCGCTCCGCAGGTTGTCCGCCAGCCCGCCGACCTTGCCCGGGGTGCCGAGCCACTTGGCGTCCGCCTGGTCGGCCGGCTTGAGGAAGATGCCCTGCTTGATCTGTGCGGCCGCTTCGCCGGGGCTGATACCGAGTTGCTCACCCACGGCGGTGGAGGCCTCGGTGGGATCGTCATGGATGAGGTCGAGCGCCTGGGCCTGCGCCTTCCGCCAGGCGGGCAGCACGTCCGGGTGCGCCTTGATGAAGGCGGTGGAGGCGACCCCGAGATCGAGAGTGGGATTTCCGGACGCGGCGAGCTCGCGGCTGGAGATGAGTACCTTGCCGGTCTTCTTCAGCTCGTCGAGGGTTGGCAGCCAGACATACGAGGCGTCGATGTCACCGCGCGTCCACGCCGCCAGGATGTCCTGCGGTTCGAGGTCGAGGAGCTGGACTTTCGAGGCGTCCACGCCTGCCTTGTCGAGAGCGGCCAGCAGGCTGTAGTGCGAGGTCGAACTGAACGGGGTAGCCACCTTGTGCCCCTCCAGATCCTTGACCGAGGAGATCCTGGAGCCGTTGCGGGCGACCAGGGCCTCGTTCTCGCCGGCCACATCCAGTACCCAGGTGACCTGGTAGGGAATGTTCAGCGGCTTCGAGAGCCCCCGGGCGACCGGGCTCGACCCGATGGCGGCGAGGTCCACGGCCCCTGCGACGAAGGCGGTGTTGATGCTGGCGCCGGAGTCGAACTTGGTCCACTTGATCGTGTAGTCCGGCAGTGCCTTCTCCAGCCACCCCTTCTCCCTGACGATCAGGTCACCGCTGGGGAAGGCCTGGTAGGCGATCCGTATCGTCTTTCCGCCGCCCTTTCCACCCTCCCCGGAACCGCCCTGGCCGCACGCGGTCACCACCAGCAGGGCTCCCAGTGCCGCAGCGAGCGAAGAGGTGCGGAGCCAACCGCGTGTTCTGGGCATATGCATGTCCTTCTGACGAGTACAAGCGGGGAAGAGAAAGGGTCCGAAAGGGGGGAAGCGGTACGCGGAGGTGGTACTCGACCCCGGGTCATACGTGCCGCCGCCACGGTGCGAGCCGGTTCTCCAGCCGCCGCAGCACGGCGTCGATGAGCAGACCGGAGATACCGATGGCGAAGAGGCCGAGCACGACCGTGTCGGACTGGTTGTAGCGCTGGGCATCACGGATCATTCCGCCGATCCCCGGCAGCCCGTTCACCGTCTCGGCGGCCACCACCGAGGAGTACGCGATGCCGAAGGCGAGCCGGACGCCGATGAGGATCTCGGGCAGTGCGGAAGGCAGGACGACCGAGGCGACCACCTGTCCGCGCCGGGCCCCGATCGCGCGGGCGGCCTCCACCAGAGCGGTCGGTGCGGACGCCACGGCCGACGCGGTGGCCACCGCGACCGGCGGCATCGCCGCGATGGCCAGCAGCCAGAGCTTGGGCGCCTCGTCGATGCCGAACCAGATGATCAGCAGGCTGAAGTAGGCGAGCGGCGGCAGCGTGCGCAGGAACGCCACCGCGGGCTCGAGCACGACCCGTACCCAGGGCAGCGTGCCCATGAGGAGCCCGATGACGAGCCCTGCGACGACCCCCGCACCGGCGCCGATGAAGATGCGGCGCAGGCTGATGCCGAGGTGTTCGATCAGGGTGTGTCCCTGGTAGCCGCGCACCCCGTCGTGGGTCCCCGAGGTCTCCAGCAGCGCCCGCCACACGGCGCCGGGCGACGGCACGAGTACCGGCGACCACAGCTGGAGCGAGACCACCAGCTGCCACAGAGCAAGAAGAGCGACGAGCGCCACCAACCGGAGCCCCACACGGCGCCACCGAGCGGCACGTTCGGGCCGGTGATCGACCCGAGCCTGCTCGCTGGACGGGCCCGGCTCGGCGGACCGCTCCTGTACAGATATGGGCGTGGACATGAAGAGCTCTCCGGTGGCATGGAGTGGCGCCGGGCCTGGGCACAGATCGGCAGGGCGAGTTACTCGTACACAGCTGGGCGGGGGACGCGACGAACGCGCGAGGCCCGCGGCCTATCGGGAGGTGAGATCCGTGCTGCCCGTGAGCTTCACGGGGACGTCACTCAGGCATCGCAGAGGACGCCGCGGCAGGCTTCAACAGGAAGCGCTGGAAACGCGGCAGAGATCGATGTGGAGACACTCCACCAGAAGACGATCGCCTGTCACGGCAGTTATTTTAGCACAGCGGCCAGAGCGACACCAGGAGGCCGCCGAGGACTGAGACGCAACGGGAAGGCATCAGCCGGTATGTACGGACTTTGCTGCTCCGTCGAAACCTCCGCCGGGCAGAGAGCGAAAGAGGAAATCGTGCGCACCTTCAGGGCCCTTGTACTGGACGTGCCGGGGTCTCGGGCCGGTGCGGCGAGAGTGCGTGCCTGGCGTCGCGCGGCAGACGGCAGTGTGACGACAGGCCCTAGTAGTGCTTGGTCATGTTGGTGCGGGGTCTGGTATGTCGCGGTGGCAGG
>CBRG010000079.1 GCA_000470535.1 Streptomyces sp. AW19M42
CCCCCGCCCGTCACCGTATCTCCGGACCCTCGTAACGGCCGGTATGACCGTCACTGACCGATCCCGCTAGAGCTACGGATCAGAAGGTTGCAGGTTCGAATCCTGCCGAGTGCACAGCAGGCCAGAGGCCCCCAGGAGAAATCCTGGGGGCCTCTCGCGTTGTCTGTGGTGGAGGCTGCAACCGCGGGGTGCGCGTACGCGTCACTTGCGGTGACCGAGCCCTGATGCCCCTTGGAGGGCCGCCGTTGTCCTTTCCGCCGCAACCGCCGTTGCCACCGGCCTTGCCCCCGCTCCGTGGTCAGTCCATGGCCGTGCGGGTACGGCGTACCTTCCGCTCGCGCAAGGCGTTGTCGGGCGTCACGCAGTGGTTCATCGACTGCGGAGTTCCGATCGCCTCGGCCGTCGGGTTTGTCTGGGTGTTCGGTGCCGGCCGGTCCGAGGAGGGCTGGAGCGGCATCTACAGGGTGTTCACGCTCATCGACCCACCCGCCCACATGTCGTCCTGGGGCGCGTCGGTGCTCGGCTGGCTGCTGGTGCCCGCGCTGATCGGTGGGGTGGCGGGGCATGTCATCGCTGCGCGGATGCAGCGGGTCAAGGAGATCGCTACCAACCAGCTCTTCCAGCGGAGGAGTCTGGGCCGCCGCCTCAAGTTGCCGGGAAGAATCACCTTCCTTGAGTCACTGCACCTGAAGACCGCGGCGGACCAGGAGTTCCTGGACCGCTATGTGAGGCGGGCGCACCGGGGGGACTGGAAGACGGCTCAGGACCACTGGGAAACCCTCGTCCGAGACGTGCTCTGCACCGTGGAGCTCGCTGAGCTGGATCGTACCGAGGCACTCGCCGCCGCCGAGAGCTTCGCCCGCGCGGTGATGTGGATGACCGGGTACCAGGACAAGTGCCTCGTGTGCACCGCTCGCGCCAACCACCCCTGACCCACCGGAAGGACTGTTCCGATGCAGACACGAAGCGCTGTGGAGATCGCTCGCGCCGCCCTGCGCGAGATCTTCCCCACGGCCCCGGAGGACGGCCTTGACGAAGGAGCGCGCCACCTCACTCGCTGGGGTGTCGAGGGGCACGGGGCGGCGCTCGGCAGCTCGGAAGCCGCGCTGATGTACGTGGACCTGATCGGTGCGTCCGAGGAGAGCGACGATCTCGTGCCGGAGGACGTCGCGGTGGCCGCCGGTGTCCGTGGCGCCGCACGGACCTGGCGTAGGCCGTCGCGTCGGGCCTGACGCCGACCCTGAACCGACCGTTGTCAGGGGCTGCCGGGGTCGCAGGAGTAGACCGGGATGTCGGTGGCGATGCTGAAGGCGAAGGAGGCAGCCAACTCGGAGCCCTGGTCCCAGGTGAGGGACCGCACCAAGTGCGGTGGCAGGGCTCTGACGGTGGCGGCCAGGGCCGTCCCTGGCTCCCGGCGCACCCTCACTGAAGATCCATGGGCAGTCAGGCGACTTCTCCGTCGACCGTGTGTTGACGGTCGGCGCCCCATCGGCCTGGACGAGTGCGTGGCCGTCTTCAGGGTGCCTTCCCAGGGGTGCTGCCCGGTGTGGCCGGCGAACAGACAGCAACCCTCGCCGTCGGGCCCCGGGGCGAACACCCGGACAGTCCGGCAGCACGACCAGGCCTACCTCGGTACCCTCCCGTCGGCGGAGCCACAGTGCGATCCCGTACTCGACGAGGTCGCCGAGGAGGGCCGTAGTGCCCATCGCCGTTGTGCGTGGACAACTGACACTGCACTGCCCTGTCGACGTACCCGGCGGCCGACCTGTCGCGCGCTTGCCGCACCAGGTCCGACGGAACCCGGTGCGGAGCGCGCGATGGATCGGGCGGACGCCGTCCGCGGCATCACCGCGCGTGCGGTGTCATTGCCGGATGGCTCCGGTTCGACGGCGCGCGTTCAGGTGCTGCTGTACGAGTTCACCGGGGTGCGCCGTGGGCGTAGCGGTGCTCGGCACGACCCTGCCCCGACGTGACCGGTGTGAAGGCGAGAGGATCCGCACACCGCAACTTCAGAGGCAACGACAACTTCAGAGGCAACGACAGAGACGAGGAAGAGCCCGTGAAGAGACAGGCCCCGCGCAGTGCTACGGCTCTGTACGCGATAGCCGGAACCTGCGCCGCCATAGGCGCCCTGTTGTGGTTGCGTAGTCGGACCAGCGCGGGGCCCAGGTCTTTCGCCCTGCTCTACGCATCTTCCCAGGACGCCGACAGCTACAGCCCCTCGGCGTGGCGGGTGTGGTCCCCCGCCGTGTCCGAAGAGCGCTTTGGCCTTTATCTCCTCGCGGCCGCGCTGGTGCTGGCTCTGGTTGCGCGGCTGGTCGCCGTTTGGCGCGAATGAACCGCGCCAGGCGCGCCGCCGCGAGTCAGGCCTCGGCGTTGACTGCCGACAGTTCCTGGGGGCCCGCTCGGACGACGCGGCGGCGGCGGGTCGGCAGGCCGAAGGTCGGGTTGGCGACGCCCCAGGCCGCGCCCTTGCAGACCAGTTCCTTGTAGAGGGCGGCGAGCCGTCCTGTCAGGGCTGCCCGGACCGCGCGGTCGTCGGCGCTGACGTACTGGATCAGGCCCTCCTTGCGGCCCAGGGAGATGCACTGGTTGAAGTAGCGGAGCGGTGTGTGCGGAGGCTTCGTGCCCGTCAGTCGGGCCGCGATGCCGTCGGCGGCCTGCCATGCCGTGGGGATGCCCGAGGCGCACGACATCCGCAGCGGTCTGTCGCCGGGGCCCATCACCATGGCCGCGTCACCGATCGCGTACACGTCCGGGTGCGAGACCGAGCGCATGGCTCCGTCGACCACGATCTGGCCGGTGCCGGTGACTTCCAGGGCGGTGGCCCTCGCGATCGGGTGGACGGCGAAGCCGGTGGTCCACACGGTGACCTCGGCCGGGATGGAGGCGCCGGCGGAGGTGGTCACGTGGTCGGCGTCGACGCGGGTGACCGCGGTGTCCTCGTGCACGGTGATGCCGAGTCCGGCGCAGACCTTCCGCAGGTGCAGGCGGCCCTTGGGTGAGAGCCAGTCGCCCAGCGCGCCCCGGGCGGCGAGGGCGACGTCGAGGTCGGGGCGGGCCTCCGCGATCTCGGTCGCCGCCTCCAGTCCGGTGAGGCCGCCGCCGACGACGACCACGGGCCGGCCGGCCTCCAGGCGGGCCAGCCGTTCGCTCAGTCGAAGCGCTCCGGGGCGGCCGGCGATCTCGTGGGCGTGCTCGGTGGTGCCGGGGACGCCATGGGTGTTCCAGCCGCTGCCGAGGGCGTACACGAGGGTGTCGTAGGCCAGTTCCTGCCGCGCGCCGGCCGCGTCCGTGACGGCGACCGTCCTGCGGTCGACGTCGATGCCGGTGACCTTCGCGAGCTTCGGCTCGACCCCGGTCCCCGCGAACATCTCGCTGAAGGGCCGTGACCTGAGGTTCTGGCCGGTCGCCAGCTGGTGCATCCGGACCCGCTCGACGAAGTCGGGCTCGGCGTTGACGAGGGTGATGGCGACGTCTTCGCGGCGCAGGCGCTTGGCGAGGCGCCCGGCAGCGGTGGCTCCGGCGTAACCGGCTCCCAGAACGATGATTCGGTGCTGCATTTTCCTGCTCCTGTCTCGCGCGGGTTCGCCCCCTGAACCGGGCAGCCCGTCGTTTCCTGACAGGAGTGAGGTGCGACGCGGGTCACATCAGGCTAGAAGGCGGTGAACAAGGGGCCCCCGTGGTCGCCGGTGGCCGCCCAGTGCCGGGTCGCGCGTTCGAGCTTGTCGGGGTTGACCTGGTTGAGGATCGCGGTGATGCCGTCTGTGGCGATCTCCAGGCACATGATCCCGACGATCCGGCCCTCGAAGACCGCCACGATGGCGGGGGCGCCGTTGGCGGTCGTGACATGGACGCCGGGTGAGCCGCCGACCAGGGCGCGCTTGGCCTTGCCGGGTTTGAACAGGCCCCGCATGAACGTGGCGACCGCGACAGCACCCTCGAACGCCTTGGCGCGGGCCGGGACCTTTCCGCCGCCGTCACCGACGGAGACGGCGTCCTCTGTGAGCAGCCGCACGAGCGGTTCGGTCCGGCCGCTGGTGGCGGCCGCGAGGAACTCCCCGACGATCCGCCGGGCGGTCGCCTCGTCCACCTCGGTCCGGGTCCTGCCGTCCGCGACGTGCTTCCTCGCGCGGTGCAGGATCTGCTGACAGGAGGCTTCGGTGATGTCCAGGATCTCCGCGATCTCGCGGTGCCGGTAGCCGAAGGCCTCCCGGAGCACGTACACGGCCCGCTCGTTGGGGGAGAGGCGCTCCATGAGGACGAGCACCGCGTACGAGACCGATTCGCGCTGCTCCGCGGTGGCGGCGGGACCGAGCATCGGGTCCCCGGCCAGCAGCGGTTCGGGCAGCCACTGGCCCACGTAGGTCTCGCGCCGGGCGCGGGCCGAGGTGAGCTGGTTGAGGCACAGGTTGGTGAGGACCTTCGTCAGCCAGGCCTCGGGGACCTCGATACGGCCGACGTCGGCGGCGTGCCAGCGCAGGAACGTGTCCTGCACGGCGTCCTCGGCCTCGCTCGCGGAACCGAGGAGGCGGTAGGCGATGGCCTCCAGGCGCGGCCTTGAGGCCTCGAACCGCTCCACGTCGATCACGGTCAGTGGCATGGCCCGAATCCTAGTGCCGCGCCGTTGTCAGTACGCGGTCGTAGGGTTCCCCGCATGGAATGGCAGTGCACCGGGCTTCGGTGGCCCGAGGAACGGGGTGGTCCCGTGCTCGGGTGGCGGAAGGGGCGCGAGGTCCGCGGGAGCGTGCTGGTGTACGGGAGCGCGTTCGGGTTCCGTGCCGAGGGGGTGCGGTGCTGCGCCGGGGCGCGGGGGAACGTGTGCCCGGTGGGGGCCGTGGTGCCGGCGCGGAGCACCGGGGGCCGGTGTCCCGAGTGCGGGCGGCTGGACCGGGCCCACTCGGTGGCGGCCGACACGATCCCCGATGACCCCCGCACCTACCGCGTGTACCTGGCCTGGTTCGGGCCCGGGATGGTGAAGGTGGGGATCACCGCGGAGGAGCGCGGAGCGGCCCGGCTGCGGGAGCAGGGGGCGGTGGTCTTCAGCTGGCTGGGGCGCGGTCCGCTGATGGCGGCGCGCCGGGCCGAGGAGCTCTTGCGGGCCGCGCTCGGGGTGCCGGACCGGATTCCGTACGCCCGGAAGCGGGCGGTGCGGGCGCAGCTCCCGGGGGCGGAGGAGCGGGCCGGTGAGGTGGCTGAGCTGTACGGGCGGGCCGTGGCGCTCGACGGGGGCGGCTGGCCCGAGGCGCTGGAGCGGCTGCCGTTCGAGGCGGTGGACCATGCGGAGATCTTCGGGATCGGTGCGGGCGGCGACGGTGCGGGCGGCGACGATGCGGGGATCTTCGGGACCGGAACGGGGGCAGGGGCCGGTGGTGTGATGCGGGTGGTGACCGGGCTGGTGGGCGGAGGCGTGGTCGCGGGGCGGCTGGTCGCGGCGGCCGGGCCGGATCTGCGTCTGGAGACCGGTGCGGGCGGTGTCGTCGTGGTGGACACCCGGCTGATGACCGGCTGGGCGCTGGCGGCGGCCGGTCCGGAGGCCGGGGTGAGTGCGCCTACCGTCGGCATCGGGGGCGGTGTCTCGCAGGACGGGCTGTTCTGAGATCGTCGGGGCGATCGGAGGAGGAATGTGAGGAGGAATGTATGGGGGAGCGTATGGGTGACGGACGCGACGACGTGGTGCGGTTCCGGGAGCGGCTCGGGCTGCCCGGACTCATCGACGTCCACACGCACTTCATGCCGGAGAAGGTGCTGCGCAAGGTCTGGGCCTACTTCGACGCCGTCGGTCCGCTGACCGGGATGGAGTGGCCGATCACCTACCGGCAGGACGAGGACGAACGGCTCGCGCTGCTGCGTTCGTTCGGCGTGCTCCGGTTCACCTCGATGCTCTACCCGCACAAGGCCGGCATGGCGGCCTGGCTGAACGGCTGGGCGGCCGGGTTCGCGGACCGGGTGCCCGACTGTCTGCACACCGCCACGTTCTTCCCGGAGGAGGGCGTGGAGACGTACGTGACGCAGGCCCTCGAAGGGGGCGCGCGGGTCTTCAAGTCGCACCTCCAGGTCGGGGCGTACGACCCGAACGACCCGCTGCTGGAACCCGTGTGGGGGCTGCTCGCGGAAGCGGGCGTCCCGGTCGTCACGCACTGCGGGTCGGGGCCCGCGCCGGGGAAGCACACCGGGCCCGAACCGATCGGCCGGCTGCTCGCCAGGCATCCCCGGCTGCGGCTGATCGTGGCGCACATGGGGATGCCGGAGTACGCGGAGTTCCTGGCGCTCGCGGAGGCGTACCCCGAGGTGCGGCTCGACACGACGATGGCGTTCACCGACTTCACCGAGGGCTTCACGCCGTTCCCGGCCATGGAAAGGGGACGGCTCGCGGCGCTCGGGGACCGGATCCTGCTGGGGACGGACTTCCCGAACATCCCGTACCCGTACGCCCACCAGCTGCACGCCCTGGAGCGGCTGGGGCTCGGGGACGACTGGCTGCGGGCGGTCTGCCACGACAACGCGAAGGCCTTGTTCGACTGCTGAGGCGGGCGGCCACGCTTACGCGTCGCCCGGTACGGCCACACGTTCGTGCGCCTTTCTCAGGAAATTCACAGAATCGGAAAAGAACTCTCTCAGGGGCGTCTCACAGGGTTGGGGCCATGACGACGACGACCTCGCCCCAGGGGCGTATCGAACTGCTCAGGCCGGACCACAGCCCCGTCCGGGTCCTGGTCGTGGACGACGAGGCCCCGCTGGCCGAGCTCCTCTCCATGGCGCTGCGCTACGAGGGCTGGGAGGTGCGCAGCGCCGGGGACGGCGCCGGTGCCGTGCGTACCGCCCGTGACTTCCGGCCCGACGCGGTGGTCCTCGACGTGATGCTGCCCGACACGGACGGGCTCTCCGTCCTCGGCAGGCTGCGCCGGGAACTGTCGGACGTACCGGTGCTGTTCCTGACCGCGCGGGACTCCGTCGAGGACCGGATCGCCGGGCTCACGGCGGGCGGCGACGACTACGTCACGAAGCCGTTCAGCCTGGAGGAGGTCGTGGCACGGCTGCGCGGGCTGATCCGGCGGTCCGGTACGGCGGCGGTGCGCAGCGAGTCGACGCTCGCCGTCGGGGACCTGCTGCTGGACGAGGACAGCCACGAGGTGAGCCGGGGCGGTGCCAACATCCACCTCACGGCCACCGAGTTCGAGCTGCTGCGCTTCCTGATGCGCAATCCGCGCCGGGTGCTGAGCAAGGCGCAGATCCTGGACCGGGTCTGGAACTACGACTTCGGCGGCCAGGCCAATGTCGTCGAGCTGTACATCTCCTACCTGCGCAAGAAGATCGACGCGGGCCGGACGCCGATGATCCACACCCGGCGCGGGGCGGGATATCTCATCAAACCCGGTGAGTAACCGGATGGGACGGCTGCGGAAGGGGCCGTGGACGCTGCGGACCCGGCTCGTCGTCTCCGCGGTGTCGCTGATCGCGGTCGTCGCGGCGGTCATCGGCTCGGTCACCGCCATCGCCTTCCACAGCTACATGTACGGGAAGCTCGACGACCAGCTGCGCGATATCGCGGTCCGGGCCGAGCACCTGCCGGGGGCGCCCGTACCGGGTGGGCTCAAGAACAGGGCGCCGCTCGGCTTCATAGGCGGCGGGGGCCAGCCGCTCAGGACGTTCGGTGCCGTTCTCACGGACGGTGCCGTCACCTCCTCCCTGGTCGTGAAGGCGGGGCGGCCGGACGCGCAGCCGAGCGACGAGCCGCTGACCGGCGCCCAGCAGGACGTGCTGGAGTCGGCCGGGGTCCGCGCGGACCGGCACGCGCACGATGTCGAGCTGCCCGGACTCGGCGGCTACCGGGTGGAGGCCGTCCCCGTGAGCGACGGCACGACCGTGCTCGTCGGGATCCCCACCGCAGAGGTGAGCAAGGCGCTCAGCACCCTGATCCTCGTCGAGGTCTGCGTGACCGCGGCCGGGCTCATCGCCGCCGGGATCGCGGGCGCCGCCATGGTCACGGTCGCCCTGCGGCCGCTGCGGCGGGGGGCCGCAACGGCGACGCGGGTCTCCGAGATACCGCTGCACAGCGGCGAGGTCGCCCTGTTCGAACGGGTACCGGGGGCCGAGGCCGATCCGCGTACCGAGGTCGGCCAGGTCGGCGCGGCCCTCAACCGGATGCTGGGCCATGTCGGTTCGGCCCTGGACGCGCGGCAGAAGAGCGAGATGCGGGTCCGCCAGTTCGTCGCGGACGCCAGCCATGAGCTGCGCACCCCGCTCGCCTCGATCCGCGGGTACGCCGAACTGACCCGGCGCGGCCGGGAGGACACCGGCCCCGACACCCGGCACGCGCTGGGCCGGATCGAGTCGGAGGCGGAACGCATGACGGGCATGGTGGAGGATCTGCTGCTGCTCGCCCGGCTGGACGCCGGACGGCCGCTCTCCCGCGAGAGCACCGATCTGTCGCCGCTCGTCATAGACGCGGTGAGCGATGCCCGGGTCGCGGGACCCCCCGGCTCCCCGGACGGGCCGGGGCCCACCCACCACTGGCGCCTCGATCTGCCGGAGGCGCCGGCCGCCGTACGGGCCGATCCGACCAGGATCCAGCAGGTGCTGGTCAACTTGCTGGCCAACGCGCGTACGCACACCCCGCCCGGGACCACGGTCACCGCCCGGGTGCGTGTCGGGGCCGGGCACCCGTGGGTCACGCTGGAGGTCCAGGACAACGGGCCCGGGATTCCCCCGGAGTTGCTGCCGCACGTCTTCGAACGGTTCGCGCGCGGGGACGCCTCGCGCTCCCGGCACGCCGGATCGACGGGGCTCGGCCTCGCCATCGTGCAGGCCGTGGTCGCCGCGCACGACGGTGTCGTCGAGGTGCGTTCGGTGCCGGGTGACACGGTGTTCGCCGTCCACCTGCCGGCGGACCAGGCGGACCCGGGGTACGTGGACGGGGCCCCGCCCCCCTCACAGCGGGACCACAGGCTCAGCACACAGGCGTGACAGCGGGGTTGGCGAGTGTCGTCGTCATGCGAACCGACACTCCCTGGAGCGCCCTGCCGGCCCGGGACCACCTCCTGGCCGGCGAGGCCGATGCGACAGGTGTCCCCGTCCTCGATGTGGTGGTACCCGTCTACAACGAGGAGAAGGACCTCGAACCGTGCGTGCTGCGGCTGCACGACCACCTCGCGCGTACCTTCCCGTACGCCTTCCGGATCACCGTCGCGGACAACGCGAGCACCGACCGGACGCCCGAGGTGGCGCGGCGGCTCGCGCGGTCGCTTCCCGGGGTGCGGTCGTACCGGCTGGAGGAGAAGGGCCGGGGGCGGGCCCTGCGGACCGTCTGGTCGCACTCCGACGCGCCGGTCCTCGCCTACATGGACGTGGACCTCTCCACCGACCTGAACGCGCTCCTCCCGCTGGTCGCCCCGCTGATCTCCGGCCACTCGGACCTGGCCATCGGCTCGCGTCTCACCCGCAGTTCGCGGGTGGTGCGGGGGACGAAGCGGGAGTTCATCTCGCGGGCTTACAACATCATCCTGCGCTCGTCGCTCGCCGCCCGGTTCAGCGACGCGCAGTGCGGGTTCAAGGCGATCCGCCGCGATGTCGCGCAGCGGCTGCTGCCGATGGTCGAGGACACCGGTTGGTTCTTCGACACCGAGCTGCTGGTGCTCGCGGAGCGGGCCGGGCTGCGCATCCACGAGGTGCCGGTCGACTGGGTGGACGACCCCGACTCGACCGTGCACATCGTGCGGACCGCGACCGAGGACCTGAAGGGCGTGTGGCGCGTCGGGCGGGCGCTGGCCGTCGGCGCGCTGCCGCTGGACCGGCTGGCCCGGCCCTTCGGTGACGATCCGCGCGACCGGGGGATCGGCGGGGTGCCGCGCGGACTGGCCCGGCAGCTGGTCGGGTTCTGTGTGGTGGGCGCGTTGTCGACGCTTCTCTACCTGGCCCTGTACTCGCTCTTCCGGCTGGGCGTCGGACCGCAGCCGGCCAACGGCGGCGCGCTGCTGGTCTCCGCCGTCGCCAATACGTCGGCCAACCGGAGGCTCACCTTCGGCGTACGCGGCCGGGGCGGTGCCGTACGCCACCAGGCGCAGGGGCTCGTGGTCTTCGCCATCGGTCTCGCCCTGACCAGCGGCTCGCTGGCCGCCCTGGGCGCGGCCTCCGGATCGCCGTCCCACGGCACCGAGCTCGCCGTGCTGATCGCGGCCAACCTCGCGGCGACCGTCCTGCGCTTCCTGCTCTTCCGCGCCTGGGTCTTCCCGGACCGCGACCGGGGCGGTGACGCGGGCGGTGACGCGGGCGCCCCGGTGCACGCCCCGCCGCCCCGCCCGTCCGCCGAGCCGGCCGACGACACCCACCACGGACTGAGGAACGCCCGATGACCACGCTCGACCACCTTTCGGCACAGCCCCGGAGCGCGGCGGGCGGCCCACACCCCGCCCCCTCGCTGGTGCGCCGCGCCTGGCGGGGCAGGCCGGAGGACCCCAGCTGGGCGCGGCCTGCCTTCCTCTGCATGCTGCTGGCCATCACGGCGGCCTATCTGTGGAACCTCAGCGCCTCCGGCTACGCCAACTCCTTCTACTCCGCCGCCGCGCAGGCCGGCAGCCAGAGCTGGAAGGCCTTCTTCTTCGGTTCGCTGGACTCGGCCAACGCCATCACCGTCGACAAGCCCCCGGCGACCCTGTGGCCGATGGCGCTGTCGGTGCGCGTGTTCGGCCTCGGTTCCTGGGCGATCCTGTTCCCGCAGGTGCTGATGGGCGTGGCGACGGCCGGGGTGCTGTACGCCTCCGTACGGCGCCGCTTCAGCGCCGCCGCCGGGCTGATCACCATGGCGGTGTTCGCGCTGACGCCCGTCGCCGCGCTGATGTTCCGCTTCAACAACCCGGACGCGCTGCTCGCGCTGCTGATGACCGCAACCGTCTACTGCGTGCTGCGCGCGGTGGAGGACGGCCGCACCAAGTGGCTGGTGTGGGCGGGCGTCGCGGTCGGTCTGGCGTTCCTGTCCAAGACGCTCCAGGCGTTCCTGATCCTGCCGCCGCTGGCGGTGCTGTACGCGGTGTGCGCACCGGTCCCCGTGCGCAGGAGGTTCGGCCAACTGGGGCTCTCGGCGCTGGCGATGCTGGTCGCGGGCGGCTGGTGGGTGGCGATCGTCGAGCTGTGGCCCGCCTCCTCGCGTCCGTACATCGGCGGCTCGCAGAACAACTCGTTCCTTGAGCTGACCTTCGGCTACAACGGGCTCGGCCGGATCAACGGCGACGAGACCGGCAGTGTCGGCGGCGGGGGCGGTCCCGGTGGCGGCGCCGGCGGTCAGTGGGGCGAGACCGGGATCGGCCGGATGTTCAACTCCGAGATCGGCAGCCAGATCTCCTGGCTGCTGCCCGCCGCGCTGATCCTGCTGGTCGCGGGCGTCTGGCTGACCTGGCGGGCAGGGGAGCACCTCCCAGGCATGAAGCGCTGGGGGAGGACGGACCCGGTGCGGGCGGCCTTCCTCGCCTGGGGCAGCTCGCTGCTGATGACGGCGGGCGTGTTCAGCTTCATGGCCGGGATCTTCCACCAGTACTACACGGTGGCCCTGGTCCCCTACGTCGCGGCGTTGATCGGCATGGGCGTCACGGTCCTGTGGGAGGAGCGGTCCCGCTGGTGGGCGGGGGCCGTGCTCGCGCTGACGGTCGCGGTGACGGCGTACTGGGCGTACGTGCTGCTGGGGCGGACCCCGGACTACCTGCCGTGGCTGCGGCAGGCCGTGCTCGTCGCCGGGCTCGTGGGCGCGGTGGGCCTGCTGTTCGCGGCCCGGCTGGGGCGCCAACTGGCCCTCTTCGCCATGGGGCTCGGGTTCGCCGCCTCGCTGGCCGGGCCGGTCGCGTACACCCTGAACACGCTGAACACCGGGCACCAGGGCTCGATCGTGACGGCCGGCCCGTCCGCCGGCGGGATGGGCGGATTCGGTGGCGGCGGCCGGGGCGGTCCGGGCGGCGGCATGCGGCCCCCGGCAGGCAACCAGCAGGGCGCGGGCATGGGAATGCCGCCCACCGGCGGTCAGCAGGGCCAGGCGCAGGGCCGGCCCGGCACCTCGCAACAAGGCCAGCAACAGGGCCGGCAGCAGGGACAGCGGCCCGGCGGTATGCCCGGCGCGGGGGAGCGTTTCCGCGGAGGCGGAGGCGGTGGCGGCATGGGCGGGCTGCTCAACGGCGCGTCCGTCGACGCGGCGGCCAAGAAGCTGCTGACGGCGAACGCCGGCGCCTACACCTGGAGCGCCGCGGCCATCGGCTCGCAGAACGCCGCCAGCTACCAGCTCGCCACCGGTGACCCGGTGATGGCGATCGGCGGCTTCAACGGCAGCGACCCGTCCCCGACGCTCTCCCAGTTCAAGAAGTACGTCGAGGACGGCCGCGTCCACTACTTCGTCTCCGGCGGAGAGGGCGGCGGTGGCGGCATGGGCGGCAACAGCGGTACCTCGTCGAAGATCTCCACCTGGGTGGAGGCCAACTTCGCGAAGGTCACGGCAGGCAGCGCCACGTTCTACGACCTGACCCGGCCGAAGAGCGGCAGCTGAGGCTCAGCGCCGCAGCAGCAGGTCCGCGACGACGGGGCGGTGGTCGGAGGCGAGGGTCTCGGCCACCGCCGCGTCGCGTACCCGCACGGTGTCCTTGGACACCGCCACGTAGTCGATCCGCTGCACCGGGTCCTGGGCCGGGAAGGTGGGGGCGCCCGGTTCGACGTCCGTCAGTTCCTCCCACAGCGGGGCCAGCTCCGGAGCGGCCGGGGCCGCGTTGAAGTCGCCGAGCAGGATCTGCCGCACCGGACCCCGCTCCTCCTTCCGGTCCTCGGCCATGATCCGGCGGGTGTCGGCCACCTGGGCGATCCGTACGGACGGGTCGCCGCGGTAGTCGAGGTGCGTCGCGTAGACGTGCACGGGCAGCCCCCTCACCCGGAGCACCACCTCACCGAAGCCGGGCCCGGGGGCCGGTACGGGGTTCGGGTCCTGGGTGGAGAGCCGGGTGATGTCGTGGTTCTCGGCGCTGACGACGCGGTACCGGGACAGAACCGCGACCCCGAACTCGCGGCGCGGCGCCCCGGGCGTCGCCGGATCGAGGCTGTAGACCGGGGCGAACGACACCCGCATGCCGAGCCGCCGGCCCAGCTCGCCCGCCAGGTCCCGCCACTCGCTGCGCGCGTCCCAGTGGACGTCGACCTCCTGGAGCCCGATGACGTCCGCGTGCAGTGAGCGGAGCTCGGCCACCTGCCGGTCGAGATCGAAGACGTTGTCCATGCCGGCTCCCGCATGGATGTTGTACGTGGCGACGCGCAGGGGCACCAACTGCCCCGGCCCGTGCCCCGCAGCCGCCGCGGGCGGCGCGAGCGCCGCTCCCAACAGGCCTGCGGCAACCAGGACTTCCACCGTACGACGACGCAGTGACATACCACTCCAGCCCTTGTCGGATCAGCGAACGGAACGGTATCGCGGGAAAGTCGCTTGTACGTGGCGCATGCACGGCTATACGGTGTACAACTCATCTCCTGTACACCGTATAGGACCGTGATCCAACGCCCAGGAGTCCGAATGACGGCGACCTCCGCCGAGCCGAACCGCCTCTCGTCGCCGAGCCATCCGCAGCGCTGGCTGATCCTCGGCGTCATCTGCCTCGCGCAGCTCACCGTGCTGCTCGACAACACCGTCCTCAACGTCGCGATCCCCTCCCTCACCCGGGAGCTGCACGCCTCCACCGCCGATGTGCAGTGGATGATCAACGCCTACTCGCTCGTGCAGTCGGGGCTGCTGCTGACCGCGGGCAGCTCGGCTGACCGCTACGGCCGCAAGAAGATGCTGATAGCGGGCCTCGCCCTGTTCGGCGTCGGCTCGCTGGTGGCCGGGCTCGCCCAGTCGTCCGGGCAGCTGATCGCCGCACGGGCGGGCATGGGCGTTGGCGGTGCGCTGCTGATGACCACCACCCTCGCCGTCGTCGTCCAGATCTTCGACGACAGCGAGCGGGTGAAGGCGATCGGCATCTGGTCGACCGTCAGCTCGCTCGGCTTCGCCGTCGGCCCGCTGATCGGCGGGGTGATGCTCGACCACTTCTGGTGGGGCGCCATCTTCCTGATCAACATCCCGGTCGCCGTGATCGGCCTGGTGGCCGTGGCGCGGCTGGTCCCGGAGTCGAAGAACCCGAGCGGGGAGCGTCCCGACCCGCTGGGCGCGCTGCTCTCCACCGTCGGTATGGCCGCGGTCGTGTACGCGATCATCTCCGGCCCGGGCCACGGCTGGACCTCCGCCCAGGTGCTGCTGACCGCCTTCATCGGGGTGGCCGTCCTCACCGGGTTCGTGCTGTGGGAGCTGCACATCCCGTATCCGATGCTGGACATGCACTTCTTCCGGAACCAGAAGTTCATCGGTGCGGTCGCGGGCGCGATCCTGGTCGCGTTCGGGATGGGCGGCTCGCTGTTCCTGCTCACCCAGCAGCTCCAGTTCGTGCTCGGGTACGGGCCGCTGGAAGCGGGGCTGCGGACGGCCCCGCTGGCGCTGAGCGTCGTCGCGCTCAACCTCACCGGGCTCGGCGCGCGGCTGGTGCCCAAGCTCGGTACGCCCGTCACCATCGCCTCCGGGATGGGGCTGCTCGCCGCGGGGCTTGCCGCGATCGCCCTGCTGGGCGGGGACGGCTACGGCGGCACCCTGCTGGGTCTCCTGGTGATGGGCGCGGGCATCGCGCTCGCCATGCCCGCCATGGCCAACGCGATCATGAGCGCCATTCCGCCTACGAGGGCGGGCGTCGGCGCCGGGGTCAACGGCACCCTTGCCGAATGCGGCAACGGCCTCGGGGTCGCGGTGCTCGGCGCGGTGCTGAACTCCCGCTTCGCCGCGCTCGTCCCGTCGGCCGTCGGCGCCGCCTCACTGCCCGCCGCGCTGGCCGCCGCGGACGGTGCGGGGGAACGGCAGGCGATCACCGACGCCTTCTCCTCCGGTCTGGAGACCAGCATGCTGGTGGGGGCGGTGGCCGTGCTGGCCGGCGGACTGCTGGCCGCGGTGCTGCTGCGCCGTGCGGAGCGGGGAGAATCGGCGCAGGCTGATACCGCCGCGGCGGCGGCATAGCATCAGGCGGGACGTACCGGACCGTACTGCTCCGTTTTTTGGGCACGGGGTAGGTGAGCACGGAGTACGTATCCGGTTCGTCCCGCCGCTGAGACGAGGAGTGCGCCATGGTGTCCGCGGCCGACCGCGCGAAGGACCCTGCCCGGACGAGTGTGTGGCTGAACCACCGGCCACCGTCGCGCGCCCGGAAATCGGACCAGCCCGCAGGGCTCGACCGCGACCGGATCACCGCCGCCACGGTCCGGCTGCTGGATGCCGAAGGGCTCGCGAAGTTCTCCATGCGCCGGCTCGCCGCCGAGCTGAACGTCACCGCGATGTCCCTCTACTGGTACGTCGAAACCAAGGACGACCTGCTGGAGCTGGCCCTCGACTCGGTCTACAGCGAGATCGACTCCCCGCGGGAGGACGGGCCCTGGGGGGTCCGGCTGCGCGCGCTGGCGAGCGCGTACCGGGAACTGCTCGTGCGGCACGTCTGGGTCTCCCCGCTTGTGGGTAAGTTCCTCAACACGGGCCCGCACGCGATGCTGATGGCGTACGCCATCCAGGACGTGATCCGTGCGACCGGCCTTCCCCAGGGACGGCAGACCGGTGCGCTCTCGGCGGTCTTCCAGTTCGTGTACGGATTCAGCACCGTCGAGGGCCAGTTCGCCCAGCGCAGCGCCGAGGCGGGGCTCACCCAGGACGAGTACTTCCAGCAGGCGATGTCGGCCATCCGGGAGCAGCCGCAGTTGGGTCCGGTCGTGGAGAACTCGCAGGACCTCATCGCGGCACGGGGCGCCGACACCGTGCACGAGATGCATGAGCGGGACTTCGCGTTCGCGCTCGACCTGCTGATCGCGGGGATCGACGCGATGCGTGAGCGGGAGCGGTTCCCGGACGCCGAAGAGGGCCGCGCCCGCCGCGGTCAGTAGCCGCGCGCCGGGTCCACGGCGAGTGCCGGGACGCGTCCCGCCACGAGATCGCGCAGGCAGGACGTGAAGTCCGTGACCACGTCCTCGTCGGCCGTGATGCCCGCCGAGTGCGAGGTGACGACCGTACGGGGCAGCCGCCAGCAGGGATCGTCCGGTGCGGCGGGTTCGTCCGCCAGCACGTCGAGCACCGCCCGCCCCACCGTCCCCGCGTGCAGCGCGGTCTCCAGCGCCGCCAGGTCCACGGTCGCCCCCCGCCCCACGTTGATGAACGAGGCGCCGCCCATCGCCGCGAACCGGTCCGCCCCGAAGTAGCCCTCCGTCGCCCCGGTCAGCGGAAGCGCGGCGACCACCCAGCGGGCGTCCACCGGCTCCTCCGGTCCGGCCATCGCGTCGAAGCCGGGCGGCGGCTCGCGCGGGGTGCGCGCCACACCCACCGTCCGGATGGAGCAGGCCCGCAGCAGCTGGGCGACGGCCGAGCCGATCCGGCCGGTGCCGTGGATCGACGCGGTCCGCCCGGCCGCGAGTTCGGAGGGGATACGGCGCCACTCGGCCCGCTCGTGCTGCGCGGCGAACTCCGGTACGGACTGGCAGTCGGCCAGCACCCAGGCCAGCACGTACTGCGCGATCCGCTCACCCATCCGGCCCACCGTCCGGGTGAGCAGCGCCCCCGGCGGCCACGGCCCGGCGTCCAGCAGGGCGTCGGTACCGGCGTTCACGCTGTGGAACCAGAGCAGCCCGTCCCCGCGCAGGGCCTCGGGCAGCGTGGCCCCCACGTACACGCAGGGGCCGCCGCCGGTGGCCGTGGAGCGCTCCACGGGACGCCCGGCGGCCCGCGCGAGGGCGTCCGCCGCGGCGTCGGCGACCTCGGGCCCGGCCAGCAGCCGGGCGCGGGCCAGCTCGTCGGGCCGGGGCGGCGGGACGGTCACGGGATCAGGCCTCCGGGGCGGGCCGGGCCGGGAAGCCGCCCGTCGCGACGGGGCTCCAGCGCTCCGGGGTGATCCGGATGATGGACTTGCCCTGCTTGACCATCGCCGCCCGGTACTCGTCCCAGTCGGGGTGCTCGCCGGAGATGTTGCGGAAGTACTCGACGAGCGGCTCGACCGAATCCGGTGAGTCGATCACCTCGGCCGAGCCGTCGATCTGTACCCAGGGCCCGTTCCACTCGTCGGACAGCACGATCACGCTCACCCGCTCGTCCCGCTTGGCGTTGCGGGTCTTGGCCCGTTCGGGGTACGTCGAGACGACGATCCGGCCCGCGTCGTCCACGCCGCAGGTGAGCGGGGAGCCCTGGGGGCGGCCGTCGGACCGGGTGGTCAGCAGGATCGCCCGGTGCCGGGGCCGTACGAAGTTCAGCAGTTCGTCGAGTTCCACGGCGGTGTTGGTCGCGATGTTGGATGCCATGGAACAGACCCTACGACTGCCGGGGGTCAGGCCGTCGGAACGGAATCGCCCTGCACGGCCTGGATGTCGAGCTCCACCCGCAGCGTCGTGCCGATCGCGGAGATGCCGGCCTGGAGCACCTGGTTGTAGTTCATGGCGAAGTCCTCGCGGCGCAGCTCGGCCGTCGCCCGGAACGCCGCGCGCACGCCGCCCCACGGGTCGGGGCCGGTGCCGAGGTAGCTCAGGTCGAGGTCGATGGGGCGTGCGATCCCGTGCAGCGAGAGGTCGCCGTGCACGGTCCACCGGTCGGGGCCGGCCGGGGTCAGCCCACTGGAGCGGTAGGTGATCTCCGGGAACCGGTCCGTGTCGAGGAAGTCCGGGGACTGCAGGTGCTTGTCCCGCATGCCGTTGCCGGTGTCGATGCTGGTCGCGCTGATGACCGCGTCCACCCGGGACCGCTGGACGTCCTCGGCGATCTCGATCCGGCCGCCGAACTCGGTGAACCGGCCGTGCACGCTGGAGATGCCCAGGTGCTGGGCGACCGCGCCCACCGAGGAGTGCGCCGGGTCCAGCGACCAGACGCCCGGTGGCGGCAGCTCCACCCCGCCCTGGCGGGCCAGTACCACCGTGCCGGCCTCGATCCGGCCGCTCGCCGTGACGAGGGCGGTCGAGGCGGCGGGGGCGTACCCGACCGCCGTCACGATGACCGTGTACGCGCCGGCGACCAGCGGGCCTTCGGCCCGCACGGCCCCGTCCTCGTCGGCGGCGGCCCGCAGCATCTGCGTACCGGTCATGTCGGTGACCGTCACGACCGCGTGCTGGACGGCCCAGCCGTCCCGCGTCCGTACCTGTGCGCGAAGTCCCATCCCGTTTTCTCTCCTTGCCCGTTGCTCAATGGCCCATCCGCTTCGACCGAACGGGTCACTCAATGAGTCGGGCCCCGGGGCGGGGACGGCAGGCCGTCCCCTGCCTGCCGTCCCCGCCTCCGGGGCCCATTTCCACCGGCCCGGACAGCCTCTCCGCTCGAAGCGCTGTCCTGCCAGGGGTCTTGTACTACTCGCCGGGGTGGGCGAGCTCGATGTCGTGGCCGTCGACGCCGTGACCGGTCACGGTCAGGGCGCCCGCCACCGGCGGGTAGCCGGTCGCGATGACCGAGTACTCGCCCGCGTCCAGGTCGGTGAAGGCGTACGCCCCGTCCTCCCCGGTCGTCGAGTTGGCGATCACGTTGCCCGCCGCGTCGATCAGCGTGACGCGGGCGTCCGGCAGCGGCCGCAGCGCGGAACCGGCCCGCACGACACCCTGGACCAGCGCACCGGCCCGCAACGTGGCGTCGACCCGGGTGACACCCTGGCCGCCGACCTCCACGGGCAGCGCCATCGGGCGGAACCCGGCCGCGTTCACCGCGACGGTCACCGAACCGGGAACCAGCTCACCGAAGGTGAACTCGCCCGCCTCGCCGGACTTGCCGGTGGCCAGCACGTCGCCACGGACATCGGTCACGATGATCATGGCGCCCTCGACCGGCGTACCGCCCTCGGCGGCCCGCACGGTTCCGGCCAGCCCGCTCGTACCGGCGAGCAGGATGTCGTACGAGAGCGGCTGCTCGCCGACGACCACGGTGGACGCCTGCGGCTGGAAGCCGTCGGCGGACGCGATCAGTACGTACGAGCCCGCGCCCGGGGCGTCCAGGCCGTAGCTGCCGTCGGCCTGCGCGGCCGAGATGCCCAGCTGCCGGCCGCCCAGCGAGATCAGCGTGACGGCGGCGTGCCCGACGGGTGCGCCCTCGGCGCCGCGCACCACACCGCGCACCGCGGTGCCCCGCACGTTCGCCGCCGGAGCGGCCTGGAGGGTGTCGACCGAGGTGACCCCGGCCGTTCCCCCGGAAGCCGGTGCGGCGGAACCGGACGGGACGCCGGCGAGCACCGCCGCGTCGACCGGGGCCGCTGCCTCGACCGGTGCTGCCTGGGCCGGGGCGTCGTTCGCCGCGTTCGTCCGCAGCGCGACCTCCTTGATGAAGATCGTGATGAGGAAGGCGAGCAGTGCGGCCGGAGCCGCGTAGAGGAAGACGTCACCGACGCCGTGTCCGTAGGCAGCCTCGACGACCGTGCGGACCGGCGCGGGCAGCTTGTCCAGGTCGGGGATGCCCCCGCCGCCGGCGCTCATGGACGCGCCCTGGGGACCGAGGTCGGTCAGACCGTCCTTGACGTAGTGGGTGACGCGGTTCGCCAGTACGGCGCCCAGTGCCGAGACACCGATGGCACCACCGAGGGAACGGAAGAACGTGACGACGGAGCTGGCCGAACCGAGGTCCTTGGGGTCGACCTGGTTCTGGGTGGCGAGCACCAGGTTCTGCATCATCATGCCGATGCCGAGACCCATCACGAACATGTAGATCGCGATGTGCCAGTACGTGGTGTCGTACCGGATGGTGCCGAGCATCCCGAGTCCGGCGGTGAGCAGGAAGCCACCGCTGACCAGCCAGACCTTCCAGCGGCCCGTCTTGGTGATGATCTGGCCCGAGAGGGTCGAGGAGAGGAACAGACCCGTGATCATCGGGATCGTCATCACACCGGACATCGTCGGCGACTTGCCGCGCGCCAGCTGGAAGTACTGGCTGAAGAAGACGGTGCCCGCGAACATCCCGATACCGACGAACAGCGAGGCCAGCGAGGCCAGCGTGATGGTGCGGTTGCGGAACAGCCGCAGCGGGATGATCGGCTCACTGGCCCGGGACTCGGTGAGGACGAAGAGCAGCACCAGGACCAGGGAGCCGGCCAGCATCACGCCGGTCTGCCAGGACATCCAGTTGTACTTGTCGCCCGCGAAGGTCACCCAGAGGAGCAGCAGGGAGACGGCGGAGCTGATGAAGAAGGCTCCGGTCCAGTCGACCTTGACCTCGCGCTTGACGACCGGGAGCTTCAGGGTCTTCTGGAGCACGATGAGGGCGATGACCGCGAACGGCACGCCGACGTAGAAACACCAGCGCCAGCCCATCCAGCTGGTGTCGGTGATGACACCGCCGAGCAGCGGGCCGCCGACGGTGGCGACGGCGAAGACCGCGCCGAGGTAGCCGCTGTAGCGACCGCGCTCGCGCGGGGCGATCATCGCGGCCATCACGATCTGGGCGAGGGCGGAGAGACCGCCGACGCCGATGCCCTGCACCACACGGCAGGCGATCAGCATGCCGCTGCTGGTCGACAGACCGGCGACGACCGAGCCGAGGACGTAGATGATCAGGGCTATCTGGACCAGCAGCTTCTTGCTGAACAGGTCGGAGAGCTTGCCCCACAGGGGGGTGGTCGCCGTCATGGCCAGCAGCGAGGCCGTGACGACCCAGGTGTACGAGCTCTGGCTGCCGCCGAGGTCGGAGATGATCTCCGGCAGGGCGTTGGAGACGACGGTGGACGACAGAATCGCGACGAACATGCCGAGCAGCAGCCCGGTGAGTGCTTCCATGATCTGCCGGTGTGTCATCGGCGTGCCGTCGGAGGAATCGTTCCCTCCGTGCTTGGCGTGGCCGCCCCGCACACCGGTTGGTGTGGTCGTAGCCATTTAAATCCTTGTCTTTGCTTCTGTTACACGGGTGTACGGGTGTACGAGCCGTCGTCGCTGTCGGCCGGCCGGGTGCGGCAGTCGCCGCTGTGTCTTCCGGGGGCGCACCCACCGGAACCGCGACAGGAGAAACTGTCGCGCAGCCTGGCCAACAACGTGTTGAGCTGCCCGACCTCTTCGTCGGACCAATCCTGGAGATGGTGGGCGAACATTTCGGTGGTCCGGCAGTTCAGCTCCGAGAGCACGTCCTCGCCCACGGGGGTCAGCCGCAGGATCCGGGAACGCTTGTCCGCCGGGTCCGGGGACCGTTCGATCCAGCCGCGCTCCGCTACGTGGGCGACATGCCGACTGGTAACCGACATATCGACGTCGAGCAGTTCGGCCAGACTGCTGATCCGCATTTCGCCGTGCCGGCTCAGCAGAGCCAGTACGGCCGCGGAGCCCGCAGGGCATTCGGCCGGCAGGATGCGCGCGAGTCCTCGTTTCACGGCGCCGATAGCGCTCAGCTGCCGGGCCAGTTCTTCGTACTGACTCCGTGCGGCCACGGGACCCCCAGACATCATCACACCGGTCATCTTGTTGCTTAGGGCAACCATAGAAGCCGTTGGTTGCTACAGGCAAACGAAATAGGGCTTGCATAAGTAAAGGAACGCAAAAGGCTCGGTAGGGGTGAAGTCAAAGCCCCAGCGTCTGCGGTGTGTAAGTGGTGGATGTGTCTCCTGCCACACCCGAGGCGTGCGCGAGGTGGTTCGGAGCCTGGATTCCCGCCGGACGGGTCCACCCCCGCGGCGATGCCGTCCCGCCCGCGAGCGGTGCGTGATCGTCCCTCGCACGTATAGCGGGGCGTGATCCTCCCTCGCGCGTATATACGGGAGGCCAGACGGGCGGGAACGGCCGCGATCCCCCAAGTGGCCCGGGGAGCAACGGCGTTGTGCGTCGGGCGGGGAGCCGGGTCCGCTGCCGGCACCGGTGCGGGGTCCTTGCGGCCCGGCGGATTCCGCACCGCGCACCCATGCGGTCCCCTTCCCTCGGCCGCTCCTGACCCACCCCTCGACCGCCGCTCCCCCGGTCCTTCCGCACGGTTTGCCCCGCTGCGCCCTCCCGCCTTCAACGCCCCGGGGGTTGGGCGCCTGCGCCGAGTTCGCTAGGGTCCTGCGACATGGCAAACAACCCCCACGCCCCGCAGGGTCCCGAGGGCACAAGCGACCCGGCAGGCAACACGCAGATGTTCCGCGCCTTCGTCGACGAGGGCGAGCCGCAGCGTCGGCAGCAGCCCGCGGCCGTGTCGTCCGGCCCGAGGACCGGACTGATCGCCGCGGTCGTCGCGGTGATCATCGTTCTCGGCGCGGTCGCCTGGCTCGCGCTCGGCTGACCGGCCCCGGCCACCCCGTCCCCGTCCGCCGATTCCAGCCCGTCACTTCCAGTCCGTCACTTCCAGGCGGCGGTGACGTCCCGGGTCTCGACATGCATGCCCAGGGGCCCCCGCCAGTCGTCCACACAGACGGTGTACGTCTTCTTCCGCGCCGCTCCCGCGTCGATCGGCGCGGGCAGCGGCGCTGTCGATTCCCGGGTCGCCCAGTCGATGCCCAGCCCGCCGATGATGTGCGTGGCGAAGGTGACGGTGCCCGAACGCACCGGTGATCCACCGGTGTTGCGGAACTCCACGGTTACCTTCTCGCACCAGCGCCGGTCCGCGGCCGCCCGGCCGGGCGCGCCCACCCTCAGCACGGCCGGCCCTGCGGGGGCGGTGGAGCCGGGGGCGGACGGGGTCGCGGGGGCGGTGGAGCCGGAGCCTCCGGGACCTCCCGAGCCGCTGGTGCTTCCGGATCCGCTGGTGCTTCCCGAGGCGTTGGTGCCGCTTGAGGGGGTGCCGTCCGTGGGGCTCGCGCCGCCTCCGCCGCTGCCGTCCGCCGTGGGGCCCGGCGTACCCGGACGCGCGCCACCGGAGCCACCCGTACCGCCGTCCTTCGCGGCGCCGCCGCCCGTACCGCGCTCCGCGGCCGAGGAACCCGGCGAGGCCGAGGCGCCCCGGGGTCTCCCGGCTCCACCGCCGCCCCCGTGCCCGTCCCCGTCCAGTGGGACCAGCGTGACCTTCCCCGAGGGCGCCACCGCCCCCGGGGGGGCCTTGCCGGGGTCCGCCTGTGCCGCGCCGACCGCCGTGTAGCCGTCGCCCGTACCGTCGCCGCAGCCCGCCAGGGCGCCGCCCGGGCACAGCACGGCCGCCGAGGCGGCGATCATGGTGCCCCGGCGGCCGTGCGGGCCGAATGTCTGACGTCGCATGGCGCCAGTGTGGCTGACGGGCCGTCAAATCGTAACCCGTGCGCGGCTGCACGCGGATCAGTCGGCGATGAGCCCCTCCCTGAGCTGGGCGAGCGTGCGGGTCAGGAGGCGCGAGACGTGCATCTGCGAGATGCCCACCTCTTCACCGATCTGCGACTGGGTCATGTTGGCGAAGAACCGCAGCATGATGATCTGCCGTTCCCTGGGCGGGAGTTTGGCCAGCAGCGGCTTCAGGGACTCGCGGTACTCGACGCCCTCGAGCGCCGAGTCCTCGTATCCCAGCCGGTCGGCCAGCGAGCCCTCGCCGCCGTCGTCCTCGGGCGAGGGCGAGTCCAGCGAGGAGGCGGTGTAGGCGTTGCCGACGGCCAGGCCGTCGACGACATCCTCCTCGGAGACCCCGAGTGCCTTGGCCAGCTCCGGCACGGTCGGTGAGCGGTCGAGCTTCTGGGCGAGCTCGTCGCTGGTCTTGGTGAGGGCGAGGCGCAGCTCCTGGAGCCGGCGGGGCACCCGCACGGACCAGGAGGTGTCCCGGAAGAAGCGCTTGATCTCGCCCACCACGGTGGGCATCGCGAACGTCGGGAACTCCACGCCGCGTTCGCAGTCGAACCGGTCGATCGCCTTGATCAGGCCGATCGTGCCGACCTGGACGATGTCCTCCATGGGTTCGTTGCGGCTGCGGAACCGCGCCGCGGCATAACGCACCAGCGGCAGGTTGAGCTCGATGAGCGTGTCCCGCACATAGGCCCGCTCCGGGCTGTCCGTTCCATCTGGACCCGGTGCGGGACCCAGTGCGGCGAGCCGCACGAACAGCGAGCGGGACAGCGTACGGGTGTCGATGGCCTCCGACGAGCTGGTGAGCACAACGGGTGCGGGTGCGCTCTTCGTGAGCGTGAGCACCTTCGAGCTGCCCTGTTCTGCGGACATGCCACCCCCTTGAGGTCGCGGACGGTCGCGGTGGCCGCGACCATCGGAGGAACGCAGCCTCCACCTGAATACCGGAAGCGAGGCGGCGGCAAACGCGGTTCCCGCAGAATGTCACATGTCGGCAACGCGCTGTAGTGACTTGTCGACAAGTCTTGGGTGAGTCTGTGCAGTTAACATGCGGTATGCCGCATGACATCCGGCGGAAATTCTCAGGGAGCGGTCTACCCGTTCCGGTTACGCCTCGATCCTGTTTGCGGATCGCAGTCGGGCGAAACTTCTGGCGAGAAGCCTTGACACATGCATCTGTGAGACTCCCAGTTCCGCGCTGATCTGGGACTGCGTCAGGTTGCTGTAGTAGCGCAGCAGCAGGATTCGCTGCTCGCGTTCGGGCAGCTGTACGAGCAGGTGCCGGACCAGGTCGCGGTGCTCGACGCCGGCCAGGGCCGGGTCCTCGTAGCCGAGCCGGTCCAGCAGTCCGGGCAGCCCGTCACCCTCCTGGGCCGCTTCCAGCGAGGTCGCGTGGTACGAGCGCCCCGCCTCGATGCAGGCCAGCACCTCGTCCTCGGAGATCTTCAGCCGGGCGGCGATCTCCGCGGTGGTGGGTGAGCGGCCGTGAGCGGTCGTCAGGTCCTCGGTGGCGCCGGTGACCTGGACCCAGAGCTCGTGCAGCCGGCGCGGTACGTGGACGGTCCGCACGTTGTCCCGGAAGTACCGCTTGATCTCACCGACCACGGTCGGCATCGCGAAGGTCGGAAACTGGACACCGCGGTCGGGGTCGAACCGGTCGATGGCGTTGATCAGGCCGATCGTGCCGACCTGGACGACGTCCTCCATCGGCTCGTTGCGGCTCCGGAACCGCGCCGCGGCGTACCGCACGAGGGGGAGGTTCGCCTCGATCAGCGCCGTCCGGACCCGGCCGTGCTCCGCGGTGCCCGGTTTCAGCCCCTTGAGCTGACCGAAGAGGACCTGGGTGAGCGCCCTGGTGTCCGCGCCCCGGGTCCTGGCGGGGGTGGTGTCGTCGGGCGTCTCGACCATCTGCACGGCCTGCTGCGGCGCCTGCTGCGGTGTCTGTTGCAGCTGATGCGGCTGTGGCTGTGGTTGCGGCGGCTGGGCGGTCTGGGGAGGCACTTGAGGCGCTGTACTGGCCGGCACGATGACGCCACCCCTTTGCGGTCAACTTCGGTCAACTCATCCGTCAAAAGCGGTCATAGCATCACAAGAAATGTCCACCAGGTGCAAGCACCCTATTGCGCCGTGTTGGCCTCGAATCGGTTTAAACACAAAGAAAAGCCCCTCACCGCTGTGGTGAGGGGCTCGCAGGGCCGAAGGGGTCAGAACGGGTAGTCAGCGATCACCCAGGTGGCGAATTCGCGCCACTGACCGGCGGCCTCCTGGTGGGCCGGATGCTCGATGTAGCTCGTCAGCGCGGCCTCGTCGGTGACGGCGCAGTTGATGGCGAAGTCATACGCGATCGGCCGGTCCGTGATGTTCCAGGCGCACTCCCAGAACTCCACCCCGGGGATCTTGTCCGGCAGTTCCCGGAAGGCCCCGACCCCCGCGACGACCCGCGGTTCGTCCCGCTCGACGCCATCGTTCAGCTTGAACAGGACCAGATGGCGGATCATGGGGGTACTCCTAGTTCACGAGCTCGGACATGAAGTCACCGACGCTCTGCGCGGCACTCGAAACGCCCTCGAACCCTACTTGGACGAGTTCCGCGGCACGGGCGGGGGATTTGATGATCGTGTAGAGGACGAAGACGACTATCACGTAGAGAGCGATCTTCTTCGCTTGCGCCATCGGTCCCTGACTCCCCTTCGATCCCCTGCGCGGTCGGGCGAGTCTATCCGCACGAATGGCCGTATCAGCCTGGTGTTTCCGATCACTCATGCGAACTTCAGGGACCAAGGGCCCGGCGACCGGGGCCCTTCGCCCACCCGCTCGGCCCCCGCCGCGGGGCAGGAAGGATGACGAGCCCGGCGGATGTGGCAGAAACTCCGCGGGGCGAGGAACAGGACCTCTCTGTCGGGTCCGCGCCGCGGCACCCCCCGATCGCGGCAAGGGCCGGAAGGTCCTGTTCTCATCGGGGGAGCGGCTTGTCCCCCCGGTGCTGGCCCCCCCGACCTGATCTTCCCGGTGGCCCCGGGTCCGGCACGGCCGGACCCGGGGCCACCGGCGTACGCGGGAGCGGCCCGGTGACCGGGAGGCTGTCCCGGCTACGGGGGAGAAGCCGGGACAGCCGCCGAGTCACCGGGCAGCCTCGCGTTACCCGAACGAGCCGCCTGGAGGGGTGCTCTTCGGCGGGGTAAGGATCACCACGTTCAGGTCGTCGTTGCCGCGTGACCTGAGAACGTGGGAGACCACGTTGACCGGCTCCGGCGTCACGTGGGGCAGGTCGAAGGTGAAGTGGTGCCCCTCCCTCGAATCAACCTCGACGATCTCCCCTCTGCCGATGCGGGGACCTTGCGGGTGCTTGTTCAGTTCCGCCTTGAGGGATCTGAGGGCCGCATCTTCGGGCATGAGTCTCAGTGCCCTTTCCAGCATCCCCAGATAGACGGCTGCGTGATCTTCCCAGTCGTGCAGGCACGAACGAGCCGCCGGGTCCGTGAGAACCCATTTCATCAGGTTGGCATTCTCCTTTGCGAGCCAGGGGAACCACCGGAACATCGCCTGATTACCGTGCAGGATGTTCCAACTCCTGTCCGATACGTACGCAGGGTTGGGCTCCTGTCCTCGCAGGAGGTCAGTGATCCACGGCGGTACGGTTCCCGCCTTTCTTAGGGTTCGTGGAGCGCGTGATTCCTTCGGGAGAGCCCGGTGCGGGCCCGGCTGGGGCACCGGGGGTGCCCCGCGAACGGCCCGTTCGAGTCCCAGCTGGAGGCTTTGTATACGGGGGGATGGAGAGACACCGATAGATTCGGCCAGCGCCTTGCTGAGGCGGATGCATTCTTCCAGGGCTTCCAAAGATCGTCCGGAGGACGAAAGTTCTCTAATCAACATTTCCCACAGGCGTTCTTGTAAGGGATATCGAGTGATCTCCCGCCGTAGCCTGGCGATCACTTCGGACGCCCCCAGCTCCTTCGACGCGAGCCGGCACCAGGCCTCCAGGGCGGCGTGCCACTCCTCGTGCAGGGCGACCGCCTCCGCCGCGAAGGGATGGCCGTTGAGACCCTCCAATGCGGGTCCCCGCCACAGCGCCAGCCCGTCCGACAGGGTCTGCATGGCTGCGTGGCGATGTCCTCCTCTCATGAGGACGCGGGCGCGCTCGTTGGAGTCACGCCATGTCTTGAGGTCGATGTGGATGGCGCCCGACGGTATTCGATACCCTCCCGCTTCGGTGGATATGAGGTCTCTTCCGTTCGGAAGGTCTCTGCGGAGTCTCGATATGATTTTGCGGATCTGTTCCGTGGCGCTTTCCGGTTCGTCATCCTCCCAGGCGGCCTCGATCAGACGGTGGTTCGGAACCACGTGGGGGGAGGCCAGCAGCAGATACGCGAGAACACGCCTGGCGGCTTCGCCCCGAACACGTGCCGGCTCATGGTTTATGTGAATTTCTGGGATCCCGAGAAGCTTGACATGGAAGCTTGGGGCCCCTTCCGGACGGGTGTATTTATTCCGGGAGAGTGTTTCGAGCATGGTCCTGGCCTTCCGTAGTGGTTGGCCAGGGAGGGCGGCGTCGATCCCCTGGCTTTCTTCTCTTCCTTCTAGATTTTCCCGCCTTGTGTCGCCGAGATCAGGCGGATTGCAGATATTTGATGGAAATTTACGAACCGGAGGGGTGGGTGGGCGCGAAACATGTATGTCGCGCCCACCCCGGTGACTACTGGAGCTGAGCCTCGAAGATCGACCGGTTGAAGTAGGCCTTGGCCTCGCGGATCAGGCCCGTGTCGCCGATTTCGTAGATGTTGATGCCGGACCAGTTGACCGATTTGCCGTCGAGCGAGACGGCGGCTCCGCGCCAGGAGACGGCCACGGAGTTGCCGACGCTGTGGGCCTCGGTGGGGGTCAGGCCGAGGAAGGGGTCGAAGCTGGGGATCACGGACTTCACGAAGGTCCGGATCGCCTCGCGGCCTTCGAGGGGGGCCGCGCCGACCGGGTCGTGGAACGTCGCGTGCTCCTCGAACGCGTCGGCCCAGGCGTCCGCGTCTCCCTTTTGCGATGCGGTGAAGAACTGCAGGACGGACTTGGGCATGGCGGGGAATGTCATGAGCTTCCTTCTCTTTTGGCGGGTTGGCGGGTTGGCGGGTTGGCCGGTGGATGCGGGGTGCCGGGACCCGGCGGGTCAGCCGACGACCTCCGCGTTCTGTTGGTCGTAGCGGCGGGCGGTGGGGAGTACGGCGAGGCCGGCCAGCACCAGCACGCCCTGGACCGCGCAGACGCCGCTCCAGCCGTAGGCGCCGTAGCAGGCGCTGGCGAGGGCCGCCGAGACAGCCCCGCTGAGGAACACCGCGACCATGTAGACGGTGTTGGCGCGGCTGCGGGCCTCGGGGAGGTAGGCGAAGATGCGGGCCTGGTTGGCGATCTGGCTCCACTGCACCGCCACGTTCACCAGCACGATGGCCGCGATCATGAAGGCCAGGGTGGTGCCCCCCAGCGCGTACGCCCCGGTGGAGACGAGGGCGAGCACCAGCGAGGCGCCGATGATGGGAGTGGCCCCGCGGCGGTCGATGAACCGGCCGGCCCAGGGAGCGGCGAACGCTCCGGCGAGGCCGAGCAGTCCGAAGAGGCCGGCTGTCGCGCTGCTGTATCCGTACGGGTCGTCGGTGAGGACCAGGACCAGCGTGGCCCACGTGGCGGTGTACGCGCCGAACAGCGCACCGTGCAGCAGGCAGGCGTGGCGCAGCGCGGGCTCCTGCCGGAGCAGTCGGGGCAGCGAGACCAGCAGGCCGCGGTAGGGCATGGTCGGCCTGGCCGACTCGCGCGGCAGCAGCAACAGGGTGACCAGACCGGTCAGGGCGGTCAGGGCGGCGGCGAGGATGTACACCGCGCGCCAGCCGAACGCCTCGCCCACGAGACCCCCGATGACCCGGGAGCCGATGATGCCGGTCATCAGACCGATCTGGACGTTGGCGACGATGGAGGCCCGCTTCTCGGGCGGTGCGAGCTCGGAGGCCAGGGGTACCAGGACCTGCGGCACCACGGTGGCGGCGCCGATCAGAACGGCCGCCGCGGCGAGCACCGACAGGCCGGGTGCGGCGGCGGCCAGCAGCAGCATGAGGACGGTGGCCGCGAGCATGGCGGTCAGCAGCGGGCGCCGGCGGCGCACGTCGCCGAGCGGGACGAGGAACAGAATGCCCGCGGCGTATCCGAACTGCGCGCAGGTGACCACGATGCCGGCAGCGGAGTCCGAGACGCCCAGGTTGTGGGCGAACAGGTTGAGCAGTGGCTGCGCCAGGTAGACGTTGGCGACGGTGGCGCCGCTGCACACCGCCATCATCAGGAACAGAGCGGGGTGCACGGCGGGGCCCGGCGCGTCCTTGGCGTGAGAGCCCGTTGCCGGAGCGGCCGGTGCCGGAGCGGTGTCCGAGTCGGACATGGGAATCCCTAGGGGTCGAGATCGGCTGGGGACGGAGGGCCGGTGGTTTCGCCCGCCCTGTCAGTCGTAGTGGGCGGCGATGGCGGATCTCTCCGCGTTGGACATCGGGGGCGCGGCGCCCGCCGTGATGTTGGCCATGAGGTGCGCGGGGTCGAGCGTGGCCGGGAGGGTGACATGGACCCGTGGATCGGACAGCCCCCAGCGCAGCAGGGATTCGGCCGACGGCTTGCCGTGTGCGGTGCCCGGCCGCCCCCGTCCGGTCAGCAGGTTCCCCTCGGCGTAGGGGCGCATGACCAGGACACCGAGATCCAGCTCCTGGGCGAGCGGGAGGATGCGTTCCTCCATCGCCCGCTCCAGCGGGTTCAGCGGGATCTGGATGACGTCGAGGATGCCCGAGCGCATGGCCGCCTCAAGATCGGCGGTCGTGCCGCCGCCGAAGGCGCCGTCGCGCCAGAAAGTGGCCCCGATCAGCCCGATCCGGCCTCGTTCGCGCTCCTGCTGGAGCCACTGTGCGTGGGCGCGCCAGCCGATGAGGTGGTGGAGCTGCAACAGCTCGATGTGCCCGTCGAAGAGGCGGAGCTGCCGATCGAACTGGCGGCGGCCGCCCTCGCGCTCCTCGGACCAGATCTTCGTGGCGACGAAGGCGCGGGAACGGTCCGTGCCCAGTGCCCGGCCGAGGACCTCCTCGGAGCGCCCGTAGACCGGGGCGGTGTCGAAGACGCGTACCCCGTTCTCCAGGGCCCGGACGACCACCCGTCGCGCCAGGTGCACCTTCTGCGGGGGCAGATCGAACCTGCGCCAGGTCCCGAGCCCGACGCACGGCAGGAGTGGCCCTGTGCTGCCGAGGCGGCGCCGGTGCATCGCTGGTGTCTCCGTTCCTGGAGACTCTGGGAAGCTCATGGGTATCATTTAACTCAACCAGTTGGTTTAAATCAACCAGATAGTTTAATTAGTGTCTGAGTGTGACCTGTGTCACATGCGCCCGGTTCGCTGTGGGAGGGCACTATGTGACATCTGCCGTCCAGGGAGGATTCGTCGGGTGAGCTCACGCTCGGAGCAGACGAGAAACCGCATCTACGAGGCCGCGCTGGAGGAGTTCGCCCGGTTCGGTGTCGCAGGCGCGCGCGTCGACCGCATCGCGCAGGCGGCCCAGGCCAACAAACAGGCGATCTACCTCTACTACGGGGACAAGGACAAGCTCTTCTCCACCGTTCTGGGCCGCGCCCTCGACGAGCTGGCCGAGGCCGTGCCGCCGTCGTCCGAGACCGGCGATGTCGCCGACTACATCGACCGGCTCTTCACCTACCACCAGGAACACCCGTCGATCCTCCGGCTCCTGCTGTGGGAGGCGCTGGAGTACAACCAGGTGCCCGTGCCCGATGAGGACTCGCGCACGGCCCACTACCAGGAGAAGGCGCGGGCGGTCGGCGGGATAGGGGCACTCACGGGGCCGGACGGAAAGGACCTGGGCTCACAGGCCATGCTGCTCCTCTTCACCGGGCTCGTCGGCTGGCCGTTGGCCGTTCCGCAGGTCACCCGCATGATCATGGGCGGCGAGCCGGAAGCCCTGGACCGGGTCAAGAGCGCCGCTGTCGCCGCCGCGCAGGCGATCGCCGGTCAGGCCTGAGGCCGCGACTCGCGGCGGGCGCGCCGAAAAGGCGGCCGGGGATCTCCGGCCGCCCTTCCGGCGGTTCAGGCCGGCGTCAGCCGGCGGCCAGCCCGAGCAGCTCGGCGAGGTTCTCCCCCATGACCCGGGCGCGGGCCGAGGGATCCGGCACCATGCGCTCGATCAGGACCCGGTTGCTGTACATGTCCGCGAACGGTGTGTTGGAGCCGAACAGGCAGCGCTCGGGTATCTCCGCGGCTGCCAGGCGGGGCGCCAGCGACACGAATGACGAAGCCAGGTCCAGGTACAGGTTCGGGATCTCCTTCACGAGCTCGATGGCCTCCAGCCAGTTCAGGCCCCCCAGCACCCCCACGATCACCGGTACCGAGGGGAACTTCCGAGCCAGGGCCGCGGTGGTGCGGATGTCCCCCGCCGTCTGCGGGGCGAAACCGTGGACCAGCAGCGGCAGGGTGCGGGCCCCGGACTTCGCCTCACTGACCGCCTGGAAGACGGGCTCTAGCCCGGCGGCTTCGTCGGCTCCGAACGTCAGCTCCCCCACCCCGGCGTACCCCGGGTCCAGGACCTCCTGCTGGAGGGCCTTGACGGTCTCCTCGAACCCCTGACCGACCGGGACCTTACCGAAGGCGATGAACCGGTCGCCGCCCTCGGCGAGGGCCGAGCGCAGCTCCCGGGACGGGGCCTCGCGGCCGTCCGCGTCACCGCTCAGGACTTTACCCAGGACCGACATCTCTCTCTTGAACGAGGAGAGGTCGGTGGACCGCTCGATGTGCGGGAGCGTCGACAGCAGGACCGTACGGTCGATGCCCGCCTCGTCCATCGCCGCTATCTGCGTCCCGGTCGGCAGAACGACGTGCTGGTGGCAGTCGATGATCATAGATTTCTCCGTGTACGTATGCGAATGCCCGTCCGAACGGACGGTGTCATCGGGGGGTTGGGGGCCGGCGCCGGGAGATCAGGTCATGATCACGGCCCAGTACGGGTTCAGCTTCCCTTCGAGCATGTGGAGGGCCTGGATGGCGATGAAGCCCTCGTCCGTGGTCTCGGACGACCCTCCGGGAGTCCGGCCGAAGCCGCCGTCGGTGCTCTGCCGTGCCGCGATCCAGGAGCGGCATGCCGCGATGTCGGCGGGCTCGGATCCCATGACGTAGAGCGATGCGATGGCATGGTAAGAACCGACGAAACTCTCGGGGCCCCCTTCCCGGTAGCGGAAGCCGCCGGCCTCGGTCTGCAGTCCGCGCAGCCAGGCGACGGTCTGCTCCAGGTTCGGGGGCCGCAGACCGAGCGCGATGAGCGTGTCCACGACGCGGAAGGTGGCGAAGGAGTCCGAGGGGTGGCCCGGCTGGTTGCCGTAACCGCCGTCGGCGTTGCGGCAACTGACGAAGTAGGCGACGAGGTCGTCCTCCCGGAGCGGGCGGCGGCCGAGAGCCAGCAGGGCCAGCGTCGCGAGGTTGGAGTGCCAGGCGTCCCCGGGGTAGCCCGGTGCGTTGCCGAAGGCACCTTCCGGGTGCTGGCAGGCCTCCAGGAAGGCTCCGCACTGCTGGGTGTCGTATTCCTCGCCCTTGAGGACCGTGGCAGTGAGGACGGCGCAGTACGTGGTGAACGCCTCGGAGAGCAGACCGGGCTGCTCACCGAAGCCCCCGTCCGGGTTCTGGGTCGCGTATATCCCGGCGAGGAGCTTCTCCCGGTGGGGTATGGGCTCGTTGAGCGCCATCAGGTCGGAGACCACATGCAGCACGGAGAAGGTCTGCGCGGTGCGGTCGGAGCGGAGCCCCAGCGGAGCCGGGTAGGGGGTCAGCCCGTAGCCGAGGCCGGATTCGGTGGAGCGCAGCCAGGCCAGATAGGCGGGGATGTCGATGTCCCGCGCGGTGAGGGGTGCGCGCGACACGTAACTCAGGTCCCGCTCCAGGGGCCAGGGTTCCAGCCGGGCGGGGGCCGTGGGCGCGGTGGCCGGCTTCGGCCCGCGGTCTCCCAGCGCGAGCAGTGCCAGCAGCTGGGTCTCGGCGTGCTTCTCGTGGAAGGGGACATAGGCGGTGTTGCCGACCGAGTAGGCGCCGGCAGTGCGCGGCGGAACCATCACATGACGGGCCAGCGGCACGGTCGCGTCGACCGGCGTGGAGAACCAGCTCCCCTGGCCCTGGAAGACACCGCCGACCGCGGTGTCGGTGTAGCGGTGCAGTTCCTCCTCGGCCAGTTCCGACAACTCATTGAACTCGGCCTCGTCGGTGAGGCCGGCCAGCGTGCCGGCCGCCAGTGCGAGCAGGGCGTGGTCCCCCATCAGCTTGGCGGGGAAGGGCGAGTCGGGGCGGCCGTACTGCGCTGCCAGGGCATCCACTCTGGGCTGGGAGGCCGCATCCGCGCGGTCCCAGAATCCGCGGCCGCGGGCGTGGAGGTGGCTGGAACGGGCGTGCCGGAGCACCTTGCGTGCCTGTTCGAGCGCTTTCCCGTGACCCCGCTCGTGCAGGGAGCACCAGGCGAGGGCGGCCAGCGAGCTGGAGCGGAGCCGGTAGCCCTGGAAGCGGTCCCGGGCACCGCGCGGCGTGAGGTGGGACCAGGCGCCGTCGGCGGACCCGAAACTTTCCAGATGCTCTGCGGCCGCGGTCAGGAAGGTGTCGAAGAAGTCGGATCCGTCGTCCGTCGCTCGGGCGGCGAGCGTCAGTACCGCGACCTGACCGAGGGAGCTCGCACTGTCCAGGACCGTTGCGCCGTCCCGGTGGAGGCGGGCCGGCCAGGCTTCGCGCACGACTGCTTCGGCCAGCCCGCGCAGCCCCTGGACCGCCCGCTCGACGAGAGCCGCGTCGGCCAGCAGGGTGCCCGCGTGGTGGTACGCCCAGTACGCCAGGGCCTGCCAGGCCGGCGTCCGTACGTCACCCACGGGTTGCGGGGTACCGGTGATGTCCAGCAGCTCATGGAACCCCGCGGTCGTGCTGTCCTCGAAGCCGCGCAGCGCGTCCAGGAGCGCACCGGTGAGCTTCTCGTCCTCGGTACGGGGCAGCGCCAGCAGGGCCAGTGCCGCGTCCCGCAGGGTGCGGTCCGGGGTGACCAGGCTGTCGGCGTCCCGGCCGAGCACGGCCACGACTGCGGAGCTGTCGTCCAGGAAGTTGTGAGTGATGAAGGTGCGCAGTGAGGGAAAGTCGGTCACGAAAACTCCTTGTTGCCAGCAGGGTTGAAGGGGCGAAGACGTGGTTGCGGCTCTTGGCCGAGAGCCCGTCGTGGAGCGGTCAGGCCGATGCGCCGACCGGCTCGGCCGCAGGCACCGGCGCCGCCACCGCGCTGTGCAGAGGCGGCGAGATGTGACGCGGATTGAAGCGCTCGTGCACGTACAGGAGCCGTCCGTCCTCACAGCGAATGAGGTACTCCTTGTACGCGCACGGCGATTCCTGTCCGGCGTCCGGCCAGTTGGCGCGGCCGGACGACAGGAGGGTGCGGTGCTGCAGCGTCCGCGCGGCGCGCAGCCGCTGACCGAGCGGCACGGCGTCGTCGGCGTCGGCCGACCAGCCGCGTGGGGGGACGGCGAAGACGACGGTGTTGCGGCTCATCACCTCGCCGTCGTCGGTGACCAGGGCTGAGGACCGCTCGATCACGGTGCGGCCCGGCGTGATGTTCAGTGCCCGGACGGCCCGTTCGGGGGCCCGGTGCGTCGGCAGCGGGCGCTGCCGGGCCACGGAGACCGTCAACGGGCGGTCCAGCAGGGCTTCGAGCAGCAGCGTCGTGGACCCATCGGCGGCGAGCAGCATGCGGGTGGGTCCGTCGGCCACGTCCGAGGTGGCGTGCCGGTTCACTCCGGCTTCCCGCCGCCGTCGTCCCAGGTGCTGCCGACGGCCGTCAGCAGCGGGTGTGGTGCCACGCGGCCGGCGGCGGCGAGCAGGTGGCGGGCGGCCACCGCGGTCCCGGAACCCTCCGGGGCGACGGCGAGCTGCCCGGGAGTCGGCTCGGAGCGGTCGGCCTTCCGGTCGAGCATCGGCTTCAGGGTCCTGGCCAGGGCGTCCGCCGCGGGGTCGATCAGCGCGGGGAACCCCAGCAGTTCGAGGCGCCGGACGGCCTCCACCTCGTGGTACTCGCTCAGGCTGCCCAGGACGAAGACGGTCGGGATGCGCAGGGCGGCCACCTCGGTGACGGTGATCCACCCGGGGGCGGACAGCAGCACGTTGGCCTCACGCAGCAGGGGCATCCACTCCGGCAGGTAGTCCAGCTGCAGCACCTCGTCGGGGGCCTCGATCTTCTCCCGGCCGAGCAGGACGAACTGCAGGTCGGGATACTGCTGCTTGAGCGTGCGGTACGCCTCCAGATAGCAGTCGATGACCTGCTGCTTGTTCTCCAGGAACATGGTGGTGCCGCCGACCGACCCCACCATGACGGGGCCCGCGGGAATCCCGAGCTCGGCGCGTACGGCGGCGCCGTCGTGCTCCGGCGGGGCGTCCCGCACCATCGGTCCGGTGAAGAAGGCGTGGCCTTCGTCCAGTGCGCGCGCCACCGGGGTCCCCTTGTCGAGCTCGTCGAGGCGCGGTTTGTCGGTGACGACCACCTCCGCGGTGCTCACGATCCAGTCGAAGACCGCGTGCAGGGCGCTCCGCCCCCGCCGCAGGTCGTCTCGGTCGATGTCGAAACCGCCGGAGACGAGCGTCTCGTCGTCGAGCTGGCACAACGTGAAGTCGTACCGTTCGGTCACAAGCGCGTGCGGGACACCGAGGATCGCCGCGGCCATGCTGGCCGACATGTTGTAGTCGCTGACCACCAGGTCGGGGCGGTGCTCCTGGTAGAGCGCGAGGTAGTGCAGGATGCGCTCTCCGTTGACGAAGGCAGGGGCGAGGTAGCCGCCGATGTACCCCTCCCAGTCCATCCGTCGGCCGAGGTTGCTCTTGGTGGCGTAGTTCACCTGGGTCCTGGCGAGGTCCACCACCTCCACACCGGCCTGCGCGAAGAGGGGGGCGAAGGTGGTCTGCAGCGACGCGAGAAGGACCGTCAGCTCGGTCCCGGGCTGCTGGGCCAGCATTTCGCGGGCCAGTGACAGCGTCCGCATGTTGTGTCCGGAGCCGGTCGCGTTGGGGGCAAGGAGGATCTTCACCGGTGCTTCCCTTCCAGAATTCCGGACGTGGTCCCGCCCGCTTCGACGCTGCTCACGACCACGGCGCCGTCCGTGACGACAGCCCGGTCCCCGAGGTGGCAGGGGCCCACGAGCGTGACGTCCTCACCGATGTGCACGTGTGCGCCGATCGATACGGCCCCCGACTGCCAGGGAAGGGAACGGCGGCCGAGGTCGTGACCGCTGGACAGGATCTGGACCCGGGCGCCGAGCGCCGAATGGTCCCCGATCCGAATCCCCCCGCCTGCTTCCAGGATCGCCAGGTCCCCGATTCGGACGCTGTCACCGAGGTGGATGCCACCGTCGGGGGAGGGGCCGTCGGCACGTCCCAGCGCGATCAGGCCGGAGCCGATGACCACGTCGGTCCCGCCGGAGAACTCCGCGTTCAGCAGGCTGGCCGCGCCCATGCTCCAGCCGGTGGGGAGGGACTGCGGGCCGTTGTCGACGCGTGCCCGCACGAGGGACAGGACAGGGCCGATGTCGGGGAGTCCGTCCTCGACGACCTGTCGTAGCCGCAGGATCCGTGCGGGCGAGCCCACCACGATCGCGTCGGCCGGGACATCGGCGGTGACATGGGCGCCTGCGGCGACCACGGCGCCGTCGCCGATGTGTACTCCGGGTTCGATGACGCTGCGGGCGGCGATCCACGCACCGCGGCCGATGGTGGTCGGTGCTCCGTCCGCTGCGCCGATCCGGGCCAGCGAGGCGACGAGCGTGCCCGCTCCGATGCGGGTCCGGTCGACGCGGCTGCGGAAGCCGACGAACACCCCCGGCCCGATGGTGCTCTCTGTGACCTCGGCGCCGTGCCGGACCCAGCTCCCGGCGGCCACGTCGGAGGTGTCCGTGCGGGAGCCGGTCTCCAGCAGCGCGGGGGGCGTCTTCAGCGTCAGGCCCCGTGTTTCGGGAGCCGGGAGATCAGGCACCGGCCAGCTCCATGACGTAGCGGCCGTAACTGGACGAGCTGGACAGCTCGTTCCCGTTGAGGGCCAGCTGGTCCCGGTCGATGAAGCCCATCCGGAAGGCGACTTCCTCAAGGCAGGAGATGCGGATGCCCTGGCGCTTCTCCAGGAGCTGGACGAAGGTCGCCGCCTCAAGCAGGCTGTCGTGCGTTCCGGTGTCGAACCACGCGGAGCCACGGCCCAGGTTGACGAGCCGGGCACGCTTCTCCTGGACGAACGTGAGGTTGAGGTCGGTGATCTCCAGCTCGCCCCGGTCCGAAGGGGTGAGACCGGCCGCCCGGTCTATGGCCTCGTTGTCGTACATGTACAGGCCCGTGACCGCCAGGTTGGACCTGGGTTCGGCAGGCTTCTCCTCCAGCGAGACGATGTTGCTGTCCGCGTCCAGCTCGGCCACGCCGTACCGCTCCGGGTCGCTGACCGGATATCCGAAGAGTGTGCAACCGTCGAGCCGGTCGGCCTCGGCACGGAGCATGTCGGGGAAGCGGGTGCCGTAGAAGATGTTGTCGCCGAGCACCAGGCAGAGCGTTTCCTCGCCGACGAAGTCCCGGCCGATCAGCAGCGCCTGGGCAAGTCCCTTGGGTTCGTCCTGGACCGCGTACTCCAACGTGATGCCGAGTTTGCTCCCGTCGCCCAGTAACTCCCGGTAGACGTTCAGGTGGTTCGGCGTGGAGATGATGAGGATCTCCCGGATATCCGTCTGCATGAGCACGGCGAGCGGGTAGTAGATCATGGGTTTGTCGTAGACCGGGAGCAACTGTTTGGAATGGACGCTGGTCAGGGGGTGCAGACGGGTTCCTGACCCGCCGGCGAGAATGATGCCACGCATGCTGGTTCCTTCATTTGGGGATTCGCTGGGCCGGCTCGTGCGGAAGGGAGAATCGGTCCGGAGGGGGTGGATCAGTCGTTTCGCTGCAGCAGGGGCTGCCACCAGGAGGGGTTTTCCTGGTACCAGGCGATGGTCCGCTCGATTCCTTCCTCGAATCCGACCTGCGGTTCGTACCCCAGGGCGCGGAGTTTCCCGTCGTCGATGGAGTAGCGGCGATCATGACCCTTGCGGTCGGCCACCGGGCGTACGGAGTCCCAGTCCGCCCCGAATGCCTTCAACAGCACCCCGGTCAGCTCCCTGTTGGAGAGTTCGCGCCCGCCACCGATGTTGTAGACCTCGCCCGGAGCGCCCTGTTCCAGAACCAGTTGGATCCCTCGGCAGTGGTCGTCGACGTGGAGCCAGTCCCGTACGTTCAGCCCGTCCCCGTAGAGCGGTACCTTGCCGCCCTCCATCAGGGAGGTGACGAACAGCGGGATGACCTTCTCGGGGAACTGGTACGGGCCGTAGTTGTTGCTGCACCGGGTGATGCTCACATTCAGGCCGTGGGTCTGCCCGTAGGAGCGGACGAGCAGATCCGATCCCGCCTTGGAGGCGGCGTAGGGGGAGTTGGGGAGGAGTGGCCACTCCTCGGTCCAGGACCCTTCGGCGATGGAGCCGTAGACCTCGTCGGTGGAGACATGAACGAAACGGGAGACGCCGGTGTGGAGCGCTGCCTGCAGAAGACTGTGTGTGCCGACGATGTTCGTCTTGACGAATTCGGCGGAGTTCCCGATGGAGCGGTCCACATGGGATTCAGCGGCAAAATGCACCACCGCGTCGACCGACGCCATCAGTTCGCGGACCAGCGTGACATCGTTGATGTCGCCCTGGACGAACCGCAGTCTGGCATCGTCGTATACGAGGGACAGGTTGGCCAGATTGCCGGCGTAGGTGAGTTTGTCGAGAACGGTGACGCGCGAAACGCCCGCACCGAGCTTTCCTCCCAGTAGACGGCGTACGTAGTTGCTGCCGATGAACCCGGCGCCGCCGGTAACCAGAACGTGCATGAGCGGACTCCCTGCTCTGTGGTCGCTGACGCGGATCCCATGACAACAGGCCCACCTTCCAGTTCCGTACCCTCCGCATACCTGGTTGCCGCGGGCGTCCGGCCTCGGGTACGAAGGCCTGGCGTGGTGGGCGGGGTCCGATCGAGCGAGGCAGGCCGGGCGAGTGAATCCATCGGCGCAGGGATTGGTACGACCGTCCCGTTGAAATAAACCAACTGGTTGATGTATGAATGGGGAGCCGTCACGGCGAAGCGCGGTGGCGATGTACATGGCATGCGCATGCCAAGAATGTGTCCATTCCGGGAACCCTTCCCGGGAACTCTTCGGCGTGCCCGTTCGGCACGGAATCTGCGTTCGTTCAAGCAATTCACGTCAGTGCAGCAAGTCCTGGCAGGAGAACCTCGATGAATGACGCACAACGTTTGCTCATGGCGCGCCGCAAGGCCCTCGGGATAGGCGCCGCGCTGGGTTCCGGAACCATTGTTTCGGCGCTCTCCGGTTCACCAGCGGTGGCGGCGGAGAAGAAGGTCCTGCAGAGCCACGCGGGATTTCCCGCCATGCCCCGCTCGGTGCTCAACTTCTTTCTCGCATCCCAGCGTGCCGATGCGGACGCCTGGGCCGAGAGTTTCGCCGTCGACGGCCTCTTCTTCGACCCGGTGGGCACGGACCCGCTCCGTGGCAGGGAAGCGATACGCAGCCACATCGCGTCCGTGCTCCCGGAATTCCGTCCGTTCCTGGGAATCACTCCCGTCGAGGCCCATACCGTCGCCGGCACCGTCGCGGTGTCCTGGCGGGCAGCCGCTGTCACAAAGTCCAACCGGCCCGTCAACTGGTCGGGGATCAACATCTACGACCTTGATGACCAGGGGCTGATCAAGGAGGCCCGTGCCTATTTCAGCCAGGCCGTCTTCCAGGCTCAGCTCGATCCGGATGCGGCCTGAGGATCCAACGGATCAGTGGCCGGCGTCCGGTGAACGCGCACAGCGGCACAAGAACGCCTGGGATCGCGGTCATGCCGTGCCGGGCGTGGAAGGGCTCGGTAGCCGATGGTGAGACACGACCCGGAATTCAGTGTGCTCCTGGGAAGTGACTTCGCCGGAAAGTCCTCGGCGCTGGCCGAGCGGCGGG
>CBRG010000080.1 GCA_000470535.1 Streptomyces sp. AW19M42
GGCGGGGGCGCCCGCCTGCGGGTCGGCGCCCAGCCGGGACTCGCCGAGCCGGCTGAGCCCGGCGGCCCTGCCCCCGTTCGCCCCGCCGGCCAGCGCGCGGGCGTGCAGCGCCTGCTGGGCGGCGAGCCGGTCACGGGCGGCGAACAGGGCCCGGGACAGGGCGAGGGCGGTGTGCCGCTCGTGCGCGTCCAGGAAGCGGTTGCGGCTGGAGAGCGCGAGGCCGTCGGGCTCCCGGGCCGTCTCGACCCCCACGATCTCGACGGGGAAGTTCAGATCGCGCACCATGCGGCGGATCAGCGCCAGCTGCTGGGCGTCCTTCTGCCCGTAGAACGCGAGGTCCGGGCGGGTGAGGTGGAGCAGCTTGGCGACGACGGTGAGCATCCCGTCGAAGTGCCCGGGGCGCGAGGCCCCTTCGAGACGCTCGCCCATCGGGCCGGCCGAGATCCGGACCTGCGGTTCCCCGCCCGGGTAGACCTCGTCGGCGGACGGGGCGAAGACCACGTCGCCGCCGGCCGCGCCCGCGAGTGCGAGATCGGCGTCGAGGGTGCGGGGGTAGCGGTCGAGATCGGCCGCCTCCCCGAACTGCAGCGGGTTGACGAAGACGGTGGCGACGACCTGCCCGGCCGGGCCGACGACCGCGCGGGCGGCGCGGATCAGTGAAGCATGGCCCTCGTGCAGGGCGCCCATCGTCATCACGACGGCGCGCTCGGGCCGGGGTGCGCCCGGCGCTCCGGGGGCGTACGCGGCCAGTTCCGCGGCCGTGCGGAGCAGGGTGGCGGCGCGGTCGGTCATCGGGGCTCCTCCGGTCCGGTGCCGCTGGCGCGGCCGCCGTCGGTGCGGCCGTCCTCGGCCAGGACGCCGAGCAGGTCCTCGGCCAGTTCCGGCTTGAGCATGCCGTGGGCGAGGGCGCGGTCGGCGGTGGCGCGGGCCATCGCGACGTATCCGGCCACCGCCTGCGGGGCGTGGGCGCGCAGCTCACCGATGTGCGCGGCGACCGTGCCTGCGTCGCCGCGGGCGACCGGCCCGGTCAGGGCGGCGTCACCGGAGCGCAGGGCGTTGTCGAGCGCGGCGCCGAGCAGCGGGCCGAGCATCCGGTCGGGGGCGGCGACCCCGGCGGTGCGCAGCAGCTCCATCGACTGGGCGACGAGCGTCACCAGGTGGTTCGCGCCGAGGGCGAGGGCGGCGTGGTAGAGCGGGCGGGACTCCTCCGCGATCCACTCGGGTTCGCCGCCCATCTCGATGACCAGCGCCTCGGCCGCGAGCCTCAGCTGTTCGGGTGCGGTGACGCCGAAGGAGCAGCCGGCCAGCCGCTGGACGTCCACGGAGGTGCCGGTGAACGTCATCGCCGGGTGCAGGGCGAGCGGCAGGGCGCCGGCCCGCAGCGCGGGATCCAGCACCTTGGTGCCGTACCGCCCCGAGGTGTGCACGATCAGCTGCCCCGGCCGGACGGCGCCGGTCTCGGCCAGGCCCTCGACGAGGCCGGGCAGGGCGTCGTCGGGGACGGTCAGCAGGACGAGTTCGGCGCGCGCCAGGACTTCGGCGGGCGTCACCAGGGGTACGTCGGGGAGCAGGGCGGCGGCGCGGGCGACCGAGGCGTCGGAGACGCCGGAGACGGCGACCGGGCGGTGTCCCGCGAGCCGCAGGGCGGCGGCCAGGGCGGGGCCGACCCGGCCGGCGCCGACGACACCGACGGTGAGGCGGGCGGGGCGGTCCCTCGTGTCGAGGGGCTCCTTGGGGGCTGTTGCATTCACTCGGCAGTGGCCTTCCGTTCCAGTCCGCGGGGGGTACCGGACGATTTCTCTGCATGCTACGCCAGCGTTTCGTCCGGCTCCCGGCTGTCCACAGGCTGTGGGAAACGCCGTACCCCACTCGTGTCCGCGCGGACCGGAACACGGACCGGAACTCGAACCGGGACCCGGACCGGAACCCGGACCGGGACCCGAACCGGGACTCGGATATCCCGTGGAGGGGAGCCGGGTTCTGCGTGATGATCGTCCCATGGCAGATACGAACGAGCAGGCGCGCGGCGAGACGGCGGACGAGACGCCGGGCGCGGACGGGGCCCGGGGCGCTGACGACTTCTCGCGCAGCCGCCGGATCGCCGCGTGGCAGCGGGCCGAGCGGACCCTGTGGCGGGCCCAGATGGACCGCTCGATCGGTGAGCAACTGGCCGCGCTGACCGCCGACGCCGACACGCTCACCGACCTCGGGCAGCCCGTGGACATCTACGGTGGCGGCGTGGTCGCGGAGCTGGAGCAGCGGATCGCTGAGTTGCTCGGCAAGGAGGCGGTCGCGTTCTTCCCGACCGGGACGATGGCGCAGCAGGCCGCGCTGCGTTCCTGGGCGGGGCGCACCGGCAATCCGACGGTGGCGCTCCACCCGCTCGCCCACCCCGAGATGTACGAGCGCGACGCGCTGTCGGTGGTGAGCGGGCTGCGTACCGTCCACCCGACGTCCGAGCCCCGGCTGCCCACTGCGGACGAGATCCGCGAATTCGAGGAGCCGTTCGGCACCCTGATGCTGGAGCTCCCGCTGCGGGACGCGGGCTTCGTCCTGCCCACCTGGGAGGAGCTGGAGGCGGTGGTGGCGGCCGCGCGCGAACGCGATGCGGTGGTCCACTTCGACGGTGCGCGGCTGTGGGAGTGCGCGACGCACTTCGGGCGGGAGCTGCCGGAGATCGCGGCGCTGGCGGACAGCGTGTACGTGTCGTTCTACAAGACCCTCGGCGGGATCTCGGGGGCCGCGCTCGCGGGTTCCGCCTCGCTGATCGAGGAGGCCCGCGCCTGGCGGCACCGGTACGGCGGCCAGCTCTTCCAGCAGTTCCCGGCGGTGCTCGCCGCCCTGAGCGGCCTGGCGCGGGAGCTGCCGCAGCTTCCGTCGTACGTGGCGCAGGCGCGGATGGTGGCCGGGGCGCTGGCCGAGGGGCTCGCGGAGGCGGGTGCCGGATGGTTCCGGGTGCATCCCGAGCCGCCGCACACCCACCAGTTCCAGGTGTGGCTGCCGTACCCGCCCGATGTCCTGACCCAGGCGTCGGTGCGGCTGGCGGAGGAGACGGGCACGGCGCTCTTCCGCATGTGGGTGCCGGCCGGCGCCGGACCGCCCGGGATCTCCTGCACCGAGGTCACGGTGACCGAGGCGGGGCTCGGGTGGACGGCCGCGGACGTGAGGGCGGCCCTGGGCGAGTTCCTGAAGCGGGTGACCGAGCAGGAGCGGGTCGCCCCGAATCCGTAGAGGCGCCGGGCCGGGCCCCGATTGACGCCGGCCGTCAATCGGGGCCCGCCCCGCTCCGCTCACCCCGCACCATGGAGGGGTGAGCGTGACCATCGACATCGCGGGGCTGGACCCCGGACGCATCGTCTTCGAGACCTCCCCCCTCGCGGAGCTGGGGCTCGCCCTGCACGCGCTCTCCGAGCCGGGGCACCACCCCGGGCTGCACGGCTGGGCGACGGCCACCACGACAGCCCTGGAGCCGGACCTCGCGGACCGGCTGCACGAGGCGGACTTCCTGTGGCGGAACACCTTCTCCGACGTCTTCATGCCGTTCGCGGGGGTCCGCGGCGGCGACGGCAGGACGGGGGACGAGCTCGCGGACGACCTGGACATCCTCGACCGGCTGGACGACGAGCGCTTCGTCGCCGCCGCCCTGGAATTCACCTGCGCCACCCAGTACGGGACCGGCGCCCCCTCGCCCCTCGTCAACGCCGGGATGCGCGCCCGCGCCCTGGACATGGCGGCGACGCGCGGCCCGCAGCAGGTGGAGTTCGCCCAGCGGCTGCTGACCGACCCCGCCTCCGTACGCCGCTGGGTACGGCGCCTCTTCGAGGACTGCGACCAGGCGTTCTTCGCGGACACCTGGCGGCGGACGCGGGTCCAGCTGGTGGCCGACGCCCGGCACAAGACGGATCTGCTGCGCCGCAAGGGAATCGGTGAGGCGATGGGCGCGGTGTCCACCGCGGTGTCGCTGGACGCGTCCGGGGACCGGATCAGCATCGACAAGCTGACCGAGGGCGCGACCGACGCCACCGACCCGGCCGTCGGCCCCGGGCTCACCCTCATCCCGACCAGCCTCGGCTGGCCGCACCTGACGGTGCTGCACGCGCCGGGCTGGCGCCCGGTGATCCACTACCCGGTGCACCGGCCCGAGCTGCCCTCGCCCGCCTCCGTCGAGCTGCTCCAGCTGAGGCTGGAGGCGCTGGCCCACCCGATGCGGATGCGGCTGTGCCGCAACATCGCCCGCTCCCCGTACACGACCGGGGAACTCGCGGACACGAACGGCATCACGTCCCCCGAGGTCTCCCGCCATCTCACGGTGCTCAAGAAGGCCGGTCTGATCACGACCCGGCGGCGCGGCCGGTACGTCCTGCACCAGCTGGACCTGACGCTCGTGGCACGGCTCGGCAGCGACTTCCTGGAGGGCATCCTGCGCTGAACGCCACGCGGCGCCCCGCGAGGGCGGTCAGGCGCCGCCGTCGAACGGGCCGTTCACCCGGATCGGCGTCCCCCCGGACTCAGCCCGCCCCGCCGCCGGCGCGCACCAGCCCGGTCTCGTAGGCGAGGACGACGACCTGAACGCGGTCGCGCAGGCCGAGCTTGGTCAGGATGCGGCCGACGTGCGTCTTCACGGTTGCCTCCGAGAGCACCAGCCGCGCGGCGATCTCGCCGTTCGACAGGCCCTGCGCCACCAGCAGCATCACCTCGCGCTCCCGTTCGGTGAGCTTGGCGACGTCCTTGTGGCGCGGCTCCGCCGTAGCGCTCGGCAGCATCGGTGAGAAGCGGTCGAGCAGCCGACGGGTGGTGGACGGGGCGACGACCGCGTCGCCGCTGTGCACGGAACGGATCGCGGCGAGCAGTTCGGCCGGCGGCACGTCCTTGAGCATGAAGCCGCTGGCCCCGGCCTTCAGCCCGGAGAACGCGTACTCGTCGAGGTCGAACGTCGTCAGGATGAGCACCTTGGGCGCGTCCGGCTCCGCGCAGATCCGGCGGGTGGCCTCCACGCCGTCCAGCCTCGGCATCCGCACGTCCATCAGCACGACGTCGACCGTGGTGGTCCGCAGGTTCTCGATCGCCTCCGCTCCGTCACCGGCCTCCGCGACGACCTCCATGTCCGGCTGCGCGGCCAGCACCATCCGGAAGCCGGTGCGCAGCAGCATCTGGTCGTCGACGAGCATCACGCGGATCGCCATGGGGGTCACTGTCTCCTGTTTCGTCCTGCGGTCGGTCGTCGGTGGGTTCCGTGGAGCGGGTCAGTTGGCCGGCTTGAGGGGCAGCAGCGCGCTGATCCGGAATCCGCCGCCGGGGCGCGGTCCGGCGTCCAGCGTGCCGCCGACCATGCCGACCCGCTCGCGCATGCCGATCATCCCGTGACCCGCGCCGTCGGCGCCGCCGTCCTCGTACAGCTCGTGCGCGGCTCCCCGGCCGTCGTCCTCCACCAGCAGGCCGAGTCCGTCGTCGAAGTAGACGAGCCGCACGCTGGCCCCGGCGTCCGGACCGCCGTGCTTGCGGGTGTTGGTCAGCGCCTCCTGCACGATGCGGTAGGCGGTCAGCTCGACGCCGCTGGGCAGCGGGCGCGGGGTGCCCTCGATCTTGAAGTCGACGGCCAGACCGGACTGGACGACCTGGTCGACCAGGTCCTCGATCTGCTCGACGTCGGGCTGCGGGACGTACTCCCCGCTCTCCCGCACGTCCCCGGTCCGCAGCACACCGAGCAGCCGCCGCATCTCCGCGAGTGCCTGCCTGCCGGTGCTGGAGATGGTCTCCAGCGCCTGCCGGGCCTGGTCGGGTGCCGCTTCCATGACATAGGCGGCACCGTCGGCCTGCACCACCATCACCGAGACGTTGTGCGCGACGACATCGTGGAGTTCGCGGGCGATACGGGCCCGCTCGGCGGCCACCGCGACCTTCGACTGCGCCTCGCGCTCGCGCTCCAGCCGGGCGGCGCGCTCCTCCAGCTGGTCGAAGTAGGCCCGGCGGGTCCGCATCGAGTCGCCCAGCACCCAGGCCAGTACGAAAGGCACCGTCATCACGATGACTATGAACAGCTTCTCTGCCCAGCTGCCCGGGTCCTGGTTCGGCCAGCGGAGCTGGGAGAGGCCCGCCGCGCACAGACTGCACGTCAGCGCGAGCCGGGAGGCCCAGCGCACGCCGACGGTGGCCACCGTGAACGTGATCACCAGCATGGCGAAGTCCGCCGTGGTCGGTCTGACCCCGAAGATCAGCTGGGCGACGCCCATCGCGATCGCGAGCAGCAGCATCTTCTCCGGCGCGCGGCGGCGCAGTGCGACGACGGCGCTGAGACCGACGACGACCGGCACCACGGCGAAGCGTTCACCGCCTCCGCGCCCGGCACCGCCCGCCACAATGGTCATGCCGGAGATCCCGAGGAGGAAGACAGCCCAGAAGCTGTCGACGCCCGTCGGGTGTCTGCGGATGAAATCGTAGAGGCGCTGCACGTAACCCAGCGTAGGGACAGCCGACAGGTGAGTGGGTCAGCCAAAGGGTCGATCCGGGTCCGGAGACCGTACTCCCCAAGGTGGAGACTTGGATGTGTGACGGATGACTGGCGTGGGTGGCAGGAGGCGGCTGAGACCGCTTTGTACGGGGACGGGGGGTTCTATCTGAGCCCCGAAGGGCCGGCGGGTCACTTCCGTACCTCCGTGCACGCTTCCGGACTGTTCGCCGCGGCCGTCGCCCGGCTGCTGGTCAGGACGGCGGACGAGCTCGGAACCGATTCGGTGGACCTGGTGGATCTGGGGGCGGGGCGCGGAGAGCTGTTGACGGGGGTGCTCGCCGCGCTGCCGGCGCAGGGCGCCGCGGGGCTCGCGGTACGGGCGTACGCCGTGGAGCTGGCCGCGCGCCCCAACGGTCTGGACCCTCGGGTGCAGTGGTGCGCCGAGCCCCCGCAGGGCGTGCGCGGGCTGCTGTTCGCCAACGAGTGGCTGGACAACGTGCCGACGCCGGTGGCCGAGACGGATCAGGACGGCGTCCGACGCTACGTCCTGGTCCGGCCGTCGGACGGTACGGAGCGGCTGGGCGAGCCGGTGAGCGGGGCCGACGCCCGGTGGCTGGACCGCTGGTGGCCGTCGGCCGGACCGGGCAGCCGGGCGGAGATCGGCCGCCCGCGTGACGAGGCGTGGGCGCGTGCCGTGGCCACGCTGACCGCCGGGCTCGCGGTGGCGGTGGACTACAGCCACGTACGCGAGGCCCGGCCCCCCTTCGGCACGCTGGCCGGCTTCCGGGCGGGGCGCGAGGTGCGGCCGGTCCCGGACGGCAGCTGCGACCTCACCTCACACGTGGCGCTGGACGCGTGCGCGGCGGCGGGCGGCCCGGCCGCGGAGATCCGCACCCAGCGCGAGGCGCTGCGAGAGCTGGGTGTCAGCGGTGAACGCCCGCCGCTGTCCCTGGCGTCGAGTGACCCGGCCGCATACGTGCGGGCGCTGTCCGGCGCGGGTGAGGCGGCGGAGCTGACCGCCCCGGGCGGCCTGGGCGACTTCGGCTGGCTGACCCAACGGGTGGCCTCCCC
>CBRG010000081.1 GCA_000470535.1 Streptomyces sp. AW19M42
GGGAGGGGGATCCGCCCGGCCGTCGCTCCTGGGTCCACCTGGACCGGGCGCTGCCACTGGAGTCGGGCGACGAGCTGCCCGGTGTGCACCTGGCCTACGAGACATGGGGACGCCGGGCGGCCGGCGGTTCCAACGCGGTCCTGGTGCTGCACGCCCTGACCGGGGACAGCCATGTGGCCGGGCCCGCGGAGCCCGGCCATCCCTCGGCCGGGTGGTGGGACGCGCTGATCGGCCCCGGCAAGGCGCTGGACACCGAGCGCTGGTTCGTCGTCGCGCCGAATGTGCTGGGCGGCTGCCAGGGCAGCACCGGTCCGTCGTCCAGGAGCCCGGACGGGGCGCGCTGGGGCGGCGGCTTTCCCCGTCTGACGGTCCGTGACCAGGTGACGGCAGAGGCGGCACTGGCCGACGCGCTGGGCATCGGCCGGTGGGCAGCGGTGATCGGCGGCTCGATGGGCGGCATGCGGGCGCTCGAATGGGCCGTCGGCAGGCCGGAGCGCACCGGCTCGCTGCTGGTGCTCGCGGCGCCCGCCGCGGCCTCGGCCGAGCAGATCGCCTGGGGCTCCGTGCAGATCTCCGCGATCCGCTCCGACCCCGGCTGGCGCGGTGGCCACTACCACGACGCGGCACCGGGCGAGGGCCCGCACCGGGGCCTCGGCCTGGCCCGCAGGATCGCCCACATCACCTACCGCAGCGAGCCCGAGCTCGGCTCCCGCTTCGGCGGTGCGGCACAGCCGGGTGAGCATCCCCGACGCGGCGGGCGGTACCGGGTGGAGTCGTATCTCGACCATCACGCGGCCAAGCTGGTGCACCGCTTCGACGCCGGCAGCTACGTCACCCTGACCGAGGCGATGAACGGGCACGACATCGGGCGCGGACGGGGTGGCACGGCACAGGCGCTGCGCCGTGCGCGGATGCCCGCACTGGTCGCGGGCATCGACTCCGACCGGCTCTATCCGCCCGCCCAGCAGGCGGAGCTGGCCGCGCTGCTGCCCGGTGCCGACCGGGCCCGAATCGTGGAGTCGCCGCACGGTCACGACGGTTTCCTGATCGAGACGGTCCAGGTAAGCACTCTGGTACAGGAGTTACTGCCGGGCCGGCCGGATCAGGGCCGCTGATCCTTTCACCGCTTTTTCCGTCCACTCACCCCGGGAGTTGTTCATGAGATCCGTTCCGCCGTCCGAGGACGCGTACGACGGCATGCGGCTGCGTCAGTGGTCGCATGGCGACGCGCGCTCCGCCGGTATCGAACGCCGTGATCTGCTGCGGCTGGTGGCGGCCGCCTCGGCAGCCGCCGGCCTGCCCGCCGGTCTCGCGTCCCCCGCGCAGGCGGTCCCCGGGGCGGCCGGCCCCGCGCCCGGGATCGTGAAGCCGCTGCCGCCCGAGGTGTTCACGGTGCGCGGTACCAACGCCGAGACCAACTTCGCGGCGCTGCGTACGACCGGGCTGCTCACTCCCGCCGACCGTTTCTTCGTGCGCAACCACACCACCACCCCGCGGATCGACCCGGCCGCATGGAGGCTGTCGGTGTGGGGCGACGGGCTGCGGGGCCCGGCGGTGGAGTTCTCGTACGACGAGCTGCGGGCGCTGCCCACGGCCACCGTCACCTCGTTCGTCGAGTGCGCGGGCAACGCCCGCGGCTACTACGCGACGCAGCAGGGCGAGCAGGTCAGCGGCACGGCCTGGACGCTCGGCGCGATCGGTACGGCCCGCTGGCGCGGGGTGCGGCTGGCCGATGTGCTGCGCCGCGCGGGCATCACCCGGAACGCGGTGGATGTACTGCCGCGCGGACTGGACGACGAGGTGATCAGTGACGGGATCAACCTCGGCCGGGTCCGTCGGCCGCTGCCGGTCGCGAAGGCGCTGGACGACGTGATCCTCGCCTATGAGATGAACGGCGAACCGCTGCCACCCGACCACGGCAGTCCGGTGCGGCTGATCGTGCCGTCCTGGGTCGGGGTCGCGAACATCAAGTGGGTCGGCGACATCGAGGTGAGCGCGTCGCCACTGCTCTCCCCGTGGAACACCGGCCTGTACCGGCTGTTCGGCCCCGGCTATCCGCCCGAGGGCAGTGCGCCGCTGACCCGGCAGACGCTGAAGAGCGCCTTCGAGGTGACACCCGGCGCGTCGTTCCACGCCCGTCGGCGCCATGTTCTGACGGGCAGGTCCTGGTCGGGCGGGGCGCCGGTGCGCACGGTCGAGGTCAGCACCGACGGAGGTGCGCGGTGGCGTCGTGCACGGCTGCGCGACGAGCCGCGGAGCGGAAGCTGGGTCCGCTGGTCGGCCGACTGGGTGCCCAAGGACCGTGGGCCGGCGGTCCTGCTGGCGCGGGCGACGGACCGGTCGGGCCGCACCCAGCCGGAGAAAGCCGTCCCCAACACACAGGGCTATCTCTTCGATGCCGTGGTCCGGCACGAGGTACTGGTCGTCTGACGGTGCGACGGGGCCGGAGCAGGTTGCTCCGGCCCCGTCCGGGGCTGCCCGGCTCAGCCGCCGTCCCTCTCCGGGTCCCGTCCGGCGTAGTAGGTGGCGATCATGTCCTCGCCGCCGTGCCCGGCCGCTTCGGCGCGTGCGAAGCGGACCGCCGAAGCGGCGGTCAGATCCAGCCGTACGCCGGTCTGCTCGGCGGTGTCGAGGATGAGGCGGGTGTCCTTTAGGGCCGTGCTCAGGGCGAAACTCGGGGTGAGGTCGCCGGACAGGACAGCGGCGGACTTGCCGTGCAGATAGCCGGAGTCGAGCGGGCCGCCCTTCACCGCGTCGAGGAACAGCTGCGGGTCCACGCCCAGCCCCTCGGCGAGGTTGAGGCACTCCGCCACGCCGCCCACCATGTTGATCACCCAGGTGTTGACCACGAGTTTCAGCCTGGAGGCGGCCCCCGGCTCCTCCGAGACCCAGACCGTGCGCTGTCCGATCGCGTCGAGCACGGGAGCCGCCACGCGTCGGGCGGCGGACGGGCCGGAGACGAAGACGGTCAGCGCGCCCTGTTCCGCGGGCTGCCTGGTTCCGGAGACGGGTGCGTCGAGGAAGACGAGGCCCAGGTCCGCGGCTCGCTGGGCCAGCTCGACCGCGCCGTCCGGTCCGACCGTCGAGCTCTGCAGCAGGACCTGGCCCCGGTGCACCCCGTCGGACGCGGCGGTGAGCGCGGCGGCGACGGAGGTCTGGTCGTTGACCATGGTGAGGACGACATCGGCGCCGCGCACAGCGTCGGCGGCCGTGTCCGTGACGGTGGCGCCGTCAGCGGCGAGCGGCGCCGCCTTGGCCTGGGTGCGGTTCCAGGCGCGGACCTCGAGTCCGGCCCGCAGCAGACTCCTGGCCATGCCCGAGCCCATGATTCCGGTACCGAGGACGGCGACGACCGGCCGTTGTCCGGTGGCGTCGGCTGTTGCTGAAGCCATGAGGGCGCTTCCCTTCGTCGGCCGCGCCCGATCGGCGCGCGGCGGTTCGGATGCTCAGGATTGCGGCAGCGCGCCTTCGAGTACCGCAGCGTGCACAGCTCTGGCGAGTCGCCCGCCCCAGCGTGAGCGCGGCCCGGCGAACGGCTCACCCGGTCCGGCGTCCGGAGCGGGAGCGGCGATGCAGACGGAGTCGGTGGGGGTGCCGGAGCAGGAGAGTCCGGCACCCAGGAGCGCCTGGACCTTGGCCTCCGTGGCGGTCGCGACGGCGTTGACGAGCGCGGCGTCGCAGAGCGGCACGGGCAGGACGACGACGATGTTGACCGTGCCGGGCCCCGGCGGTGCCCCGGTGTCCTCCGCCGGGGCCGCCGCCCAGCCGCGCACCCCGAGGCCGCAGGTCGCGGTGGCCGTCACGTCCCCGTCCGTGGCGACCGTGTAGGCGGTGACATCGGCGGCCGTCATCAGTCCGGCGCCGGGCCCGGTGAGGTGCTCGGCCGCGGCGATCTCGGCCAGGTGCCGGTCCGGGTCCGTGCGTGGATAGCCGCCGGGCACCTGGGCGTTGAGGATCCAGTCCCGCGGGCCGATGCCGCCGCCGAGCACAGCGCTGCTGCACACCCGCCAGCCGGGTCCCAGCCGCCACACCAGGTGGTGCAGGTCCGCGCCGTCCTCGTGCCGGGCCAGCAGCTCGCCGCGCTGTTCGGGGAGCCGGACGCGTGCGGAACGGATGGGACACCTCCGGTGACGCGGCAGGACGGCGGTCGCCCTGTGGACCCGTAGATCATATGCGCCGGAACGGGGCGCCTGGCTTCCGGCGTCAGGCCCTAGACCCGGCCCATCGCGATCAGCCGGTCCAGCACGGCGGCGTCGGCCCTGACGCCGTCGTGCGCGTAGGCGTCGGTGACCCAGGTGCGCAGTCCGCGTACGGCGTCGGCGGTGGCCAGGGCGTGCTCTCGGTCGACGAACATGTCGTCGTGGTAGACGGCGGCGACGACCGGGACCTCATTGGCGGCGAGCCGGTCCAGGTCGTACAGGGCCGGCCAGTCCGTGCGGGCGGCGAGCGCCTCGGCGGCGCCGCGCAGCGGTACGAGCGCGGGGTCCTCCTCGAACTGCCAGGGGTAGACCATCTCGCCGGTGAACCGGAGCGGGCCGCCGGCGGTGGCGTCGAAGGCCGGGAACTCCCGGCGGACGCGGTGCGCGGACCAGTCGGTGGCGCGGCCGCCCTGGGCGTAGATCGGCTCGTGGAGCGCTGCGTACAGCGGGCGTTCCGCGAAGGACACGGCGGCGTCGACACCGCGCAGAAACGTGTCGGTCAGCTCCGGCCCTTCGGCGCCCTCGGTGAAGGCGGTCTCCAGGAGGTAGTGGAGCGATTCGGACTTGGACGCGGTGCCGAACGTGATGCCGAGGGTCTGGAAGCGGCGCACGGTGAGGCGTTCGCCGGTCGGCATCCGCACGTCGTGGGTTTCCAGGTGGGCCGCGACGGCGTCGGCCAGTGCCTGGTCGCCGGGGTAGCGGTCGAAGTAGCGCTCGTTCTGGGCGAGGGTACGGGCGTAGGCGGCGCGGTACACGTCATCGGCGTGGCCGGTCAGCGTCGGCAGTCCCCCGGTGATGTAGGCCCGGGTGAGCCCTTCGGGGGCGAGGCCGAGATAGGTGAGTGTGGTGAAGCCGCCGAAGCTCTGGCCGAGCACGCTCCACCGCAGTTCGCCCTGGAGCCGGCGTCGCAGCAGTTCGGCGTCGCGGACGATCGAGTCGGCGCGGAAGTGCGCGAGGTACCCGGCGGCCGCCGCGTGGTCCGTACCGAAACGGGCCAGGGTGCGCCGGTCGGCGGGGGTCGAGCGGCCGGTGCCGCGCTGGTCGAGGAGGACGACGCGGTACTCGGTGAGCGCGCGGCGCAGCCAGGCCCCCGCGGCGTTGGGGCGTTCGGCGCGGCCGCCGGGGCCGCCCTGGACCCAGAGGAGTCGGGGCAGGTCCTCGTGTTCGCGTCCCTCTGCGACGACTTCACGGGCGAAGAGCGCGATGGCGGGGCCCCGCGGGTCGCTGTGGTCGAGCGGCACATCGAGGGTGTGGTCGGTGCAGACCAGGCCACCGTGGCGGTAGGTGACGGGGGCTGGGGTGGACATGGCGCTCCTCTCACGTCGCGTGTCTCGCGTCGTGTCTCTGTCGTCGTGTCTGGCTCGTCGCGGAACGGTTTCACGGGTGGCGGACGGGCCCGCGCCCGGGGGCTCGGGCCCGTCCGGGGGTCAGTAGCCGGCGACGCCCAGGTCGCGGCAGATCGCCACGAGGTCCGGGTGCACGTAGCGCCCGTTCTCCTCGACGGCGACGCCGTCCAGGTAGATGGACGGGCCGAGGACGCTGCCGTCGGTGTGGGCGGCGGCGACCCACGGTTCGCCGCCGATCCAGGCGCCCTTGGTGCCGATGCCGAGTTCGACGCAGCCGAAGACGCGCTCGTCCTCGACGATACGGCCGGTCGGGGCGAGGACGCCGGGGTTGAAGCCGAGCGACCAGTGGGCGACGCGGAACATGTTCGGGTCGTCGAAGGACTCCATCCAGCGGCGGAAGGTGTCCGCGTCGGCGTCGCCCTCGATCTTGGTGACGACGCCCCGCTCGACGGTGCAGCGGACCGGGGAGCGCAGCAGGCCGATCTCGTCCGGCGGCCACAGGGCCCCGTCGAAGACGAGTACGCCGTCCTGGGTCTCCTCAAGGGGGTTCCAGGAGATCTGGCCGGAGAGCATCACCGTCTCGCCGGGCTTCTCCGCGGGCTTGCCGCGCAGGTTGATCGGACGGTCGCCGTTGCGGCCCACCAGGTCGGTGCCGTTGGCGGAGGTGATCCGGACCTCGTCGGCCGCCTCCAGGAGGGCGACGAGGGCCTCGCCGAGGCGTATGACGCCCTGGAAGTCGGGGCGTCCGACGGTGGCGACCAGCATCTGGACGTCCATGGCGGTGAGGTTGGTGTAGCGGCAGCCGTTCGCCATGGCGGCGCGGAACGCGTCGGAGTGCATCAGGTACGAGACGGCGAACTCGATCCACACGTCGGCGTCGGCGATGGCTCCCGCCACGGGGCGGGGCGGCTCCATCGAGGCGCCGGGCAGCGTCTCGTACCAGACGACGACGGGGTGCGCCCCGGCGGCGGCGACGGCCTGCGCGGTGGCTTCGATGACCCGGCGGTCGCTACTGGTGTCGCCGGTGAGGACGACGTGCTCGCCGCCCTTGACGAGCATGACCTCCTCGACGAGCTTGCGGGCGGCCAGGGCGAGTTCGAAGCTGAGGTACTCGGGACGCGGTTCGAGCCTGCTGTACATGTCCATGGGGGTCTCCTTGCCGTGCGGGTGGTGCTGGGTGGTGCGGTGGTACGGAATGTGGTCCGGGGCGGGGCGGCCTGGCTCAGGTCTTGAGGATCTGGGCCGAGTCCCCGAGCGAGCTGCCGGCGATCAGTCCGGCGCCCACGAGGTTGAGTTCCTCGTCGGCTGCGGGGCCGCGCAGTCTGCGGTAGCCGACCCGGACGACGAGGGCGCCGAGGACCAGCCAGCAGGCCTGCGGGGTGAGGATGAGCAGGCCGGTGGCGAGCATGACGCCCATCTGCCGGCGGGTGCCGCCGAGCAGCTGGATGGCGGCGCCGGGGATGGCCCAGATGAGCATGGTGCGCACCGCGTCCGGGTCGCTGAGGCCGCTCTTGATGGTGTCGGCGTACACCTTGGCGACGGGCGGGATGAGCCCCTGCCCGAAGTACGAGCGCCAGGCGAGGGCGACGACGGCGAGGGCGACCGCGAAACCGATGAGGGCGGCCAGGAACTGCTGGCGGCGGCCCTCGCGCTCGAAGGGGTCCCAGGGGCGGTGCTCGCGCCGCAACAGCCAGCCGGCCTTGAGGTCGTAGCCCATGTCCGCGAAAGCCGGGCCGGTGGCGGAGACGTACCCCACCAGGAGGGCGAGCGGCACCGACGGGATTCCTATCGCGAGGCCGAGGATGAGGAAGATCAGTGTGACGGCGAAGGACGGGAACCAGCCGGACTGCATGGCGGCGAGGCCCACGATCAGTTCGTGCACCAGTGCGGCGAAGGCGGCGAACAGCACCCAGCCGACGATGCCGAGCGGGCTCATGTCGCCGATCAGCCCGCCGAGCACGGCGAGGACCACGGCTCCCCCGGTGAAGAGCGCGAAGCCGCGGATCAGGGAGAGCCGCAGTGCGCGCTCGTCGACGGTGTACGCGGTGCTCGGGTCCGTTGGCTCGACGTGTGCGGCGCTCCGGGTCTCCTCGGCGGCGGCCGTTCGTTTGCGCTGGCGACGGCCGAGCAGCAGGTGCACGGCCTGGCCGAGCGCCACGACGCCGGCGCCGACCATGACGCCGTGCGGGATGTATCCAGCGCCCAGGTCGGTGTGGAAGAGGTCCGGGCCGTACTGGCGCAGCAGCAGTCCGATGCCGAACATCATCAGCGCCCAGACGTTGCCCAGGAAGGCGACCCCGGCGGCCGAGAGCGGCAGGCTGAAGAGTGTTCCCGCGAGGCCGACGGCGGTGCCGCCCGCGAGGATCAGGGCCCGGCGCCCTCCCCGGTCGCCGGCCTTGATGGTCTCGGCGGCCGCGGTACCGGGCGGCCAGGCGGCGTCGGCGGGCAGCAGCCGGGAGCCGAAGGCGCGGTAGAGCACCCAGGCGTCCACGACGAGCCCGACGAACGCGCCCGCGAGCATCGGCCAGACCAGGTCCTTGCGCCCGAAGACGTAGGGCACCGCGACGGATGTCAGCAGGGCGTTCGCGGAGGCGAAGGTGGCGGCGGAGATCGCGCTCTGGGCGAGGTTCTGCCGGTGCACGGAACGCATCCGGCGCAGGAAGCCCAGCGGGATGCGGCCGATGAGCATGGCGACGAGTGCGCCGACGACCGAGGTGTTGGCCGAGATGCCCAGTTTGGATACCAGGTCGATGCCGATGACGGCTCCCACGGCAGAGAGCACCACCAGGATCACCAGCAGCACGGGTTCCATCACCCTGGGGTGCGACCGGGTCTCGTCGGGGGCGGACGGCGGCGGGGCAGGGTGCGGCGCTGAGACGTGGTGCGCCATGGGGCACCCCCTTCGGTTCGCAGGGCTGGGAGGCAGGTCCGGGTCTCCGCGGCAGGGCGGAGCCCAGGGGCACGCGGCGGCAGGGGAGGCCGCGGCCGGGCGGTGGCGGGGCTGGTTCAGCCGCCGAGGGCGGCGGTGATCTCCGCCGCGCCGGCGCGTACCAGCGTCACGAGGGTGTCGGCGGCCCGGTCCACGCGGTGGGACGGGCCGATGACGGTGAGGGAGGCGGGGACGGCGTCGCCCTGGAAGACGGGGGCGGAGATCGCGGTGACGGCCTCGTCGTACTCGCCGTGGCTGATGCAGTACCCGTCTGCGCGGACCTGTGCGTAGCAGGTGAGCAGAGCGTCCAGGTCGGTGATGGTGCGGTCGTTGAAGCGCGTCAGTCCGGTGGCGCCGAACATCTGCCGGATCTCGCGCTCGGGGTGGTAGGCGAAGATGGTGTGTCCGGACGCTCCGGCGTGACCGGGCATGACGGCGCCGATGATCGCCGTGTAGCGGACGGGTCCGGTGCCGTCGACGGCGGCTTCGCAGCGGTAGCTGCCGCCGTGCGGAACGTTGAGGACGATGCTCTCGCCGGTCTCGCGGAGCAGCCGGGCGAGTATCGGCCGGGAGATCGAGGAGAGCACTCCGCTGTGCTCGCTGACCCTGGCCAGCCGGGACAGCGCCGGTCCCGGGCGGTAGCGGCGGCTGCCGTCGTCGCAGAGCAGGAAGCCCCGCGCGCTCAGGGTGGTGAGCAGCCGCTGGACGACGGCCTTGTCCCAGCCGTGGTGGCGGGCCAGTTCGCTGACGCCCCATTCCGGCCGCTGCTCGGTGAAGGTCAGCAGGACGAGCAGGGCCCGGTCCACGGTCTGCAGCACTCCGGGGGCCTGCTGTCCGTCGCGGGCTGGGGTGGTGGTGTCCGTGCCGCGCTCAGCCATGGGCCGGGCCTCCTTCGTCCGCTTCATCCATCTATCGGTGCGCAAATCGCAACGCCGTTGCGATTTCTGGCGAAAGAATGGTGCCGCGTCCAGCGGGTGTCAAGGGTTTGCCGGAAATTCGCCGCGCGGCGGGAACGGCCTGCTCAGCGGCAGGTTGCGGAAGACCGCGCGTCGTTGCCCGCCGGGCCGGCCGCAGCCGACCGGCCGTTCACTCGATTGGCCTAACAGGATTGCGGGGCCCCCAGCGGCATCGTGCGGGGCCCCGCCCCACCCGTCGGGGGTGGGACGCCCCGCCCCCACCGGCCGGGAAGTTGCAGCGTCCATCCGGGTGAGGCGCGATGGAATCCGGACGCGCCTCACCTGCTGGACCCACCCACAGGACGCGCCCGAGCTAGGAGGAATCGGTCATGGGAGCCGCTGACGGTTTCACGGATTCCGGAGAGCTCGACGGCCTGACGGTGTACGACACCGCGGGCGAGAAGATCGGCAACGTGGGGCGGGTGTATGTCGACGACAGCACCGGCCGACCGGACTGGATCACGGTGAAGACCGGCCTGTTCGGTATGAAGGAGAGTTTCGTGCCTCTCGCCGGAGCCCGTCGCGTGGGCTCCGACCTGCACATCTCCCATCCGAAGGACCGCGTCAAGGAAGCCCCCCGGGTGGACGCGGACGCTCATCTCTCCGTATCGGAGGAGGAGGAGCTCTACCGGCACTACGGCCTGACCAGGAACACCGGCGGCAAGCTCGGTGACCGTTCCGGGGCCGCCGGCACGGCCGGTGCGCCGACCACGTCCGGGACCGGAACCATGGGCGCTGCCGGAACCGGCGCGGCCGCCGGGGCAGGAGCCGGGGCCGGCGCCATGGGTGCGGCGGGCACGGCACGCGGCACGGACGGCGTGAAGGCCTCCGGCACCGGCAAGCACCGGGACGCCGACACCTCCAGTACGGCCCGGCCGCTGGTCGGAGCCGGCGCGGAGCGGTCCACCTCCGCCGACCTGGACGGCAAGGAGGAACTCATCCGCTCCGAGGAGCAGCTGCGCGTCAGCACCGAGGAGTACGAGAGCGGCAAGGCCCGTCTGCACAAGTACGTCGTCACCGAGAACGTCACCAGGACGGTCCCCGTTTCCCACGAGGAGGTACGCGTGGTGCGCGAGCCGCTCCAGCCCGGCGACAAGGCGGCCCGCTCGGACATCAACGAACAGGATGTGGAGGTCACCCTGCACGCCGAACGCGCCACGATGCGGAAGGACACCGTGCCGGTCGAACGGGTGCGGATGGAAACGAAGAAGGTGACCGAGCAGAAGGAAGTCTCCGCGGAACTGCGCAAGGAGCAGATCGACTACGCGGACGGCATGACCAAGGACGGCAAGGACATGGGCGGCAAGGACGCCGGCGGCGAGTTCGGTCAGGGACGGCGCCGCTGACCCCGCGCACCGCGCCGGACCGGACAGGAGCGAGGGGCGGACCCGCATCACGGGGGTCCGCCCTCTCGTGTTCCCAGGGCCCCCGAGTCAGGGCCTCCCCGTGCAGAAGCGCACCGATGGCCGCCCCTCGGGGCCGTCCGGGCTCACGACGGCCCCGACCCGGTAGACGACGGCGACGAGTTCCTGGGTGATCACCTCGGCCGGGGAGCCGGCCGCGGCCACCCGGCCCGCGTTCATCACCTCGATCCGGTCGCGGAAGGTCGCGGCCGGATCGAGGTCGTGCAGGGCGCTGACGGCCGTCAGGGTGCCGGCAGGTCTTCGGACTCGGGTTCGTACGGTCGGGACGCCTTCCCGGGCAACCATCCGTTCTCCCAGCAGCCGTTGGCCCGCCCGTCCCCCTCACCGCTGCGCGTCAGTTCCGGATTCGCACCGGATTCCCTGGCTCCTCCGGGGAGTTCGGCCGGCCCAGGCACGCTGCCACGGGCCTGCGCGCAGCTCGGCGGTGGCGTAGCCGGTGGAACGGGGCCGCCGGGCCCCGTTCCACCGGCTACGCGTTCAGGGCCGCCGGAGTGCGACCACCGCGTTGTGTCCGCCGAATCCGAAGGAGTGGCTGACGGCACGCCGGACGGGCAGCGCCCGCGGCTGCTTGGTCACACAGTCGATGTCGAACCCGGGCGCGGGCGCGTCCAGGTTGGCGACCGGCGGGACGATTCCGCGCTGGAGCGTGAGGATGGTGAGCCCCGCCTCGATCGCCCCGGCAGCCCCCATGCAGTGGCCGAGTACGCCCTTGGGAGCGGTGACGGGCGGCCGGTGCGGGAAGACCCGGCCGATCAGGGCGGCTTCGGCCGCGTCGTTGCGCGGGGTGGCCGTGCCGTGGGCGTTGATGTGCTCGACGTCCCCGGCCTGCCAGCCCGCGTCGCGCAGCGCGGCCTCGACGGCCGCCTGGGCGATCCTGCCGTCGGGGTGCGGGCTGGTGGGGTGGTGGGCGTCGGTGGTGGCGCCGGTGCCCGCGAGCAACGCGCGCGGCTCTGCCCCACGGGCCTCGGCGTCGGCCGCGCGCTCCAGCACCATGACGGCGGCGCCCTCCCCCATGACGAGCCCGGCCCGGTCGGCCGCGAAGGGGCGGCTGAGCCGGGACAGGTCGCCGGCCGCGTGTGCGGCCGCGCCGGATCGGGCGAATCCGGTCATGGCGACCGGGAAGAGCGTCGATTCGGTGGCCCCCGCGATCGCCAGGTCGCACTGCCCGGTAACGAGGAGGTCCCGGGCCACGGACAGGGCGGTGACCCCGGACGAGCAGGCCGTGCAGGGCGCCAGGCTGGGGCCCGTGGCGCTCATCTCGATCGCGATCTCCGCCGCGGGCATGTTCGGGATGGTGAGCAGGATCCCGGACGGCGAGGTCGCCTCCGGCCCGCGCCGCTCCAGCACCAGGGCCTGATCGGTGAGACCGGCGGACCCGCCGCTGCTGGTGCCGACGACGACCGCGACCCGGCTGCCGTCCCAGCCGCCGGGGTCGAGTCCCGCGTCGGAGACCGCCTCCCGAGCGGCGAGTACGGCGAATTTGGTGTACCTGCCCATGCGGAAGGCGGTACGCCGGCCGATCGCGACGTCCAGGTCGATCCCGTCGACCGTGCAGGCGAAGTCGATGGCGCACCCTGCGAGTGCGGGGACGGTGCGGGCCGGGCTGACCCCGGCGCACACCCCGTCCCAGGTGGACTCGGTGTCGTTGCCGACCGGGGTGATCATTCCCAGACCGGTGACAGCGATGGACGGCATCTTCATCGGACGGTGCTCACCGGAGCCTCGCCACCGGCCTTCGCGCGCAGGAACTCCGTGAGTCCGGCGAGGGTGGTGTCCCGGTGCAGCGTGCCCGGGTCCAGTTCGACACCGAGGGCCTCCCTCATGACGACGGCGAACTCGGCGACTGCCAGGGAGTCCATGTCCAGGCTGTCCATCGTGGATTCCGGGAGAATCTCGGCCACAGGCACCCTGAAGGTACGGCTGAGTACCTCGGTGATCGTGGGGTGAATCGCGCTCATGGTCTTCCTCTCCATCATGCCCGTCCGGCGGGGGTCACGGGGTGGCGCCTCGCACCACCCCGACGCCGAAGTAACTGAGCAGCGTCCGGCCGGTTACGCCTTGCGGCGAACCGATTCGCCTCCGTGCGTTCCCGTCCCCTGACACCACCGCGCCAGCACGGCCGCGGTCCCCCAGAAGGCCAGGAGTACGAGACCGACCCCGAGCCCCTGTACCGCTTCCGCCGCCCGGCGCACGCCCTGAGGTGCCGCCCGCTCCGGCGCGTCCCTCATCGCCCGCGCCCGGCGGGCACCGGGCGCTCGCCGGTGTGCCAGGACGCGCCCGGGTCGTCGTACGCCTCGGCATAGCGGGCTCCGGCGATGGGCCAGTCCGCGAGCACTTCCTCCGGCAGCGCGAAGGACTCGGCGAGCTCCGGCAGGTGGGCCGCGACGGCGGCGACGAGTCGCTCGGTGGTCTCCGTGAGGTCTTCGACCTGGCCGGCCGTGAGGTGCCCGGCGACGAGCAGGTCCCCGCTGTGGTGCTGGACCCAGCGCAGCGCGAACAGCCGGGCCAGATCGGTCAGCCGGTCGCGGGCGGGCCCCTCCGGCAGGCCCTCGACCGCGTCCGCGTACGCTTCGGCCGCCTGCCGGCAGGCATGCGCCTCGACTCCCCGCAGCGCGGGCCCAGAGCCCGCGTTCCACCGCTTCAGCGGGCCGCCGTGCGGGGCCCGCGCCATGCGTGCGCGGGAGCGGGCGAACTGGATCCGCTCCACGTGCGCCAGGAGCCGGCCGAGGAACCGCAGATCGTCCAGGTCGCCGGTCCGCGGGCCCGCGTCCGGTCCCGTGACGCCCCACGCGTCCGGCGCGTCGGGCATCGCGGAGATGACCAGCTCGGACGCGGCCTTGGCATGGATGGCCATGTTGTCGCCCTCGGCGGTGATGGCGCCCTCCACCCCGGTGACGAGTTCACTCATCCCGTTGTTCTCCAGCAGGCCCTGGGCGCCGCACCGTTCCCGGCACTCGACGATCACGGACCGGGCCTGCCAGGTGATCCAGCCCTTGGCGATGTCGACCAGCCGCCCGGCCGCCTCGCGCTCCGGCGCCGGCCCCTGCGCCGCCGCCTCCCAGCGGCCGAGGGCCCGCCGGTGCAGCAGGCTCATCGCGAAGACGGTGGCCATGGCCCCGGCGAGCGGGCCGTGGTGGCTGCGGTGGGCGATCACCGCGAGCGGCGGCAGCGCGCGTCCGCCGGAGACGTACCGGTGACCCGAGTAGCGGACCGCGATGGCGAGAGTGGCACGGGCGGAGCCGATCGCACTCGCGCTCATGCAGATACGGCCCGTGGTGACGCGGCCGATGGAGGCGAGGAACCGGCGTCTGCGCCCGGCGGTGCCGCTGCGGAACACCCCGTCGTCGTCGATCCGCCCCTGCCTGCCGCCGAGCAGCGCCTCGCGCCCAACGAACACCTGGTCGAAGGAGGTCAGGCAGTGGTCGACGGGACTGCCCATCCGGGCCGGCAGCCGGCGGATCCGTACCCCTGGCAGGGCCCGCGACGAGTCGGTGAGCGGCACCAGCAGCAGGAAGACCCCGTGGTCGGTGTCCCCGACGAGCAGCCGGGCGGCGACGAGCCCCGACTTGGGGCCGCCCGCCGGGCTGGTGTTGGGCATGAACTTCTGCGCGCCCAGGTGCGGGGTGTGCAGCACGAATCCGTCCCGGGCACGGTCGTAGGTGGCCGTCGTCTCGACCGCGGCGGCGTCGTTGCCGTGCGCCACCTCCGTACAGAGGAAGGTCCCGATGCGTCGCATCGCGAGAAAGTCCGACAGGTCGCGGGGCCGGTCAGCGTCGTGGTCCAGGAGGCTGCCGAGGAAGAGGTTGTAGTGGATCCCCGCGACGGTGGCGAGCGACGGGTCCACCGGGGCCAGCCATTCGTGCAGGGCGGCCAGGGCACGCGGGTCGGCTGCGAGCCTGGCGCCGCTGTCCAGCGTGTTGTTGAGCGTGCGCAGCCGTGCGTGGGCGAGGGCGAGCCGTTCGTCGGGGGTGGGGCCGGGCGGCGGGACGGTGGGCCTGCGGAACGGCTCCGTGGCGATGAGCCGCTGCCAGAAGCCGTGCTCCCGGCGGGCGTCCGGGCCGAGGAGCACCGCGGTGAGCCGGTCCGTGGCCCGTTCGGTGCCGGCCGCGGTCATCACGGGGCTGTCGATCGTTGTGGTCATACGACAGGAACGATCAGGAATCAGCCAGGACACCCGGATTCCGGCATTCGCGCCCGTTTCCTTCCTGTTCAGCGGGGTGAGGGGACCCGTTGGAAGGCGAGGGCGACGTTGTGGCCGCCGAATCCGAAGGAGTGGCTGAGGGCCCGTTCGACGCGCTGCCTGCGGGGTTCCTTGGTCACGCAGTCGAGGCCCGAGTCCGGCGGCGGGGCGTCGAGGTTGGCGATCGGCGGGACGAGGCCGTGTTCCAGGGTCAGTACGGTGGCCCCCGCCTCGATCGCGCCGCCCGCCGCGAGGGTGTGCCCGATGACGCCCTTCGGCGCGGTCACCGAGGGCCGGTGCGGGAAGAGCCGGGCGATCAGCGCGCTCTCCATGGCGTCGTTGAGCACAGTGGAGGTCCCGTGTGCGTTGATGTGGTCCACCTCGTCGGCGGACCAGCCCGCCCGGTCCAGCGCCGCCTCGACCGCCCGCCGGGCGCCCCGGCCGCCCGGGTCGGGTGCGGTGGGGTGGTGGGCGTCCGTGGCCGCTCCCGCACCGGCCAGCACCGCCCGCGCCCGCCCGCCGCGGGCCCGGACGTCGCCGGCCCGTTCCAGTACGAGTACGGCGGCGCCCTCGCCCAGGACGAACCCGTCGCGGTCGGCAGCGAACGGCCTCGACGCGGCCGCCGGGTCACCGGTGCGCGCCGAGAGCGCCCCCATGCCCGCGAACGCGCTCACCACCAACGGGGTCACCACCGACTCCGCACCGCCCGCCACCACCACATCGCAACTGCCGCTCGTCAGCAGGTCGCGGGCGAGGGCGATCGCGGTGGCGCCCGACGCGCAGGCGGTGGCCGGGGCCAGGCTCGGCCCGTGGGCGCGCAGGTCGATGGCGATCTCCCCGGCGGCCGCGTTCGGCATCATCATCGGCACCAGGAGCGGGGAGACCGCGGGCGGCCCGTCGGCGTCCAGCCTGCGGACGTTGTCGACGAGTACGGAGACACCGCCGACGCCGACGCCCAGCACGACGCCCACTCGGCCGCCGTCCCAGCGGTCCGGTCGCAGCCCGGCGTCCGCCACGGCACGGCGGGCGGCGACCAGGGCCATCTTCACGAACCGCGCCATCCGGAACACGGCGCGTCCGCCCACCGCCTCGTCCAGGTCCGGTCCCTCGGCCCGGCAGGCGAAGTCGACCGGCAGACCGGCCAGTTCCTCGCAGTGCCGGGCCGCGCCGGCTCCGGCGCACAGCCCCGCCCAGAAGGTGTGCTCGTCGGCGCCCACCGGGGTCACCAGCCCCAGGCCCGTCACCACTGTCGCCGTCCCGTCCCGCACCATGCCGCGGCTCTCCCCTCGTCGTTGACGCCCCCGCAGGCCGAACGGCCGAACCCCCGCCGAGGATGCGGCCACTGGGCCGAACGGGTCAGGAGGCGTCCGTGCTCCCGTCGTCGCCGTACCTGCGCTCGAACTTGGCGACCTGGCCCTGCGAGTCGACCACCCGGGCCTTGCCGGTGAAGAACGGGTGGCTCTCCGCGGAGATCTCGACGTCGATGACGGGGTAGCTGTTTCCGTCGTCCCAGCCGATGGTCTGCTCGCTCGACGCGGTGGACCGGGTCAGGAAGGCGTAGCCCGCCGAACGGTCACGGAAGACGACGGGGCGGTAGGCGGGGTGCTTGTCCTGCTGCATGGTCTGCTCCTGGGGACGTGCGGGTACCGGCTCGGGACACTCCTGGCCAGCCTCGCGAACCAGGGCGCCCCGCGCGATCGGACACGGCCGTACGGGGCATCGTCGCCCGGCCCGCCTACGCTCCGAGCGCGTCGGCCACCAGGGTCAGGAACCGGGCGTGGGCGTGGGCGCTGCACACCGGCTCCGGGTTCCAGGGCACCACCCGGGCGGTGCGTTCGATCGAGGCCCACGCCTCGTTCGTCCGGAGCTCACCGAGGGGGGTGGCGTTGACCCGGATGTCGGTGAGCACGACGGCGGGGCGCAGCGCCACGGCCTTTGCCCAGTCGACGGTGGACCAGTTCGCACCGGGCCCGTCGGCCGGTTCCACCAGGTCGATGCCGAGTTCGGCCAGCACCCGCAGTTCGGGCCACATACGGGGGCGGGCCAGGTGCGCCTGCTGCTGCCCGGCCGGGGACAGGGCGAGGACCCGGGTCCGGTCCGGTCCGGCGGCGAAGGTGCGCAGCCGGTCGCGGGCGGCGTCCAGTTCCCGGGCGGCCGACGCGGGCTCCTCCGCGCCCAGCGAACGGGCGAGGCGGGCGAACCGGTCGCCGGTCTCCGCGAAGGTGCGCGCCTGGCCCACGTCGATGACGGCGACCGGGATGTGCTCCTCCAGGTGTTTGGCCGTCTCCGGGGCGAGGCCGTAGACCTGGCCGCCGCCGTAGCTGACGGCCACCACGAGGTCGGGTTCGCAGACCAGCAGCGTCTCCACGTCCAGCGTGGGGCCCGCGCCGGCGTAGGCGACCTCGGCCGGCGGCAGCGATCCGGTCTTCGCGGTGTCGGGCACGGCCGGGTCGTCGTGGCCGGAGCCGAATATCCCGACGGGCCGTATCCCGTGATCCCACAACGTCGCTCCGGCCTGGACGTAGGCGAGCACCCGCGTCGGGCGCCGCTCGGCGGACGACAACTGTCCGCGGTCGTCGGAGAACTGCCATAAGGTCTGCTCGCTCACGTCACACGCCTCTCGCCACAGGCCGCTTCGCCCCGTTTCGGGGTCATGCACCAGTACCTGCCCAGGGACGCGGGGCGGCACCCCCGCCGCCGTGCCGTTCTACAGGCCGGCCTCCGTGCCGCGCACGAGGTAGCTGACGGGGCCGGGGTCCGGCACCTGGACCCCGGTGAAGCCGAGCCGGTCGTAGAAGGCTCCGGCCGGGGTGTTGGCGGTGAGCATGGACAGGTGCACCCCTGTGACTCCCTTGGCGCGCAGGGCTGCCAGGAACGTTCGCATCAGCTCTCTCCCGTACCCCTTGCGCTGCCAGTCGGGGAGCAGGTCGATGTGCAAGTGGGCGGGGTGGCCGACCAGTTCGGGCAGGACCATCCGCTCCGGGTTGTGCAGAAGGGCGATCATCTCGTCGGCGGGAGAGCGCGGTTCTCCCGCCGGCCGTGGGTAGCGGTCGTCGACCAGGGGCAGCCAGCGCTCGCGGAACTCCGTCACGAACCGCGCGGTGTCCGCCGTCCCGAGGATGTATCCGACCGCCCGGCCCGTACCGTCGTCGAGCACGAAGGCCAGATCGGGTTCGAGGTACGCGTACGGGGCGGCGAAGATCGACGGCATCAGCTCCCGGTCCGGGTAGAGGTGGCCGGAGTCACCGCCGTTGTCGGCCGTCCGGACGCAGATGTCCGCAAGGGCCGCACGGTCGTCCGGGTGGTAGGGGCGGGGGCCGGTTCGCGAGGTCATCCCCTCATCCTGCCTGTAGTTGGGAGCGCTCCCAACAGATTCGCGGAAGAAACCGCACGCCGGGCCGTGTCCGTGCCGATCCCGGCGGCAGCCGTTCGTGTAGAGGGTGAGAGGCCGGCACGTCGCCGGTCTCTCACCCTCCAGGAGGCCCACCATGAAGCACTACCTGCTCAGCATCGTCACACCGACCGACGGCGTGCCGCCCGCCCCCGCGGAGATGGAACGGATCATGCGGAACGTCGAAGCGTTCCACCGGGAGCTCCAGCAGGCCGGGGCCCTGGTCTTCGACGGCGGGCTGAGTGCGCCGGGCACGGCCACCGTCGTGCGGGCCGAGGACGGCGACACCGTATTCACCGACGGACCGTACATCGAGGGGAAGGAGTACCTCGGCGGGCTCAGCATCATCAAGGCCCCCGATCCGGACGCCGCGCTCGGCTGGGGCGGCAAGGCCGCACTGGCGATCGGGCTCCCCATCGAGGTCCGCCCGTTCGAGGGTGAGGCGGAGGCGTGAGGACGGCCCCGCCCGGCCGGTCCGCCCGGGACGGCTGACCGGCGCGGCCGACCGGGCTGTCAGCCGTTGACCGCCGTCAGCAGCACCACGGCGTCCTCCAGCGCGAGCAGCCCGTGCCGCTCCTGCGGGATGGGGTGCAGCCGTCCGGGCGCCAGTTCCACATCACCGGACTCGGCCGTGAGCCGGACCCTGCCGCGCAGCACCTGGAGGGAGGCGGCGGGCGGGGCGTTGTGCTCGTCGAGCGCGGAGCCCGATGTCAGGGCGATGACGGTCTGCCGCAGCGGCTCCTCGTGCAGCAGGAGATGCGCGCTGCGGCCGTGCGCGGAGGTGCGGGCCGCGGCCAGGTGCTCGGCGGCGAGGGCATTCAGATCATTCGCGGCATCCATACGCCCTACTGTGCCGCAGCCCTCGTTCCCCCGCGATCCTGCCCATGGACCCCGTCGGCTCCATGGGCAGGTACGTCTCGGGTCCGGGGTCAGGCCCGCAGCCAGACCGCGGTGTCCTGCGGGAGCCTGCCCGCCCCGTCGAGGGGGCCGCTGGCCAGCAGCAGCGCGGTGTGGCGGGGCAGCTCGGCCGCCTCCGCTGCCAGGTTGACCACGCACAGGAGTCCGTCGGTGCGGCTGAAGGCGAGCACTCCGGGCGCCACGTCCAGCCAGGTCAGCTCACGCGCGCCCGGCTCCCCCGTCGTAGCGAACCCCGGCTCCTCGCGGCGCAGTCGCAGCGCCTCCCGGTACAGGGTGAGCATCGATTCCGGGTCGTCGCTCTGCAGGTCGGCGGCGTACGAGGCCCAGTCGGCCGGCTGCGGGAGCCAGGGTTCGGCGTCGGCGCCGAACCCGGCGTACGGGCCCTGCGCCGACCAGGGCAGCGGCACCCGGCAGCCGTCGCGGCCGGGGTCGGCGCCGCCCTTGCGGAAGTGCATCGGGTCCTGGATGCGGTCCAGCGGGATGTCCACCTCGGGCAGGCCGAGTTCCTCGCCCTGGTAGAGGTAGGCGGCACCGGGCAGGGCCAGCGAGAGCAGGGCGGCGGCTCGGGCACGGCGGGGGCCCAGGGCGAGGTCCGTCGGGGTGCCGAAGGTCTTCGCGTGGAAGTCGAAGCCGGTCTCGGCGCGGCCGTAGCGGGTGACGGTACGGGTGACGTCGTGGTTGCACAGGACCCAGGTGGCGGGGGCCCCGACCGAGGCGTGCTCGGAGAGCGTGTCCTCGATGGCGGTCCGCAGCAGCCCGGCGTCCCAGGGACAGGCAAGGAAGTTGAAGTTAAAAGCGGTGTGCAGTTCGTCGGGGCGCAGGTAGCGGGCGAACCGTTCGGTGTCCGGCAGCCACACCTCGCCCACGAAGACGCCGCCGTACTCGTCGCCGATGGCGCGCCAGGCTCGGTAGATGTCGTGCAGTTCGTCGCGGTCGATGAAGGGATGCGGGTCGCTGCCCTGGACGAAGTCGGGCAGCGCGGGGTCCTTGGCGAGCAGGGCCGCTGAGTCGATCCGTACGCCGGAGACGCCGCGTTCGAACCAGAAGCGCAGCACCTCCTCGTGCTCCTGGCGGACCGCCGGGTGCGCCCAGTTGAGGTCGGGCTGCTGGGTGGCGAAGAGGTGGAGGTACCACTCGCCGTCGTCCAGCCGGGTCCAGGGGGTGCCGCCGAATTCGGAGACCCAGTCGTTGGGCGGTGTCGCGCCGTCCGGGCCGCGTCCCTTGCGGAAGTGGAAGAGGTCGCGCTCGGGGCTGCCGGAGCCGGCTTCGAGCGCGGCCCGGAACCAGGCGTGCTGGTCGGAGACGTGGTTGGGCACGATGTCGATGATGGTGCGGATGCCGAGTTCGCGGGCCTCCGCGATCAGCTTCTCCGCCTCCGCCAGGGTGCCGAACGCGGGGTCGATGGTGCGGTAGTCGGCCACGTCGTAGCCGCCGTCGGCCAGCGGCGAGAGGTACCAGGGGGTGAACCAGAGTGCGTCCACGCCGAGTTCGACGAGGTAGGGCAGCCTGGCCCGAACCCCCGCGAGGTCGCCGGTGCCGTCACCGTCGCCATCGGCGAAGCTGCGTACATAGATCTGGTAGATGGCTGCGTCGCGCCACCAGTTCGCGGTGGGCTCGGACGGACGGTTGGCTGCCACGTGGCGTTCCTTTCGGGCAGGTGGTACTCCGCCGCCGGCCCGTGAGCGGGGCAGGACGATCGGGCCGGCGGCGGAGTGCTGAGGGGAAGGCGGCTGTGCGGGGTCCCGGCGCGGGGCGGTGTGGCGAGGGTCAGCCCTTGAGGCCGCCCGCGGTCAGACCGCCCATGATGTTGCGCTGGAAGATCAGGAAGATGAGCAGCGTCGGGATGGAGGCGATGGTGAGCGCGGCGATGAGGATGTTCTCCGGTACGCCGCTGGCCAGCGAGTAGATGCCCACGTTGAGGGTCTGCTTGCTCGGGTCGGGCAGGGTGAGCATCGGCCAGAGGAAGTCCTTCCACACGCCGACGATGGCGAAGATGGAGACGACTCCGAGGATCGGCCGGGAGATCGGCAGGATGATCGAGCGCAGGGTGCGCAGCGGTGTGGCGCCGTCGATGGACGCGGCGTCGAGCAGCTCACGCGGGATCGAGTCGAAGAACCGCTTCAACAGGAAGATGTTGAACGCGTTGGTGACCGACGGCAGCCAGATCGCCCAGGGCGTGTTGACCAGGTTCCGCTGGAAGATCGGGACGTCCAGGATCGTCAGGTACTGGGGGACGACCAGCACGGTGGCCGGGATCATCAGGGTGGCCAGCATCATGCCGAGGATCACCTTGCCGAACACCGGCCGCAGCTTGGACAGCGAGTACGCCGCCGCGACGTCGAAGATCAGCTGGAAGGCGAGCGCGCCGAAGGCGTAGTACAGGGTGTTGAACAGCAGCTTGGACAGGTCCATCACGGTCCAGGCGTGGCTGTAGTTCTCGGTGTGGACGGAGCTGGGGAAGGCCGTGGGCGGGCTCTGTACGACTTCCTGAGTGGTCTTGAGACCACCGGTGACCATCCAGTACAGCGGCCCGAGGAAGGCCACGGTGAAGATGATGACCACTACGGCGAAGGTGATCCAGTAGAACGTCCTGCCGCGGGATCTGCCGAGCTGGGCCGGCGAGATCAGGGTCCGCTGGCGTCCGAGGTCGGCCGCGCGTTCGGCCCTGCGGCGGCCCGCCCTGCGGCTCTCGCTCCCGCGCCGGGAGACTAGCGTGTTCGATGCCATGGTCGTGCTCCCGTCCTAGTCTTCGCTGCTGCGGCTCAGTCGTACGTACACCGCGGAGAATCCCGCGAGGACGACGAGCAGGACGAGGCCGAGTGCCGCCGCGCTGCCGTAGTTGTTGAAGTTGAAGGCGTACTGGTAGATGAGGTAGACGACGGTGGTGGTAGACCCCTCCGGACCCGCGCCGTTGGTGAGCAGGAACGGCTCCGTGAACACCTGCATCGTCGCGATGATCTGCATCAGCAGGAGCAGGGAGAGGATGAGCCGGGTCTGCGGGATGGTGACGTGCCAGACCTTGCGGAACAGGCCCGCGCCGTCGAGCTCCGCCGCCTCGTACAGCTCTCCGGGGATGCCCTGGAGCGCGGCCAGATAGATCAGCGTCGCGCCGCCCATGTTCATCCAGGTCGCCGCGATGACGACGGAGAGCATGGCGGTATCGGTGTCCTGGAGCCACTGCTGTGCGGGCAGATGGAAGATCTCCAGGATGCGGTTGAAGAGGCCGTACCCGGGGTCGTAGAAGTACTTGAAGAGCAGCACGGAGGCGACCGGCGGCAGCATGACGGGGAGGTAGACCAGGAGCCGCAGGTAGCCCTGTCCGTGCCGGAACTCGTTGAGTACGACGGCGACGACGAACGGGACGACGAAGCCGAGCAGCAGCGCGAGCACGGTGAACAGCAGGGTGTTGCGCCATGCCTGCCAGAAGGCCGGGTCGTTGAAGACGTAAGTCAGGTTGGACCAGCCGGCCCAGGTGGTTTTGCCGTTCTCGGTCTTCTGGAAGGCCAGGATGAACTCCCGGACCATCGGATACCAGGAGAAGAACGAGAAGCAGAGCACCGCTCCGATGAGGAAGCCGTGGGCTGAGATGTTTCGGCGCACGGCGCGCAGGAACTCCTCGCGGGCGGAGGTCCGGCGTGCGGGGCCTGGAAGTCCTGGCCCGGGCCTGGCGGCCTTGCGGGAGGACAGAGTAGGGGCCGACATGGTGTCTCCTAGGTGCCGGTGAACTGAAGCGCAGTAGTCGGACGGGGGGCGGAATGCGGGACCGGGTCCGCGTGACCCGGTCCCACGCGTCCGTTACTGGTTCGCCAGGACCTGGTTGACCTGCTGCTCAGCGGTGGAGAGCAGCTTGTCGATGTCGGCGTCCTTGTTGGTCAGGACACCGGACATGGCGTTGTCGAGGATCTTGTAGACCTCCTGAGCCTTCGGCGGCTCGGCCTTGCCCTGGACGGGGTTGTCCATGAAGGCCTTGAAGTTCTCGACGGGCATCGTCGCGTCCTTGGCCCGTGCGGCGTCGTCCTTGGTCTTGGAGTCGTTGAGGAAGAAGTTCGGCTGCGGCAGCCCGACGGGGAGCTTGTCGGCCTTGGTGCGGGCCCAGTCGAACTGTCCCTTGCCCGGGGTGAGGTTCTTGAAGTTCAGCCAGGCGATGCCGGCCTTGATCTGGTCGGGCGAGCTGCCCTTCTTGATCATGTAGTTGTTGCCGCCGAAGAGAGTGCCCTTGCCGCCCGGGATCGGGCCGAGGCCGAAGGTCTCGTACTCCGCGCCGAGCTGCTGCACCATGTAGGCGATGTCGTCGGGGGCGGCCAGGAACATGCCAAGCTTGTCGCTGGCTATCTGCTTCTGGAGGTCGCCCCACTTCAGCAGCTGGGTCTTGCCCATGCTGTCGTCCTCCCAGCGCATGTCGTGCAGCTGCTGGAGGACCTGCTTGCCGGTGGCGTTGTTGAAGGCCGCCTTCTTGCCGGAGGCGTCCACGACGTCCCCGCCGAGACCGAACTGGGTGGCGGCGAAGTGCCAGCCGCCGTTGTTGCCGGCGCTGTACTCCCCGTAGCCCGCGATGCCCTTGCCCAGGCCCGCGATGTCCTTCGCGGCCTTGCGGACGTCCTCCCACGTGGTCGGCGGGTTGTTCGGGTCCAGACCGGCCTGCTTGAACAGCTTCCGGTTGATCATCAGGCCCATGGTGTAGTTGCTGGTCGGCAGGGCGTAGAGCTTGCCGTCCTTGCGGGCCACATCGATGACCTGGGTCTGGATGTCCTTGAGCGCGGGCACCGACTTGTCGTTGACGTAGGCGGAGATGTCCTCGGCGCCGTCGTTGTCCAGGACCTGCTGCAGGTCGCTGAAGTACGCGTAGAAGACGTCGGGCTGCGACTTGCCCTTCAGCATCGCCGTGAAGCGGGGCGGCTCGTTGCACTGGCCGGGAGTGGACTTCCCGTTGATCTTGACGTTCGGGTACTGCTTGTTGAACGTCTTGATGTCCTCGTTCCACTCACGCAGCTCCGCGGCCTTGGCCGCAGGCGGCATACAGTCGATCGAGATCGTCACCTTCGCCTTCGGGTCGAGCGGCGCCGACGGGTCGGACGACCCCTTGGATCCACTGCCGTTGTCACCGTTGTCGCTGCTGCTGCTCGTGCCGCAGGAGGCGAGAGCGGTCAGGGCGAGTGCGGTGACAAGGGCAGCCGCTGAGGCACGGCTTGTACGGCGTGTGCGGCTGAACCCAGCACTTCTCATCGATGGTCCCCTTCGGGCATGAGCATGGAAGGCCCTCGGCCGGCTCTCTGCCGGGGCGAGGTTCACTCAACCAGCGCCGACATGTGAACGCAATATCTCGCGCAGTTTTCGTAAAAGTTTGACAGTCCGTTGCGCATCTCTGCGAGGTACGACAGAGGCGCGCCACCCGGCTCCACGCAGCCGGGACAGCACGCCAGGGGTGGTTCCGCACGGTTCGTGACCGGTCGGCGGTTCCGCTTCCGCAAACTTCGCACGGGTGGGCGCAAGCGATTTGCGCACCACGGAACGCCGTCCGGCAAGCCGGACGGCGTTCCTGTGTGCGAGGGGTTACGGGTTGATGTTGATCTTCATGGTGGAGGTCGTGTTCTTCACGTCCTGCGCGTTGCCGCTGAGCTTCAGGCCGTTGAAGGTGACCTCACCGACGGCGGGCCCCTGGCCGGCCTCCGGCATCTCGTTGGCCCACAGTCCGAAGCCGGACTTGGCGTCGAAGGCGTCCCCGCTCTTGCGGGCGCCGGTGATCGAGATGTCGGTCAGTACGGTGTCCTTGATCGGGAACTGCGGCTGTCCTCCCACGTAGTTGGTCTGGAACATGATGCCGCTGTACGTCGGGTCGACGATGTCGACGTGGTTGATCCGGATGCCCTGGAACACCTTGGAGGCGGAGAACAGCCAGATCCCGGGGAAGGTCTGCGTCCCCCAGAAGTGGCCTCCGGAGCGGACGACGGAGACGTTCTCGATGGTCGTCGGCTCGGTACCGAACCCGTTCATCGGGTAGCCGAAGTCCAGCGAGCTCACCGTGACGCCCGAGTAGACCAGAGTGTCCGCGATCAGGATGTTGCGGAAGGTGTTGTCGAAGCCGCCGTAGACGGCGACACCCGCCGCACGCCAGGTCAGGATCGAGGTGAGGTTCTCGTACACGTTGTTCTTCATGTCCGAGCCACCGGAGTCGATGGCGGAGAACAGGGCGAAGCTGTCGTCGCCCGTGGCCCGGGACTCGTTGTTGACGACGTGGTTGTCCGTCGAGCCGTTGGTCATGTTGATGCCGTCGGCGAACGTGTCACGGATGCGGGAGTTCTTGATGGTGATGCTGTCCGTGTTCGCGCCCCAGTAGAGGCACACCGTGTGCTCGTTCCAGACATTGTCGATCGTGATGTCCGAGACGTTGGAGAAGTCGAACACCTTGCCGGGTCCGTCGATGCGCGAGGTGTAGTTCCCGAAGTACGCGAAGTTCGCGAACGACGAGCCCTTCGCGCTGGCCTCGGCACGGAATCCGTTGTCGGTGTTCTCCTGGCCCGAGGGTGCGAAGAACCTGGTGTACCAGGGACCGGCGCCGACGACCTTCACGGCCTTTCCGTAGACCTGGAACTTGCTCGCGGTCTGGTAGTCACCGGCCGGCAGGTAGACGCCGACCAGCTTGCCCGTGGTGTCCATCCGGACCTTGTCCAGGGCGTTCTGGACGTCCTGGTGGGTGAATCCGGCGGGCACGGCGTAGGCGGCCGGATCCGGGTTGGCGATCTGCGTGGCCTGCTCCAGGCTGACGAAGTCGATCGCGTAGGTGGAGGTGTTCGCCGCGTCCTTCTGGAGGCGGATCTTGCTGCCCGCCGGGACGGTCTTGCCCAGCATCACGTTCGCCTCGTCGTAGATGTGCCGCGGCGAACCCGAGCCCGGGGAGTTACCGGGTCCGGTCTCGGCGCCGTACAGCCACGCGTACTTCGAGGTGAGGTCGATCGCCTTGAGGAAGGTGCCGTCCACGTAGAGGTTCAGCTTCGAGTCGATGCCTCCGCCGCCCGCGGAGTCCGGGATGGAGAACCGGGTCACCAGGGTGTTGGTGCTCGCCCTGGTGGTGAACTCCACGTAGTTGCCGGTGCTGTCGAGGGTGACGGCCTTGCGGCCGGACGCCTCGCCCGCGATGTCACCGACGGTCCGGTTCGGACCGACGACCTTGGCACCGCCACCGGTGACGCCGTCCTCCGCCTCGTACATGTCGTACGGCATGTTGGCGCCGCGGCCGACGAAGAACGAGCTGGTGGCGGTGTTGTTCTCGCGCTTCACCGGGAGTTCGTTGGTGTCGTCCGCGATTACCGTGCGCACGGTGTACGAGCCGTTGACCGCGGTCCAGCTGCCCAGGCTCACCGGCGTACTGGTCGCGCCCGCCGCGATGGCCCCGTTGTAGGTGCCGGTGAGGGTCTTCACCGTGGCGCCCTTGGCGTCGAGCAGGCTGAGCGTGACCGCGTGGCCGCCCGCGGCGGACGCCACCGATCCCTGGTTCTTGATGGCGACGGAGAAGGTGACGTTCTGTCCGTTGGACGGGGCGGACGGGGAGGTGCTCACCCCGGTGGAGACCAGGTCCGAGCTGGCGACCGGCTTGACGACCAGAGCGGTCGTGCTCGTGTAGGTGTTGTCGGTCTCGTTCTGCTCGATGACCTCGTTCGCAGGGTCGGCTACGGCACTGAGTTCGTAGCTGCCGGCGTCACGCGGTCCGATCTCCGCACTGACCTGGGTGGAGGCACCCGCGGCCAGCGCGCCCACGGACGCGGTGGCGACCTTGCTGCCGCCCAGCCGGAATTCGACCTTGCTCGCCGGCGCGGCGACAGAGCCGCTGTTGCGCACCGTCGCGGTCAGCGTGACCGGGTCCGACTCGACGGGTGCGGCGGGGGCCGCGGTCACCGAGCCGACCTGGAGGTTCGGGTTGGGTGCCGGGGCGCCCAGCACCTGGAACTCAGCGACCTGACCGGCACCGGAGCCGGTGTTGGAGTTGAACTTCAGCTGAACGTCGGCGACCCGGCCACTGACCGGAATGGTCACCGCGTTGCCGCTGCCCGGACTGAACGCGTAGTCCTTGGCCGCGACCAGGCTGGTGAAGGAGGAGGCGCTCTGCTCCCGGCCCAGGACCTGGATGTTCTGGGTCCTCGCCCCCCAGCTGCTGTCCGGGTTCAGCTTCACGACGACGCTGTCGGTCTCGGCGTTCGCGCCCAGCTTCACCGTCAGCGTGTTCGGGTAGCTGCCCCCGGCGCCCTCCCAGTAGGTGGTCAGGCTGTTGTCGTTGGCGTTCTCCGCGACGAACGTGTGGACCACGGACGAGGCGGTGATGGGCTTCCCGACCGCGAGGTTGGACGCCGCGCTCGTGCTGCCGTTGCGGGTGACGGCGTTGCTGTCGCCCGAGACGTTGCCCGCCGCGTCCTTGGCCCGGACGGTGTAGGAGACCGTGGTGGCCGCGGACTGGGTGTCGGTGTAGGTGGTGACATCGCCCGCCACGCTCTTGCGCAGCACGTTGTTGGCGTAGATGTCGTACCCGGTGACGCCCTTGTTGTCGGTGGACGCCTGCCAGACCAGCTTGATCTGTCCGGCGGTCGCCTCTGTGAAGCTCAGGCCGGCCGGCGCGGTAGGCGCCTGGGTGTCGCCGGTGTCGCCGGCCCGGGTGACGGTGTTGCTGTTCCCCGAGACGTTGCCCGCCGCGTCCTTGGCCCGGACGTAGTACGACACGGTCGAGCCGGCCGGACGGGTGTCGGTGAACGTGGTGACATTGCCGGCCACGCTGCTCAGGAGCGTGTTGTTGGCGTAGATGTCGTAGCCGGTGACGGCGGTGTCGTCCGTCGCCGCCTTCCAGGTCAGCTTGATCTGCCCGGTGGCCGGCTCGGTGTATGCCAGCTGCGACGGGGCGCTGGGCGCCTGGGTGTCACCCGACGTGGGACCGTAGATCTCCAGCTCGGAGACCTGGGCGCCGGGCTGGACGGAGTTGGCGCTGACCAGGACGCGCACATAGCGGGTGGTCGTGGCGTCGAATCCGACCGTCGCCGTCTCGCCGGCCGTCGGGCTGAAGGTGTACGCCTTGGACTGCGTCAGGTCGGTGAAGTCCGAGCCGTTGGTGCTGCCCTGGATCTTCAGCGTCTGCGTGCGGGACTCCCAGCCGTCGGGCAGGCGCAGCACCACACGGTCGACCCGCACCGAGGAGCCGAGGTCGGCCTGGATCCACTGCGGCAGCTCGCCGTTGCGGCTCTCCCAATAGCTGGCCGCGTTTCCGTCGTTGGCCTGGGCGGCGATGTAGGTCTGGGTGTAGCTGCTGGCCGTGAGCGTGCGGCCGGCGGCCAGGTTCACCGACGACTCGGCCGCCCCGCGGACCTCCAGCTCGGACAGCTGACCGTTCTTCGCGACGGTGTTCGCGGTGATGTCCGCCCGTACGAACCGGGCACGGGTGGCCGGGAAACTGATGGTCACCTTGTTGGAGCTGCCCGGTGCGAAGGTGTAGGCCGCCGAGGTCTTCAGCGTGGCGAAGCTGGTGCCGTCGGCGCTGCCCTGGAGCGACAGGGTCTGCCGGCGGGTCTTCCAGTCGGCGGGAAGCTTCAGGGTGACCTGGTCGATGCGGGTGACCTTGCCCAGGTCGCTCTGCACCCACTGGGGCAGGGCGCTGCTCGACCCCTCCCAGTACGTCGACTGCTCACCGTCGGCGATGTTCCCGGCGGCCTTCCCGCTGCCGGCGCTGCTCGCGGCCGCCTTCTGGTCGGCGGCGATGTTCGGACCGCCGGCCGCGGAGGCACTGATCGCCGGCCAGCCGACCATCAGCAGGCTGGTGGTGACAGTGGCGGAAAGGACCCGCCATCTCCAGCGTTGCGTTCTCATATGTCCCCGATCTTCGGCCTCGGCACAGGGCGCGTCCAAGGCGCGGCTCTTTCTGCGTACCTGCTAGGGGCATGATTTCCTGCGCCCAGCAGGATGGACTTTTGCGTATTGCGGTCAGAGAGTTGCAGAGAAATGACGGGGAGTCCACAGTCATGACAGAAACCGCGACGTAAGCGGATTGCCTCACACCGGCTCAACTGCCCTGACAAATAAGGCAATAGATGGCTCATCGGCCATCATCGACCCCACACGAAGGGGCTCGCAAACGGACTGCAATTTACGCAACAGGTTTGCGTGAAAGTGAAAGACACTGAAAGTGCCAGCTCGGACAGGGAGGCGACCCGGGGGCAGCGGTCAATTTATACAGCTGGAACTGTACAACTCAACCTGTAGGTTCTACCGTGGTGCGCATGAACGAGAGCCCGCGCACGTCGCCCTCAGCGGTTCAGGCTTCGCGAGAGGTCCGTACGGTCATCGGCCGGCTGCGACGCCGCATCCTGAACGCCGCCGAGGCGGAGGACATCACCTTTGGCCAGGAGTCCGTGCTGACCCGGCTGTCCGGCAATCCAGACATCACGGCCAGTGAGCTCGCCACGGCCGAGGGCGTGCGCCACCAGTCGGTGACGGCGACGCTCGCATCGCTCACCGCCCTGGAGCTCGTGGAACGGCGCCCCGACCCCGATGACGGGCGCCGTCTGCTGATCGCGCTGACCGCGGCGGGGCGTCGACGGGTGGCGGAGGGGCGCCAGGCCCGGCAGGAATGGCTCGCCGCTGAGCTGCAGGAGCGGTGCACCGAGGAGGAACGGCAGGCCGTGATCGCCGCGATGGCCGTACTGGAGCGCCTCACTTATGACTGACCGGACGACAGCGGGGCGCGGCAGCACGGCGACGGCGGGCTTCGACCGGCGGCTGCTGCCGCCGATGCTGCTGGGCTCGGTCCTGAACCCGGTCAACTCGACGATCATCGCCGTCACGCTCATACCCATCGGCAAGGCACTCGGCGCCCCGCCCTCGCAGACCACGTGGCTGGTCTCGGCCCTCTACCTGGCCACCGCTCTCGGGCAGCCCGTCGTGGGCCGGCTCATCGACATCTTCGGGCCGCGCAGGCTCTTCCTCGTCAGCACCACCCTGGTCGGGGTCGCCGGTGCCATCGGCACCCTGGCACCGAACCTGGGGGTACTGATCGCCTCGCGCGTCCTGCTCGGGTTCGGCACCTGTGCCGGGTATCCCGCCGCGATGGCGCTGCTGCGCAGCGAGGCGAAGCGGACGGGCCGGGACAGCCCCGGCGGAGTGCTGACCGCCCTGGCCGTCGCCAACCAGACCATCTCCGTGATCGGCCCGCTGCTGGGCGGCCTGCTGATCGGGCTGGGCGGCTGGCGCACCACGTTCGCGCTGAATGTGCCCCTCGCCGGCGCGGCCGTACTGCTGGGGCTGCTGCGGCTGCCCAGGGAGGCCGGCACCGGGGAGTCTCCGCAGCGCGGACGTATCGCCGCCCAGCTCGACCTGCCCGGGATGGCGCTGTTCGCCGCGATGCTCATCTCCCTGCTGCTGTTCCTGATGAACCTGCACCTGCGCGACTGGTACCTGCCGGCGATCGCCGCCGCCGCGAGCGTCGCGTTCGCGGTGCGGGAGCTACGGGCGCCCACCCCGTTCATCAACCTGCGGGTGCTGGGCGGCAACACGCCCCTGCTGGCCACCTACGGGCGCGCGCTCGTCGCCTACGTCGTCTCCTACGCCTTCCTCTACGGGTTCACCCAGTGGACGGAGGAGGGCTTCGGCCTCTCGCCCTTCCACGCCGGGCTCGTCCAGATCCCCATGTTCCTGGTGGCCATGGGCGTCTCGGTCCTCACCGGGCGGCGCAAGGGGGTGCGCGGCAAACTGATCGTCGGCGGGCTCGGCCAGATCGCCGCCTGCGCGGTGATGCTGACGCTCACCGGGGCGAGCCCGGTGTGGATGCTGATACTCGTCGCCCTGATATTCGGCGTCCCGCAGGGGCTGAACAGCCTGGCCCTGCAGAACTCGGTCTACTTCCAGGCCGATCCGGAGCGCACCGCCTCCTCGGCCGGGCTGCTGCGCACCTTCGCCTATGTGGGCTCGATGGTCGCCTCCTCCACGGCGGCCGCCTCCTTCGGGCAGCGCGTGGACACCGGCGGTATGCACCACCTCGCCTGGATCATGCTCGGCGCGGCCGTGCTCTACCTCCTGATAACCGTGGTCGACCGCACTCTCAGCCGTGCGACGGGCAAGGGTGTCCCGGCCGCTGCCCCGCAAGCGCGTTGATCGCCCGTCGCCCGTCACCCCGAACAGGCTCAGCTCAACCCGACGAAAGGCCCGAACCATGTCCCGCACCGCGTTACTCGCGATGGATCTCCAGCTCAACCACCTCGTCCACCTGCCCGAATACCTGCCCCACGCCGTGCGCGCTCTCGGCACGGCCCGCGCCGCAGGAATCCCCGTCATCCATGTGACGCTCCGGCTGCGCCCCGGCCATGCGGACGCCCATCCCCGCAACAAGATCTTCGGATCGCTTGCCTCCGGCCTCTTCACCGCCGACGACCCGGGCGCCGCCATCCACCCGGACGCCGCCCCGGCCGAGGGCGAGATCGTCGTCCACAAGAACCGCGTCAGTGCCTTCGCCGGCAACAACCTCCAGCAGATACTCGCCGTCCAGGACATCGGTCATCTCGTCCTGGCCGGCGTCTCCACGGGCGGCGTCGTCCTGTCCACCGCGCTTCAGGCGGCCGACCTCGACTACCGGGTGACCGTCCTCGCCGACGCCTGCGCCGACCCCGATCCCGCGCTGCACCAGACGCTCGTGAACGACCTCCTCGCCCGCCGCTGCGAGACCGCCACCGTCGCGGAATGGGCTCTCGCCCTCAAGGCATCCTGAGTGCACCTGGGCTCAGGTCTCCGTAGAATACGAGCGACCGCCCCGCCGTTGACGACCGCTCACGGCGCCCGCCCCGGCCGAGGGAAGACGCAACGGTGTACCAGCCCGACGAGTTCGCATTCACCGAGTCCGGCTGCCGGGCGCCTGCCCTGCGCCCCGGTGTCCCCGCGCTGTGGATCGTGGACCCGCGGCGGGAGGGCGAACGGGCGCAGGATCTGGCCCCGGGCATCCTCGACGCGGAGGAGCTCGCGCGGGCCGGGAACCTGGCCGTCGAGGCCGACCGCTACTGCTTCGTCGCCTCGCACGTGGCGCTGCGGATGCTGCTGGGGGCCCGGCTCGGCATCGCCCCCGACGCCGTGCGGCTGACGCGGGAGCCGTGTCCGTCCTGCGGCGGGCCGCACGGCCGTCCCGCGACCGGCGGCGGCGTGCACTTCTCCCTGTCGCACACCCGGGGTGTCGCGCTGCTCGCGCTCGCGGACGAGCCGGTGGGGGTGGATGTGGAACGCGCCCCGGAAAACCGGACCGTGTCGGAGATCGGGGACCAGTTGCATCCGGCGGAGCGCCGGGAACTGGCTGCGCTGCCCGCCGAGGAGCGGCCGGCCGCCTTCGTACGGGCCTGGACCCGCAAGGAGGCGTATCTGAAGGGCACCGGGATCGGGCTGGCCGACGGTCTCTCACACGACCACATGGGTACCGGCCCGGTTCCGCAGCCGGGCCCTGCGGGCTGGACCGTCACCGATGTCGCGGTCCCCCACGGATACGCCGCGGCGGTCGCCGTCCGCACGGCGGGGCGCCCGCCCGCCCACGAAGACGACCGGTGAAGATGGCCCGGCGGGCAGATCGCACCGACCGACCGATACGGAGGAGTGGCAGATGCCGCACACACGAGCCGGACAGCAGGCGCGCGCCGAGGACCTGACCGATGTGGCCCGGCTGGTGACGGCGTATTACACGCTGCACCCGGATCCGGCCGAGGCCGGCCAGCGGGTGGCGTTCGGCACCTCGGGACACCGGGGTTCGTCGACGGCCACCGCGTTCAACGAGGACCACATCGCCGCGACGAGCCAGGCGATCAGCGAGTACCGGGCCGGGCAGGGCACGGACGGGCCGCTCTTCCTCGGGGCCGACACGCACGCGCTCTCGGAGCCCGCGCGGGTCACCGCCCTCGAAGTGTTCGCGGCGAACGAGGTGACCGTGCTCATCGACTCCGCCGACGGTTACACCCCGACGCCCGCGGTCTCGCACGCCGTCCTCGCCCACAACCGCGGCCGTACCTCGCATCTCGCCGACGGTGTGGTGGTCACCCCGTCCCACAACCCGCCCGGTGACGGCGGGTTCAAGTACAACCCGCCGAACGGCGGTCCCGCCGGGTCCGGGGCGACCGGCTGGATCCAGGAGCGGGCCAACGAGATCATCGCGGGCGGTCTCAAGGACGTCCGCCGGATGCCCATCGTCCGCGCGCTGGCGGCGCCCTCGACCGGGACGTACGACTTCCTCGGCAGCTATGTGACGGACCTTCCGTCCGTGCTCGACCTCGACGCGGTGCGCGCCGCCGGGGTACGCATCGGCGCCGACCCGCTGGGCGGGGCGTCGGTCGCGTACTGGGGCCGCATCGCGGAGCAGCACCGGCTCGACCTGACCGTGGTCAATCCGCTCACCGACCCCACCTGGCGGTTCATGACGCTGGACTGGGACGGCAAAATCCGGATGGACTGCTCGTCCCCGTACGCGATGGCCTCGCTGATCGGGCAGCGCGACCGCTACTCCATCGCCACCGGCAACGACGCCGACGCGGACCGGCACGGCATCGTCACGCCCGACGCGGGCCTGATGAACCCGAACCACTACCTCGCCGTCGCCATCGACTACCTGTACCGGCACCGGGAGCGGTGGCCGGCGGAAGCGGGCATCGGCAAGACCCTGGTGTCGTCGGGAATGATCGACCGGGTCGCCGCCGGTCTCGGCCGGCAACTGGTCGAGGTGCCGGTCGGGTTCAAGTGGTTCGTGGACGGTCTGGCCGACGGGTCGCTCGGATTCGGCGGCGAGGAGTCGGCCGGGGCCTCGTTCCTACGCCATGACGGATCGGTGTGGACGACGGACAAGGACGGCATCCTGCTCGCGCTGCTCGCCTCCGAGATCCTCGCGGTGACGGGCGAATCACCGTCCGCGCACTACGCCGCGCTGGTCTCCCGGTTCGGCGAGCCGGCGTACGCCCGGATCGACGCCCCGGCGGACCGCGAGCAGAAGGCGGTGCTGGCGCGGCTCTCCCCCGAGCAGGTCGGCGCGGACACCCTCGCGGGCGAACCGGTCACGGCCGTGCTCACCTCGGCGCCGGGCAACGGGGAGGCGATCGGCGGAATCAAGGTGACGACGGAGAACGCCTGGTTCGCCGCCCGGCCCTCGGGCACGGAGGACGTCTACAAGATCTATGCCGAGTCCTTCCTCGGGGCCGAGCACCTCGGCCGGGTCCAGGAGGAGGCCAAGGCCGTCGTCTCGGCCGCCCTGGACAGCTGACCCGGCCCGAGCGGCGGAGCTGAGGGCAGCGCACGGGCGCCCCGGCGTGGCAACCGTCCCGCTTCACCCGTCCGGCCCCGCACGGTGGCGGGCCGGACGGAAGGTGCGCAGGCTGTCCCGAGAGCCGTCGATTCGCTGGGACGGCGGAGCCTGATGGGGGTGCGACGTGTCGGACGCCGGTGGAGCGGTCCCTGGGACGACCACGGGTGACGTCATGTCGGCGGCGCTCCTGGACACCTTGTTCAGCCAGTCCGCGGTGGGCCTGCACGTCCTGGACACGGAGCTGCGGGTGGAGCGCGTCAACCCGCTGTCCGACGCGGTCGACGCCGATCGGATCGTGGGACTGCCATTCACCGAGGCGTACCGGCTCGACGACCCGGTCGAGGCCGGACAACTGCTGCGCGGCGTGCTGGAGAGCGGCCTCCCCGTACTCGACCGGGTGATCCGGGGGCGGCTGGCGCAGGCGCCCGGCCCCAGCCACAGCCTTCAGGTCACCCTGCACCGGCTGGACGGCCCCTCGGGGCGACCCCTCGGGGTGCTGGCCGCGGTGGTCGACATCAACGAACGGGAGAAGGCCCGCGCCCGCGCGGACTGCCTGACGGCCGTGCGCAGGGAGGTCGGCCACTCCCTCGATGTGGCGGCGACCTGCGAGGGACTGGTCGCGGCCCTGGTGCCGAGGTTCGCCGACTTCGCCGTGGTCGAGGTGGTGGACGAGGTCCTGCGGGGCTCGCCCCCGCCGGTCAGTCCGCTGGGGGGCGATGTCCCGCTGCGCCGTGCGGCACAACGGGGGCCCGGTGGCGACGGCATGGCCGGGGACGTGCGGCGGCTGCCCGACCGCACGCCGTTCGCGCTCGCTGTCACGGACCTGCGCCCCCGGCTGTCCGCGCTGGGCCCGGACACCCCGTGGCTGGCCGCGGACCCGGACAGCGCGCGGATGATCGAGGTGTCCGGGGCGCACTCGCTGATCGTGGTCCCGCTGAAGCTTCGCGGCGCCGTGCTGGGCCTGGTGAGCCTCTACCGGTTCCGCGGAGCGGAGCCGTACGACGAGAACGATGTCGCGCTCGCGCTGACGGCGGCCGCCCACGCCACGCTGAGCATCGAGAACGCCCGGCGCTACGAGCGCGACCACGTGATCGCGTCCACCATCCAGCGCCGGCTGCTCCCCCAGCACGACCGCGCCCGGGTCGCCGTCGAGACCGCGCACATCCTGCTGCCGGGGCGCAACAGCGGCTGCTGGTTCGACACCGTCGGGCTGTCGGGTGCGCGTACCGCGCTGATCATCGGCAATGTCGAGGGGCACGGGCTGCAGACGGCCATCACCATGGGGCAGCTGCGTACGGTCATCCACGCGCTGGCCGCCCTCGATCTGGAGCCCGACGAGGTGCTGGCCCGGCTCAACGACACGGCCGACCGGCTGGCGCGCGAGCGCAGGGCACTGCCGCCCGGGGACTCGCTGCACAACCAGTCCCTGACCGCGACGTGCATGTATGCGGTCTACGACCCGTTCACCCGGACCTGCACCGTGGCACGGGCGGGACATCCGGCGCCGGTGGCCGTCGCACCCGACGGCAGCCCGGTGTACCTGGACGTACCGGAGGGCCCGGCCCTCTTCTCCGACGACAGCGCCCCCTTCGCCACAGCCACGGTCACGCTGGACGAGGGCAGTGTGCTGGCGTTCCTCACCGGTTCGCTGCTGCCGGACACCCGGTCCGTGGCCCGGGTGCAGGAAGCGCTCGGATTTCCGGACCGGCCCCTGCGGCAGCTGTGCGACGACATCGTCTACAGCCTGCCGGCCGGCGCCCATCCCGACGGTGCCGCGCTGCTGCTCGCCAGGACCGGCGTCGTTCCGCCCGACCGGGTCGCGACCTGGGAACTGGCCCACGACCGGACCACGCCCGCCATGGCCCGCACGCTGGTCCGGGACCGGCTGGAAGGGTGGGAACTCGACGAGGAGACGATCGAGGCGACCGAACTCATCGTGAGCGAGCTGATCACCAACGCGGTCCGCTACGGAACCCCGCCGCTGCAGCTGCGTCTTCTGCTGGACCGCACCCTGACCTGCGAGGTCCACGACACCAGCCCGATGGCGCCCAACCTGCGCCACGCGCGCACCCTGGACGAGGGCGGCCGCGGCCTGTTCATCGTGTCGCAGCTCGCCACACACTGGGGCACCCGGTACGGCGCCGAGGGCAAGGCTCTGTGGACCGAACAGGAGGTCCCCGCTCCGGAGGGCGGCTCCTGACGGCCACTGTCAGGTGCCGGGGAGACGGGTGCGGCGCACCGCGGCCGGAAGGGCCGTGGCGCGCGCGGTCAGGAAGCCAACAGCGGCCCCGGGTTCAGGGGCGGCCGGCGGCGGTCAGCGGCGGACGCCGCAGGCACCACCCACCGAACCCTCCGGGTACATGTCAATCCCTGTCCGTTGCACCCACCCGTACTGCACCGGGTTCACGAGGCCGGACACCCTCGCTCCCCCGCCGTCGCGGGCCCGCACCCGGTCCGTGAACCCGGTCCCGGAACCTGTAACGGTCACCGCACGGGCGGATCTGAACGCCCGTTCCGTTACCCCCGGAAAGTACGCACGGAGGTTCAGTCGGACACCTGGTGAATCGGGGTTCACGACCCGGTGCGTACGGCGCCCGGCGCGGCGCGCCTGCCGGACCGGCCGAGCAGGACCAAAGAGCACACGGCGGCGAACGCGCACCAGGTCGAGATGAACTCCAGCCGCCACAGCGCGGCGCAGACCGCGGCACCGATCGCGGCCAGCCCGCCGAGCCACGTCAGCCACCGGTCGCCGGACAGCAGCAGCGATCCGACGGTGGCCAGGAGATAGCCCGCGACGAGCAGTGCGGGGAGCGGCAGGTCGAGCACATAGCCCAGGGTGTGGCCCCGGATCTGCGCGGTCACCGGCCGGACGGCCAGGCCGTAACCAAGTGCGGCGGATGTCGCGGCTCCGGCCGCCAGCGGCACCAGCAGGCGGCGCCGGGCATGCGAGGGCGCCGCGCACAGGACGCCCACCGGCACCCAGAGCGCCAGCAGCGGCAGGGCGATGACGGCCCAGCCCACGGTCGCCGGGCCGGTGCCGCCGTCCGCATGCCACACCGCGGACTCGATGATCTGATGGGCGCCCAGCAGCAGCGGGAGCGCGGCAAGCGGAAGGTCCCGCACCCGGCGTGTCCGTAAGACGCAGCCGACGCCGACCGCCGCGATGGCGGTGCCCGCCACAAGGTCGGCAGTCGCGCTCCAGCACATGGCGCCACCCGGGGGTCTCTCGTTTCGCGTGAACCGGTCCACTCGCCGGTAACGCTACGGCCCCCGCAGCGGGCGAGACAGCTGACGCGGCCGCCCACGGTGCGGCTCAGGCCGTCGCGTCCGACCAGGCGTAGGGCGGCGGAACCGGCCCGTCCGGGCGCCCCGCACCGGACTCTCCGAGTTCCCGGTCGGCCACGCTCATCAGCTGGGCCGCGACATCGCGCATCGCACGGCTCGCCGCGAGCTCGTCACCGATGGTGGGCACATCCGGGTCCTGCGGGCTGCAGCGGGCGACCCCGTGGCCGGTGAGTCTCGCGGTGCCGGTGTCCAGCACCGCCTCCGCCTTCGTCGCCCCGTCCCGCTCGGACAGATCAACGTGGACCGTCCACTCCATCGTCCGGCTCATCGCACACCTCCCGGCCCGCGCCGGCCGCCGTGCGACGCCCCCACGCGGGTTCACTCCCAGCATCCACCCAACCGGCGCACCCCGCGCGCCCGCGTGCTCCCGCCGCCGGGGACGGCTCGGACTGCGCGGATCACCGCACCGAAATACGATGAGCGGAGCCTCGTCCGGAACAGCCGGCGCGCGGCCCCGTACCGGATCCGAAGCGTTGACCTCCCGGATCGTCCGCCACGACAGACCCTGTGGTGCGGCTCGCCACCACACGCACTGGGGAGCGGCCCATGAACCGGCGTCGTCCTCCCCGCTCGGCCAGTGCCGAGGAGCTGCTGACCACACTCCACCAGCTCACCTCGCGGGCGCGCCGCGAGGTGGAACTGCATCAGGCCAGGGTGGAACTGGCGGAGGCGCTCCAGCGGGAGATGCTGCCCTCGTCGCTGCCCGATCTGCCGGGGCTGCAGACCGCCGCCCGGTACACGCCCGCGCGCAGCGGTCTGGACATCGGGGGCGACTGGTACGACGGCTTCCGGCTCCCGGACGGTTCGCTGGCGTTCGCCATCGGGGACGTACAGGGGCACGACGTCGAGGCGGCGGCCTTCATGGGCCAGGTCCGGATCGCGATGCGCGCGCTGGCCGTCACCGCGGCCGATCCGGGCGAAGTGGTCAGGCGGACCAACGACCTGCTGCTGTCCGTGGACTCCGGCCTCCTCGCCACCTGCACCTTCGTCCGGATAGACCCGTTCACCCGGGAGCTCCAGAGCGCCCGCGCCGGACACGTCGCCGCGGTGTGGGCCACGGCGGACGGGCGGGCGGGCACCACCGAGGACGAGGGCGGTCTGCCGCTCGGGATCCAGACCGGCGAGGAGTACCCGGTCACCACCCGGCGCCTCACGACCCCCGGCGCGTTCGTGCTGCTGACCGACGGGGTGATCGAGGGGCCCTCCTACTCGATCGACGAGGGGCTGGACGCCGTGGTGCGGCTGGTGCGCTCCCGGGTCGGCGACGACGCGGACGAACTGGCCGACGCGATCCTGGGAACGGCGGAGCGCACCGGCCACGAGGACGACGCCGCCGTGCTCGTCGTGCGCCACGACGCGTTTCCCGCCGCTCCCGGATGACGCGGTGATCCGGGTGGTGCGTGTCACGCCACCGCCTCCAGCCGGGTCCGGTGTCTGATGAGATCTGATGAGAACCGTGATCCTCAGCGAGGAAGACCGGCGCAGGGCCGTGGCGCTGCTGCGCATCCTGGCAGTCGCCGCCGCCTACTACGTGTCCGGCGGCCTGGGCCTGCTGAGACAGGTCACCGTCCACGGCGCGGTGGTCACACCCCTCTGGCCGCCGACCGGTATCGCCCTGGGCTGCCTGCTCGTCATGGGACTGCGCGTCTGGCCCGGGATCGCCATCGGCTCGCTGGTCGTCATCGCGACCCTCAGCGGCTATGTGTCGCCGTCGACGGCGGCCGTCGTGGCGGGCAACACGCTCGCGCCCGTCTGCGCCTGCCTGATGCTGCGCCGGGTGGGCTTCCGGACGGAGCTGGACCGGCTGCGCGACGGAGTCCTGCTGGTCTTCCTGGGCGCGCTGGCCGGGATGGCCGTCAGCGCGACCGTGGGCAGCGCCATGCTCGCGGTGGACGGCAAGCTGCCCGCCAGCGGGTTCTGGACGGTCTGGGTGGCGTGGTGGGCCGGGGACGCCATGGGGGTGCTCGTGGTCACCCCGCTGGTGCTCGTCGTGCTGCGCAAGGCGCGGCTGCCCCGGATGTCCGACCGGTGGATCGAGGCCGGTGCGCTGCTGGTCGTCACGGTCGCGGGTGCGCTGGTGGCCACCCGGGGTCCGCTGTCGATGCTCTATCTGGTGTTCCCGATCCTCATCTGGGCGGCGCTGCGGTTCCAGCTGGCGGGCAGCGCGCCGTGTGCGCTGCTGGTGTCCGTCCTGGCGGTGGTGGCGGGAACGGATCAGGTGGGGCCGTTCGACGGACACAGCATGCTGGAGGTGATGATCAACCTCACGGTGCTCAACGGGGCCGTGGCACTGACCTCGCTGCTGCTGGCCGCCATCGTGGCGGAGCAGCAGAACATCCGCCGCCGCATCGAGCGCGCCTGCGAGGAGCTGGCCGATGTGGTGGACCATCTCGCGCCGGGCCGGTCCGCGGCCGCCTGGCCCTCCAGGGCGAGGGACGAGCGCGAGAGCCGCTGAACTCCGCCGCACCGGCTGTCAGCCCGGGAAGTGCCGGTCCAGGAAGTCGTTGCGGAAGGTGCCGTGCGGGTCGTACCGGGCCATCAGCTTCTCGAAGTCCGCGTACCGCCCGTACAGCGTGCGCAGGACGTCGGGGGCGGTGGTGAAGACCTTGCCCCAGTGCGGCCGCGCGCCGAACGGGGCCAGCGCCTCCTCGATCCCCCCGAGCACCGGCGCCACCGCCGCGGTGTCCGGTATCCAGGTGAAGTGGAAGGCCACCGAGTCCCGGCCGGACGCCGGGCTCAGCCACAGCTCGTCTCCCGCGACGGTACGGATCTCGGCGATCTGGAGCAGCGGGGCGATCCGGTCCCGGAGCCTGCCCAGCGCCCGGTAGGCGGCCGCGGCGTCCTCCCGGGCCACGAAGTACTCCGACTGCAGCTCGTCCCCGTTGCTCGGGGTGAACTCCAGCCGGAAGTGCGGCAGCCGACGGTGCCAGGCGCCGGCCGCACCCTGCTGCCGGGTGCAGTTGCCCGCCGGCACCCCGGGGATCGGGTGGCGCGGGCCGTCCGCGAGCCGTGCGCCCAGCCACTCGGCCGGCGCCTGCCGCACTCCCCCGCTCCCGACCCGCTGCTTGAGCCAGACCTGGCCGACCGGTCCCGGGCGCCAGTCGGTGAAGACGCTCACGCTGTACGCGGCCGACATCACCTCGTCGAAACCGCCGGTCAGCCGGGACTCGGGCAGATCCTCGTACACCCACTGCCGTACGTCGAAGGCCGGGACCACGTCCAGCGTCAGCCGGGTCACCACACCCAGCGCGCCCATGGCGACCACCGCTCCGGGGAAGTCCGGGTCACCGCGCCGCAGCGAGACGGTTCCGCCGTCCGCCGTGACCATGTCCAGTGCCCGGACGGCGCCGGCGAGCGAGCGGTTCCCGACGCCGGACCCGTGGGTTCCGGTCGCGCAGGCGCCGGCCACCGAGATGTGCGGGAGCGAACCCAGGTTGTGCAGGGCGAAGCCGCGCTCGTGCAGTTCCCCGGCGAACTCACCGAAGCGCAACCCCGCGCTCACCGTCACCGCTCCCGCGCCCGGGTCGATCTCGACCACGCGCGGCAGGCCCGCCACCGAGACCAGGTCCCCGGCGGTGTCGGCCACGGTGTTGAACGAGTGCCGGGTGCCCAGGGCGCGCACCGCGGTGGAAGCGGCCACCGTCTCCCGCAGTTCGGCCTCCGAGCGGGGGACGCACAGCCGTCTCGCTCCGAACGTGACATTTCCGGCCCAGTTCTTCTCCGCGGGAGTCACCGTGCGTCCTCTTTCGCTCGTGGCCGGGCGCAGTCCCCCGGCGGTGCATTCTCCCAGATGGCGCCGCGGGCCCCTCGGGCGAGGCGGCAGCGCACATCAACCGGCTGACCACGTACAGTAGTTGGCGGAGCGCCGGTACATATCCGCACACCGCCCGATTCCGGTGCGTCCCAAATACCAACACCCCCGCACAGAACCCGTGATCCTGCCCGGATGGGGACGAGTTCCGGCTCACACCGCATTTCTGAACTTCGCTGGAACTCCAGCGAAATGGCACGTGTGTGGATATCGTGCACCGAGCGAGGGCGCATCCGTCAGTCCACAGGATCGGCGGATGCGCCCCGTTTGTGGAGATGCAACTGTGACTGGGGGGTTCATGGGGCATGTCGAGCTACCCGAAACCGGAATATCAGGACCCGTGGGACTGGCTGGGGCGCCGCTTCCACGGACCGCTTCGAACCGGCCCCACAGTCAGGAGTTCGACCGGCTGCCACAGGGCCCGACCGTACAGCGCGAGCGTGCCGCCCGGCCAGGGCCGAGGAGAGGGGCCGGCCGGTATCTGCCGCTGGTCGTCTGCTTCGACCTGCTGGGCCTCGGCGTTCCCGGCTGGCTCGTGCTGCGCACCGACGGTGAGCCGCGGGCCCTGGTCGGCGCGGTCGCGGCGGCGCTGGCCTGGTCGTGCGTGAGGGCGGCGCGCGGCCGGTACTCGCTCCGGGCGCCCGGCCGGCCTCCCGGGGCGCTGACCGCGTCCGGGGACTGGCTGCTGCTCGTCGGCGTGCTGGCGGTGCTCTGGACCGCGGCCGACGGGTCCATCGATCCGGCGTCGGCTGTGGTGGCGCTGATCCCTGGCCTGCTGGCGACGACGGCCGTGTCCGGGGTGCGCCGGCTGCCCGCCCGGGGGGAGCGGCGGGCGGCCCGCCGGGTACTGGTGGTCGGGGCGGCCGCGGGGGTGGACCGGGCGGTGCGGCTGCTCGGTTCCCGTCCGGACCACGGCTACGTCGTGGTGGCCGCCGTGCCGGTGGGGACGGCCGCGCTGAGCTGTGACGCCCCGGTTCCGGGCCGGCTCGCGCCCGCTCCGGCCGATGACGACGCCTCGACGGTGCTGGGCGCGGCCTTCGCGCACGACGCGGATCTGGCGCTGGTGATACCGGGGCCGGAGCTCACGGAGGAGCGATTACGGAGGTTGTCCTGGGGGCTCCACGATGGCGGACTGGAGCTGTCCGTGCTCTCGCACCTCTCGGAGATCGCGGCGGGCCGCGTCAGGCCGGCGTCGGCGGCCGGGCTGACCCTGCTGCACATCGTGCCGCCACTGCGGCGTGGGCCACAGGCCGCGCTCAAGGCCACGGTGGACCGGACCGGTGCCGTCCTCGGCCTGCTCGTACTGGCCCCTCTGCTGCTGCTGGTCGCGGCGGCGGTCCGGTTCACCTCGCGCGGACCGGTCTTCCACCGGCAGATCCGCCACGGGCAGCACAACCGGCCGTTCACCATGTGGAAGTTCCGCACGATGGTGGTGGACGCGGAACGGCACCGCGAGCGGCTGGCCACGTGCAACGAGACCGACGGCCCGATGTTCAAGATGCGCCGCGACCCCCGGGTGACCCGCGTAGGCCGACTGCTGCGCCGCTCGTCCCTGGACGAGCTGCCCCAGCTCCTCAACGTCCTTCGAGGTGACATGTCCCTGGTCGGTCCGCGTCCGCCGCTGCCGGACGAGGTGTCCCGCTACGACGAGCGCGAGCTGAGGCGGCTCTCGGTCAAACCGGGGCTGACCGGCCTGTGGCAGGTCAGCGGGCGCTCCGACCTGTCCTGGCAGGAGACCGTGTCGCTCGACCTCTGGTACGTGGACAACTGGTCGGTGGCCACGGACATGGGACTGATGGCCCGCACACTGCGCGCCGTCACCGACGGCCGCGGGGCGTACTGAGTGCGGCGGCGGATGCGGGGTTCCGGAGAGGGCCGGGCGGGCGGCGGCGTGCGTGACGGTGCCCTCCCGGCGGACCTCCCGCCCGGCCGGCCGGGAGGTCCGCCGGTCAGACCTGGGCGCCCTGCTCCTGGAGCCACCACGCGTAGGTCGTGGCGATTCCTTCACGCAGCGCGATCCGCGGTGCGAAGCCGAGGGAGGCCAGCCGGGACACGTCCAGCAGCTTGCGCGGGGTGCCGTCCGGCTTGCCGCTGTCCCATTCGGTCCGTCCCTGATAGGAGGTCACATCAGCTACGGTCGAGGCGAGTTCACGAATCGTCAGGTCTTCGCCCGAGCCGACGTTGACCGGCTCCTCGCCGTCGTAGCGTTCCAGCAGCAGCACGCAGGCGGCGGCCAGATCGTCGACGTGCAGGAATTCCCGCCGGGGGCTGCCGGAGCCCCAGAGCGTGACGGCCGGCGCTCCGCTCCGCCGCGCCTCGTGGAAGCGGCGGATCAGCGCGGGCAGGACGTGCGAGGTCTCCAGGTCGAAGTTGTCGCCGGGTCCGTAGAGATTGGTGGGCATGGCGCTGATGTAGGAGGCGCCGTACTGCCGGCGGTAGGACTGGGTCTGCACGATCCCGGCGATCTTCGCGAGCGCGTACGCCTCGTTGGTCGGCTCCAGCCGGCCGGTCAGCAGGGCGCTCTCGGGGATGGGCTGCGGGGCGCGCTTGGGGTAGATGCAGGAAGAGCCGAGAAAGAGCAGCCGCTCGACGCCCGCCGCGTGCGCCCCGGCGATCACGCTCAGCTGGATCCGCAGGTTCTCCTCCAGGAACTGCACCGGGTAGGTGCTGTTCGCCATGATCCCGCCGACCTTGGCGGCGGCCAGCACCACTGCGTCCGGCCGGGCCTCACGCAGAAAGGCCTCGGTGCGCTCGGCGTCGCGCAGGTCCAGGCGGTCGCGGCCGCGAGTGACCACCTCGTGGCCTTCGGCGGTGAGTCGGCGCACCACCGCAGAGCCCACCAGACCTCGGTGGCCGGCGACGAACACCCGGGCGCCGGGCCGTAGCAGGGGCGGGACGGATTCCTGGGAAGGGCCGGGGAGATCAGTCGTCATGGCTCGGATTGTGCCAGCAGCTCCACGCCGCGGTGACGTTTTACCGCAGATCGCTCAAACTCTGAAATTTCGGCGGCCAACAGCCTCTCGGGCGACCACAGAAAGGGGAGACGTGGCGAAGACCGCGCTCATCACCGGCGTGACCGGACAGGACGGTTCGTACCTGTCCGAGCTGCTGCTCCACAAGGGATACACGGTCCATGGACTCATCCGCCGTTCGTCGAGCTTCAACACCGAGCGGATCGACCACATCTACCAGGGCCCGGAGGAGGCGGACCGCTCCTTCGTCCTGCATCACGCCGATCTCGCGGACGGGGTCGCCCTGGTGAACCTGCTGCGCGACATACGGCCCGACGAGGTCTACAACCTCGGCGCGCAGTCGCACGTCCGGGTCTCGTTCGACGCGCCGCTGTACACGGGGGACATCACCGGACTCGGCACGACCCGCCTCCTGGAGGCGGTGCGCGCCAGCGGGATCGATACCCGGGTCTACCAGGCGTCCTCCTCCGAGATGTTCGGAGCCAGCCCGCCGCCGCAGCACGAGCGGACGCCGTTCCACCCGCGCAGCCCGTACAGCGTCGCGAAGGTCTACTCGTACTGGTCCACGGTCAACTACCGTGAGGCATACGGGATGTTCGCGGTCAACGGAATCCTTTTCAACCACGAGTCCCCGCGCCGCGGCGAGACCTTCGTGACCCGGAAGATCACTCGCGGGGTGGCCCGGATCAAGGCGGGGCTCCAGACGCAGCTGCACCTGGGGAACCTGGACGCGGTCCGCGACTGGGGTTACGCCCCCGAGTACGTGGACGCCATGTGGCGGATGCTCCAGTGCGATGCCCCGGACGACTACGTGGTAGCCACCGGTGAGGGGGTCAGCGTCCGGCAGTTCCTGGAGTACGCCTTCGAGCACGCCGGTCTGGACTGGCGCGAGCACGTCAGGTATGACGCGAAGTACGAGCGCCCCAGCGAGGTCGACGCGCTGATCGGGGACGCGTCCAAGGCGGCGGAGCTGCTCGGCTGGAAGCCGGCCGTGAAGTCGCGGGAGCTGGCCCGGATCATGGTCGACGCCGATATCAGGCAGCTGGCCGACCAGCTCACCGGCGCCGCGGTGCGGGTGGACCGTTGAGCGGCCACGGACGCCCGGGGCTCACCCGGGGCGGGAGAGTGGGGGCCGTCCTCGCGCTCAGCGCCGCGAACACCACGGACAACGACAACCAGCTCGTCTCGTGGGGCACCACGGCCTATCTGGGCTACCTCCGTTTCCAGTTGCCCGCCGCTCCGGCCGGGCAGCGGCCGAGGAGCGCCCGGCCCGGCTTCCGTGCCTCGTCGGACCCCACCGCGGGCTCGGCCGACAACCACCGTCTCGTGCCGGTGACCGGCACGTGGACCGAGTCGTCGGTCACCTACAACTCCCGGCCGTCGGGGCCGGGCCGTGTCCGCAGGTCTCGCCTGCCCTTCGGGCGTACGGCGGGACTTCACGGACACGGCCTCGCCTCGACGGTGCGGGGGACCGCCGCCGGCGCGTCCGTCTCCACCGGCTACTCGGTGGAGACGGACGCGATGGCGCCGGGCGGGGCCCCTGGTTCCGCCAACTCGTCCGCCCTGACCAGCGACGGAGCGGATTGGCTCCGCATCTGGTCGGGCGGCGTCGCAACCGCGGCCTACCGGCCGCAGCTCGTTCTCACCTTCGGAGCTGAATGATGAACGAAAGTACGGGGCGCAGATCCCGTGGCCGGGCACGCGCCGCGGCCGCCGCGCTCTGCCTGCTCGCCGGGGCCCTGAGCGCCGCTGCCGGGGGCTCTCCGGCAGCGGCGCTCACCCCTCCGGTCTCGCTCACCGCGGACGACCTCTCGACCTGGCAGACCAACGGAATCGTCTGGTCGATGGCCGCGACGGACGACGGGGTCGTCTACGCGGGCGGCACCTTCTCCACCGTACGGCCGCCGGACGCGCCGGCCGGGACGTCCGAACAGCCGGCGGTGAACTTCGCCGCGTTCGACGCCGCGACCGGTGCGCCGACCGGCTGCCGCCTGTCGTTCACGCAGTCCACGGGCACCGCGACCGTGCGGGCCCTGACGCTCTCCCCCGATGGCGAAACCCTGTACGCGGGTGGCCAGTTCGCCTCGGTGAACGGCGTGGGGGTGAGCAACATCGCGGCCATCGACACGGCGAGCTGCACTCCGCGCACGAACTTCAAGCTCGCCGTCTCCGCGACGGTACGGGCCCTGGCCGTCACCGACGACACGGTGTATCTCGGCGGTGACTTCAACAGTGTCGCGGGGCAGACCCGGAACAAGTTCGCCGCGGTCACCACGGCCGCGGCGCTGAAGCCGTGGAAGGCCAACACGGACGAGGTCGGCCGGGCCGTCCAGGTCACCCCCGACGGTCAGCACGTCGTGATCGGCGGCGACTTCTTCACTGTCAACGGCACCACGTCGCACGCGCTCGCGGTGGTGAACGCGACGACGGGTGCCCTGGACAAGAGCTACCCGGGCTTCATCCCGGACACCTCGACGGTCCAGGACCTCACCGCGGACGCCACCAAGTTCTACACCGCCAACGAGGGCACCGGGGGCGGTGTCTTCGACGGCCGGATCGCGGTGGACCTGGCCACCTTCCAGCAGGTCTGGCGCGACACCTGCCTCGGTGCCACCCAGGCCATCCTGGTGCACAGCGGGGTTCTCTACAGCGGCAGTCACGCACACGACTGCGCCTCGATGGGTGAGTTCCCGGACCAGCCGCGCAAGCATCTGCTGGCCCAGTCCGTGGACGATCCCAAGCTGCTTCCGTGGTTCCCCGACACCAACGACGGGATCGGGGAACCGGTCGGCCCCCGGGCGATGGCCCAGACCGACAGGGGCGGGCACCACTACCTCTGGGTGGGCGGGGAGTTCACCACCGTCAACAGCTCACCGCAGCAGGGGCTGACCCGCTTCGCCGACGGGCCCGACACCGGGGCGCCCTGGGTGCCCAACGTCAGCGTCTCCACGGTCGCCCCGGGCAAGGTGGACGTGAACTGGCAGACGAGCTTCGACACGGACGACGGTGAGCTGACCTACCGGATCTACAAGGACGGCGCGAGCACCCCCGTGTACACCACGACGGGCTACTCGGTGTTCTGGGACCGGCCGCAGCTTCGGTGGACCGACACAGGTGTCGCACCGGGCGAGACGCACACCTACCGGATCAGCGCGAGCGACGGCACCAACACCAGCGCCAAGTCGCCCGCGGTGACCGCGACCGTGGCGGCGAAGGCCGAGAGTTACCCGGCCAGGGTGCTGTCCGACGGGGCGAACCTGTACTGGCGCTACGACGAGGGCACGTCCACCTTCGCCGCCGACACCAGCACGGGCAAGGACAACGGCTTCCTGCGCAACACGCCCTCCTACCGGCAGACCCCGGCGGCCGTGTCCGGCCCCTCGACCGCCATCGGGTTCAACGGGTCCACCCAGTACGGGTACAGCAATCGGACCCACAACCAGACCTCGAAGTTCTCCGTGGAGACCTGGATCAAGACGAAGACGACCCGGGGAGGGAAGATCATCGGCTTCGGCAGCAACACCATGGAGCCCAGCGGCAAGTACGACAAGCATGTGTACATGCTCAACAACGGACGCCTCACCTTCGGCACCCACAACACCGGCGGCCAGACCGTCAGCACACCCGGGGCCTACAACGACGGTGCCTGGCACCATGTCGTCGCCACCCAGGGTTCCGGCGGTATGGCCCTGTACGTGGACGGACAGCTCCGCGCCTCGAACGCGAGGTACACCAAGAACGAGACCTACACCGGCTACTGGCGGGTGGGCGGGGACAACCTGGCGACCTGGCCGAACCGTCCGGCGAGCGACTTCTTCGCCGGCCAGATCGACGAGACCGCCGTGTACCCGACCGCGCTGACCGCTGCCCAGGTCAGTGCCCACTACGCCCTGAGGACAGGTGGATGAGGCATCCGTTCCTGGCCGGCGCCGCCGCCGTGATCACGGCGGCGGCGCTGGCCGCCTGCGGCTCCTCCTCCGGTGGAGGCGAGGAGAAGACGGCCGGCGCCGGGCCCGGGGCCTCTGCGGGGCCGGTGGCCGGCGCGCCCGCGGAACCGTCCGGCTCCGCCCCGGCCGGGCCGCGGGCCTCGCGCTCCAGTGAGCCACCCAAGACCCCCACCGACGAACTCACCCCGGCCACCGGCACGTTCACCAAGAAGCAGAAGAAGTACCTGGTCGACCGGGTGCCCAAGGGCATGGACCCGGCCGCGGTGCTCCAGACCGGCCAGGAGACCTGCGACCGGCTGACGTATCTGGTCAAGGTCGACCGGGACATCGCGACCGGGGCCGTGGCCACGGGTGAGATCGCTGATGCCGAGCCCGCCGCCCGGCAGCTGTGCACCCAGCACAGGAAGCTCGTGGCAGAGGCATCGCGGGCGTACCCCGACGGCCGTTACGAGGGAGCGCGGCTGCGGCCGGGCGGCTATCGCGATGTCGCGCCCACGAAGAACTGCGGCTGGGAGATCACCGGCGCGAACGGCAAGGTCCTGGCGTCGGGCTCGTCCGACGACGAAAGGCGCAGCCGCATCACGATCCCGGCGGCGGCCCGCGCCTTCACCTCCACAGGCTGCTACGCCTGGCTGCCCGAAGGAGACAACGGATGAACAGGCTGCCGATAGCCGTGGCCATCCCCACGAAGAACGAGGGGCTCAACATCGCGGAGGCGGTGAAGTCGGTCCTCGGCCACTTCGAGGCGGTCGTCGTGGTCGACTCGCACAGTACGGACGACACGGCGAAGATCGCCGCGGAGTGCGGCGCCGAGGTCGTCATGTACACCTGGGACGGCGGGCACCCCCGGAAGAAGCAGTGGTGCCTGGACCACGTCCGCACGGACCTGGACTGGATTCTGCTGCTCGACGGAGACGAGCGGCTGAGCCCCGGTCTGCTGGCCGAACTGCGGCAGATCTTCGCGGATCCGGACACCCCGAAACCCGCCGCGTACGACGTTCCGCTGGGGTACTGGTTCTCCGGGAAACGGCTGCGGCACGGCTACACCATCCGCAAGCGGTCGCTGACCGACCGCACCCGCAGCCGGTACCCGGAGGTCGGGGATCTCGACGCACCCGGCATCGGTGAGGTCGAGGGCCATTACCAGCCGGTCGCGGAGAGCGCCGGCGCCCTCCGCAACCCGATCGAGCACCAGGACCTCGACCCGGTAACCGCCTGGTTCGAACGGCACAACCGGTACTCGGACTGGGAGGCGTGGCTGGAGCACCATCCCGAGGTCAAGGAACAGGTGCGCCGGGTCAAGTCCCGCCAGGGGCAGCTCTTCCACAAGGCACCGTTCAAGCCGCTGGTGTCGTTCGCGTACATGTACGTGTACCGGCGGGGCTTCCTGGACGGGCGGGCGGGCCTGGACTTCGCCCTCGCGATGAGCTTCTACCGGTGGCAGATCGCCCTGAAGTCGCGTGAGGCGCCCGCTCCTTGAGTCACCGGCGCTTCCGGCGGACCACGTCCTCGTAGGTCCGCCGGAGCGTCCGGGTCACGACGTCGATGGTGAAGTCCTCGCCGATCAGCTCCCAGGCCGCCTGCCCCGCCTCTGCGTTGGCCTTCGGCTCCAGCAGTTCCAGAACCGCCCGCGCGACCTTGTGCGCGTTGGCCCCGTCCTCGCCCACCCGGCTGTCGATCACCCGGCCCGCACCGGCCCGCGCGACGTCGGGCCCGAGTCCGCAGGTGCGGGTGATGACCACGGGGGTGCCGACGGACATCGCCTCCAGGACCGAGACGCCGAGGGGTTCCTCGATGGACGGCAGGACGTACACATCGGCCTGCCGTCCCGCCTCCAGCACCTCTTCGTGGCCGAGCGGTCCCACGTGATCGAGCGAGTCCAGCACGCCCAGCTCGCGGGCCAGCCGGAGGGTCCCCGGCAGGGCCCCGGTGTCCGGCCCCGCCAGGACGAACCTGGCATCCGGGTGCTCGGCCAGCACGGCGGGCATCGCGGCGACGAAGTCCTGCGGGCGCTTGCGCTCCTGTATCCGGGCGAGGAAGAGCACCGTCGGCGGCCGCCCGGGGTCCCGGCCCGGCTTGCGTTCCTGCGGCCGTACGCCGTTGACCAGGCGCACGGTCCGGGTGAGCGGCACCGGCGCCGCGACGGCGTTCACATCCACGCGCTCGGCCTCGGTGAGGTGCAGCACGGCGTCCGCCCGGCGCAGGACCCTGCGTACGCCCAGCAGGTCGGTCAGCTGCGCGACGCGGTTCTCGGTCGGGTCCACCATGCCGTGCGTCTGGACGACCAGGGGGGTCCCGGACGCCAGCGCGAGCAGCGCGGCGGGCAGTGTCACCAGATCACGCATCAGATGCACGTGGACGATGTCGGCGCCGCGCATCATCCGGCGTGCGGCCAGCAGCAGCGGTCCCGAGGTGATGCCGCTGACCTCGAACCTGGGCAGCAGATGGCGGGCCTGGTAGAGGTGGGCGGGCACCCCTTCCACGAGGGGCGGCAGCGGGCCCTCGAATCCGTCGCCGAGCGCCATGATCCGCGCGTCGTCCCCCGCGGCGCGCTGGACCCCGGAGAGATTCAGGGCCACCCGGGTCGGACCGCCGAAGGCGTGGTCCGGGGTGTGCAGTGTGACGACGTGCAGGATCTTCACCAGGGTTCCCCTCGACCTCGGCAGCTGTTCACAGCCTAGCCATCACATCACCCCAAGTGGGTTGATTCGTTAGAGTGTTCACAGGCTTACGGAACGGGGAACAGATGACGTCCGTGCACGGGGCGGCACCGTCCGGTCCCGTCCTGGGGGGCGGGCCGCCGACTCCGGTGGAGCCGCCCGCCAAGCCCATGTCCTGGGCGATGCTGTCTCGGGCGTTGGCCGTACCCCTCATCCTCTGTCTGGTCTGCTTCCTGCCGGCGCTGGTCGCCGCGCAGCCCGGGAGCGGGACCCGGGACACCGGGTACTGGCTCCAACTGGTGCTGACGTGCTATTCGGGGGCGCGCCTGGCGACCATGATCCTGTCCACCAGGCGCCGGCTGCTGCAGGGCGTCTTCTGGATGTTCGTGTACATCGCGATGGGGGTGGCCCCGTTCGCTCAGGCCGTGATCGGGCAGACCCCGACTCCGATGGTCGGGCCGCGCTCCGATCTGGTGACCGCGATCGCGCTCGTCCTGGTGGGGTGCGCGGCGTTCGACCTCGGGGCGCTGCTGGCGTCCCGGCGTCCGCTGCGCAGGCGTACGGCCGCGCGCGGGAGCGGTGGCCGGGCCACCGCGCACCCGGTCCGGCTGCGGCTGCTGGTGCTGCTGGCGTTCGCCGCGAGCGGCTACTACGTGCTGAAGCTCGGCGGGCCCGCGGTCTTCTTCTCCAGCAGGCAGGAGATCAGCGCCTCGGTCGCGGAGAGCGGGGTGGTGTCGGGCGGTTCCAATGTGGGCTCCGCGTTCCTCAAGGGGTTCGGCACGGTTCCGGCGCTGCTCGCGCTGCTCTTCTTCACCCGGCGGCTGGTGACCTCGCGCCGGGCCCGTCGCACACCGTCGACCGTACTGGTCTGGTTCGCGCTGCTGATCGTGAACCTGGTCGTGAACAATCCGGTCTCCAACGCCCGTTACTGGTTCCTGACCGTGCTGGTCTCGCTCCTGTTCACGGCGTTCCCGAGCAGTGCGGCGATGTACCGCTCGGTGCTGGCGACGGGGGTGATCGGGGCGTTGGTGCTGTTCCCGTACGCCGACCGGTTCCGCTACGACGACTCCGGGTACCGGCCGGTCGAGTCGTCCTCGGTCTTCGAGCCGCTGGCCACCAAGGACTACGACCAGACCGTCATGTTCGCCAACACCATCTCCTGGGTCGACACCCGGGGTCACACCTACGGCCGTCAACTGGCGGGCTCCGCCTTCTTCTTCGTGCCACGGGCGGCCTGGAGCGGAAAGCCCGAGGACACCGGGGTCCGGGTCGGGCAGTGGATGGGGATGAACATGACCAACCTCTCGGCGCCGCTGTGGACCGAGCTGTGGGTCGACTTCGGCGCTCCGGGCATGATCGGCGGATTCGCCCTGATCGGGTACGCGGCCGCGCGCACCGACCGCCGGTACGCGCGAGCGGTCTCCCGGGACGGGCCGGGGCCCGGCAGCGTCCTGGCCATCGCGGCACCGCTGATCGCCGGGTACACCTTCATCCTGCTGCGCGGCCCACTGTTGCAGGCGGCCGGGAAGCTGGCCATCGCCGCGCTGTGCCTGGCGCTGGTCACGAGTTTCAGGGACCGGAACGGACAGCGGTCGCGCTGACCGGGGCCCGCTCCGCAGCACGGCGACGGTTCAGCCGGGCCACCCGGGTCCAGGTGGCGATCGCCTTGCAGACGGAGCCAAGGCAGAGGCCCCAGGCGGCGCCCGGCCCCCCGCCGAGCCAGTAACCGCCGGCCAGGAAGCCCACCGCGGCGAGCGAGAAGACCACCTGGATGGAGAGCGTGGTGCGCGGATCGAGCAGTCTCAGCGCCAGCAGCCCGCAGGTGCCGACTGCCATCGCCGCGTACTGACTGCCGGTCGCGGGGAGCAGCGCCCCCGCCGTGGGCCAGGTGTCGCCCAGCAGATGGCGGCCCGCCGACCCGGGCAGCAGCGCCAGGACGGTGGCCCAGCCGGCGGCGGTCGCCGCCAGTACGGCGGCCAGGGCGGCGGTGGCCCGCACCCGCAGCCGGTCGGTGGCGAGCCGTCCGAGCAACGGCGGCCCGAAGCCGGTGGCGGAGGTGAACAGCACGTTCAGCGGGCCGAAGAGGGTGGTCGCGCCGCGCAGCGCCCCGACCACGAGGGGGTTGCCGACCACGCCCAGACCGAGCACGGAGAGCTGGCTGGTGGCGTTGCCCACCCCGAACTCGACGACGAACCGTCGGCCCAGGTGCCCGCGCCGCAGCAGCGGCGCCAGCCGCACGGGCGTTCCGGCGGTCCGGCGATGCAGCAGGGTGGCGGACAGCAGGAGTGCGGGCAGCGCGGACAGGCCCCAGACGGTGACGAGCCGGGCGGCCGAGGCGCCGTGCGACTGCGCGGTCAGCGCGCCGAGCACACAGGCCAGCCGGAGCGTGTCTCCGCCCAGGGCCAGGTGCTGGGCCTGGAGCGTGGCGAAGGCGTAGCGGGCCGTGTCCTGCGCGAGGACGACGGGCAGGACGAGTCCCAGCATCATCAGGGCCCGCGCGGTGTCTCCCACGAGTACCGCACAGACCCCGGCGAGCACACCGCCGAGGACGGCCGAGACGAGCAGGGTGAAGGCGACGGCGGAGCGGCAGGCGCCACGGGTCTCCTCACCCGCGCCCCTGCGCAGCACGAGCGGCTGTCCGGTGTAGGCGCCGAAGACGCCGAGCAGCACGGTGAAGACCAGGTAGACGCCGGAGAACCGGGCGAAGTCGGAAACGGTGGAGAGCCGGGCCGCCACCACCAGGACCAGGATGTTGGTGAGCGCGGCCACCCCCTGGTCCGCGACCGAGCAGACGACCGCGGTGCGTGCCCTCATCTGTGTCCCGCGGAACTGCTGCGGTCACTGCCACCGGTGTGGCCGCTTCCGCCGCCGTGCCGGGTGCTGCCGCCGTCCAGGGTGCGCAGGCCGAGCGTCTCGGCGGGGTCTCCGGCGCGGCCGCCACCGGTCCGGCCGGGCCCGTCCGGGTGCGCGCGGCCGCCCTGTTCCTCGCGTCCCTGTCCCGGTGTCTGTCCGTCACCGGCTCGGCGCTTGGCCGCCTTCCGGCGCGCCCGGCGCTCAACCCTTCCGTGACCGGGGTGCAACAGGGTGCCGAGCACGGACCCGCCCGCGGCGCCGATGATCTCTCGGATCCGCTCCAGGTCGCTGCGGTGCACCTCGCGCGGGTCGCAGACCACCACGACACCCTCCACCCGGTCGATGAGCGCGACCGCGTCGGCGTACGAGAGGACGGGCGGGGCGAGCACGATGACGACCGCTCCGGGCCGGCCGCCCTCCGCGACGATCCGGCCGACGGGCGCGGAGGTCAGGGCGCGCGGCACGTTGTCCATCCGGCGGCCCGCGATCAGGGTGAAGGCCCCGGAGCCGGGCACGTCCACGTTGGTGCGGCTGTCGGAGGGCCAGCCCCGCTCGTCGCGCTCGGCGCCCCAGCGGGGCCGCCCGCCCCGGTTCGCGGCGCCGAGGTCCCTGGCCAGTGACGGGGTGCGCAGATCGGCCTCGACCAGCAGGACGTCACGCCCCATCTCCGCGAAGGCGGCCGCCAGGTTGACCGCCGCGGCGGCGGCCATGGCGTTGTCCCCTCGGGGCGCCGTGACCAGGAGCCGTCGCCGCTCGGCGAACGACGGGTCGTACGCGAGCCGAAAGGCCACCGCCCGGTACTCCTCCGCCAGCCGGCTGCCGCCGCGTCCGATGGCGAGCAGCCGGCCCGCCCCGGCGCGCTCCCTGGGCAGGGTGCCGAGCAGCGGAGCACCCAGCGAGCGGACGAGTTCCCTGGTTGAGCGGACCGCCGGGTCGAAGACGAGCCGCACCCAGGACAGCAGCAGGCCGAGGGCGAGTCCGACGACGCCGCCGAGGCCGAGGAGCAGGGGCAGTCCCGCACCGGTGGGCCGCTCGGGCGCGACCGGCTTCTTGTTCAGGTAGCCGGGCGTGGTGTCGAGCGCGCGCAACTCCGAGATTTTCTGGCTCAGTTCGGAGATGGCGACGATGATGTTGGCGCGGGCGCTGGTGACGTCGCTGCCGGCGGTGCCGGTCTCCTGCTCGGCCAGCCGGTCGCGCTGTTCGGTGAGCGGCTTCAGCTGGGCCCGGTACCCGTCGACCATGTTGTCGATGCTGTTCTCGGTGCGCTCGCGGCGGATCTCCAGGTAGGCCTCGGCGAGCGCCTGGGCGCGCGCCCTGGCCTGTTCGGGGTCGCGGGCGGTGTAGGAGAACCTGAGTACCAGGGTGTTGGGCGGGTTGGTGACCTGGAGGCCGGTCAGCAGCTTTCCGACCTCGATCCGGTCGCCGTGCTTGACCAGCGAGCCGACGGCCACGGTGCCCACGGCGTCGCTGACGGCGGTCTGGCGTTCGGAGCCGATGTTGATGCCCTTGTCGGCCGAGGCGCCCGCCGCGAACGGGTCGGAGGCGGCCGAGCGCACCGACACCTCCCCGGTGGAGGTGTAGGTGTCCTCGCCGCTCAGGGCGAGCCAGCCGCCGCCGAGCAGCCCGAGGACCACGCCGCACGCGAGCAGGACGCGGTAGCGCAGGAGCTGCCTGAACTGATCGCGCAGCAGCGCGGGTTCGTCCTGGTCCTCCAGGGCACGGATCGGCTGGGTCATCGGCGTGGTCTCCCTTGGGCGGCGTCCTGAAGGACCTCGGTGAGCAGTGCGTCGAAGCGGGCGAGACCGGCCTCCCGGCCGAGGTGCTGGGCCACGTAACGGGGACCGTGGGCGCCGAGTTCGTCAGCGGCGGCCGGCTGCTCGACGAGCTTGCGGACGGCCGCCAGCACCGCGGCCGGGTCCTCGGGCGCGACGAGCAGCCCGGCCCTGGAGCGCTGCACCTCCTGGGCGGTGCCCCCCTCGTCCGCCACAGAGGCGACGACGGGGCGGCCGGAGACGAGGTACGAGGTCAGCTTGGAGGGCACACTCATGTCGAGCACGGACGCGCGCTGGGTCACGGCGAGGACGTCGGCGGCGGCCAGGACGTCGGTGAACTCGTCCGCCCCCGCCGCCGGCAGGAACTCGACGTTGGGCAGCCCGGCCGCGCGCGCCAGCAGGGCTTCGCGCTGGTTGCCGTCGCCCATCAGCACGATGTGCATCTCGGGGGCGAGCCGGGCCGCGTCGACCAGGACCTCCAGCCCCTGCTTGAGCCCCATGTTCCCGGAGTGCAGGACCACCGGGGCGCCCTCCCGCCAGCCCAGGCGCGCCCTGGTCACGGAACGGTCGGCCGAAGGAGGCTTCACGTGGGTCCAGTTGGGGACGAGCCGGATGCGTCCGGGGTCGACCCCGTAGGCGGTGACCCGAGGGACGAAGCTCTCGTGGATGACGCCGACGAGCGAGGCGGCGCGCAGTGCGTACCGCTCGGCCCGGGACGCCACGGCCGCCGCCCGGTCGCCGCCGCGGATGCCGCTCTGCGCGGCGGCGGCGCCCATCAGGTCCTGCACGACGGGTATGTACGGAACGCGGTGGCGACGGGCCAGCCGCGCGCCCAGGACCCCGCCCGCGAGGCTCGGCATCTGAGAGATCACGGCGTCCGCCCGCACCGAGGGCGGGGCGACCAGACCGTGCGCGAGGACGGATGCCTCAAAAGCGGCTCTGCTCAGGGCGCTCTGACGGGGCGGCACATAGTGTCTTCGCCGGTGGACCGTCACCCCCGAGCGTTGCTCCTCCGCCCGCCACACACCCCGGTACTCCGGCTCTGTCCGCCACGACGGATAGTGCGGCATGCCGGTCAGCACATGGGTCTCGGCGCCGGACGCGGCCCAGTGTTCCGCGAGTTGAGCGGCGTACGGGCCGATTCCGGTCAGCTCCGGCGCGTAGTTGGTCGAGACGACCAGCAGCCGGCGGTTCCGGAACGGCTCGTGCTGACCTGCGTACGGCAGCTGATCTGCGTCTGGCATCGGACGGTCGCCTTCCCCCCGGAGCCACCTGTGTTCCCCCCAAGGAACAGCCCCAAAAGTGAGCTTATCCGTTCACGAGATGCGCAAGTGGTCTCCGCAGTAAGGTCATTGCACGATCAACACCGATACCGATATCCCACCGGACCGGATGCCATGTCCGGAAACCTGCCGGTGGGACACGGACATCGCGTTCACCGTGGGGGGAGAGAACGGATGGTGCACAGGGTCGGCTACGCGCCGGGTGTCTACGACCTGTTCCACGTGGGTCACCTCAACATCCTGCGGCATGCCCGCAGTCAGTGCGACTACCTGGTCGCGGGAGTCGTCTCGGACGAGATGGCAGCCCTCGCGAAGGGCCACAGGCCGGTCATTCCGCTGCCGGAGCGGCTGGAGATCGTACGGAGCGTCCGGTACGTGGACGCCGCGTTCGTCGAGACCGTCCCCGACAAGGTGGAGACCTGGCAGCAGGTCAGGTTCGACGTCATCTTCAAGGGCGACGACTGGCGGGACACGGAGAAGGGCAAACGGCTCGAACGCGACTTCGCGGAGGTCGGCGTGGAGGTCGTCTACTTCCCGTACACCGTGCACACGTCCAGCACCCAGCTGCGCCGGGCGCTGGACTCGCTGATCAGCCTGCCCGGAGCGCTTTCAGCTCCCTGAACCACTTGACCAGGAACGCCACCAGGAACAGCGCGTGCACGACGGCGAGCACGGCATAGCCGATCCGGAACACCGTCTCGTCACCTAGCAGCAGGAACACCAGGCAGAACACCCCGTAGTCGGCCGGCAGCAGTGCCGCGGCCCGCAGCCGGGAGACCGCCCGCGGCGGTCCGGCGCCGCCGTCCGGCTCCGGGCGGTCTGCGGCAGCCGCCTTCCCGAGCTGTTCCCGCAACAGCCCCGCGCAGAAGGTCAGCACGGCCACGAACAGGAAGCCGAGCGGCACGAGCAGCCAGCCCTCTGCCGGCAGGTCGTAGAAGCGGTGGAACGAGATCAATACGGCGGTGTGGACGAGGATCATCTTGGCGCAGTCGACGACGTGGTCGAGCCATTCGCCGTCGGGGCCTCCCCGGCCGGTGAGCCGGGCGAGCTGCCCGTCGGCCGAGTCGAGGGCGAACCCCACGGCGAGCCCCAGGAAGACCAGAACCGCCAGCGCCCACGTGGGCCTCGCCAGCGCCACGGACGCGAGGGCGGCGAAGGTGAACGCAGCGCTCACCAAGGTGACTTGATTGGGCGTCATGCCCAGCCGGAACGCGCCGGCTGCGAAGATCCGCCCCGCCGGCCGGTTCACGTACCGCGAGTAGAGCGACACCCCTTTGGCTGATTTCTGCGCCCCGCGCAGTTCACGCAGCACCGTTCCCTTGCTTTCCATACGCCCCCCAGCGTGTCGCCGTTGTCCGCGGCCCCGGCGCGTCGACCGCTCCGCCGGAGCCGCATCATGGCACGCGGAACCCGCCGCGCGGGGCGGATCGGCGGGGCCGGATCACCCGGGCCCGTGCGACGAGCGGCCGGGTGGAGGCGGTGCTGGGCGGCCGGCGGCGGTGCGAGCCGGATGGGGGCGGTTCAGGCGGAGGCGGTGCGGCACTCCGGGTGGCCCCACCCCTGGTCGTTCTTCGCGATCGTGTCCTTGGCCGCGTACGGCTTGCCGCAGTGGCACCGACCCGCGTACCGGGCGCGGATGGTGGCTCCGGCGCGGGCCGTCCCGCCCGTGCTCTTCGCCGTACCGCCGGTCCGGCGCCCTTCGGAGGCGCGGGCGGCCACGGGCACCGGCAGGGCTGCGGAACCCTGGGAGGTGCCTGCCGCGCGCTGCGCCACGGCCACCTCGCTGGCCGCCTGGTCGGCCAGGGCGTTCAGCGGGTCGCCGTCCACCTGGTGGGCGGGGACGTAGACGAAGTCCACGACCCGGCCGGTCAGCAGGGCGTCGATGCGGGCCACCAGATCGCGGTTGGCGACGGGTTTGCCGGCCGAGGTCTTCCAGCCGTTGCGCTTCCAGCCCCGGAGCCACTTGGTGACGGCGTTCATCGCGTACTGCGAATCCATCCGGACCTCAAGCGCCACACCCGGGTCGACGGACTCCAGCAGCTCCTGGAGCGCGGTGAGCTCGGCGACGTTGTTGGTGGCGGTGCCCAGCGGCCCCGCCTCCCACCGGAACGGCCTGCCCTCCGCGTCGGCCACCACGTACGCCCAGGCCGCGGGCCCCGGATTCCCCTTCGATGCCCCGTCACACGCGGCGATCATGCGCTCGTTCATACCCCTGATCATGCCAGCGTCCCGGGCCCCCGAGTCCCGCTGGTGCCACGGCCGCTCCCGAGGCCCGCCCCACCTGGCACCTTCACGGTACGTAGCGGTTCGGGGTGCGACGGCCCCGGAGCGCTGGTTCTCTGAGGGAGCCCGCTCTTCCCTACCGTCCAAGGAGCGACGATGAGCGTTGCAGGAGAAACCGGCCGAGCCGATCAGATGCGCGAGAAGGCCAGGCACATGACCGAGGCCGCGGAGCGCACCAACGACCCGGAGCAGCGCCGCCGACTGCAGGAGAAGGCCCGGAAGCTGCAGGAGCAGAGCGAGCGGCAGGCAGGCCAGGGCGGCAGCGACCTCCCCGTGTAGCACCGCCTCACGTGTACCGCCGGTGGACTGTCACCCTTCCATGAGTGGGTGGCAGTCCACCGAGCCGTTTGCGACCGCCGCCGGCCGGGCCGTTTCCGGACGGGCCGTTTCCGGAACGTCGCCGGACGGAGTTCGATCACCACTCCCTATGATGGCCCCTCGGCGGGGCCACCGGGTATCGCACGGGAGTCAGGGGCATTCATTCATGAGCCGTCATCCGGTCACCGTGGTCACCGGCGGCAGCCGCGGGATCGGCGCGGCTGTCTGTCTGCGTCTGGCGGCCGACGGCCACGACATCGCACTGGGCCACCGTACCGACGTGGCAGCCGCCGAGGCCGTGGCCGAATCCGTACGCACAACGGGCCGGCGCTGCGTCACGGTACGGATGGACACGACCGACGGGTCCGGTGTCGACCAGCTTTTCGAGGCGGCGGCCGACGGACTCGGCCCGGTCACCGGACTGGTCAACAACGCGGGCATCGGCGGCCCGACGGGCCCGCTCGCGGACGCCGATGCGGCCGGACTCCGGCGCGCCCTGGACGTCAACGTCATCGGGTACCTGCTCTGTGCCCGGCGGGCCGTGCGCGACATGGGCCGCACCGGGGGCGGGGCCATCGTGAACATGTCCTCGGCTGCCGCCACCCTCGGCAGCCCCGGCGAGTACGTCCACTACGCCGCCGCCAAGGCCGCGGTGGACACGATGACCGTCGGACTGTCCAAGGAGGTCGCGGCGGCCGGCATCCGGGTCAACGCGGTGTCGCCCGGCATCATCCGCACCGAGTTCCACGAGGACCCCGAGCGCCCCGACAAGGCCGCGGCCGGCATCCCGCTGGGCCGGGCCGGCCGC